>CAZSDX010000173.1:0-12025 GCA_964605685.1 uncultured Polyangiaceae bacterium
TACACTCTCTCCCCCCGGCCCCCTCTCCGTCTCCCGCGGAGAGGGGGAGACTCCCAGCAGTGGAATGGGCCAAAGCAAGGAGAGGAGCACGCCTTCAGACCCCGGACAAGGGCGAACCCTCCAGAGGGGCGGAGGTTCCCCCTTTCCTTTTCCCCTTCCCCTTCCCCTTCCCCTTTCTCCTCCCCTATCTTCTTTCTATCTGCCGGGGATCTCCCCCTCTCCGCGGGAGACGGAGAGGGGGCCGGGGGGTGAGGACCTCCGGCGCTATTCCTCCGGCTTGCTGTCGCAGATGGCCTTGCTCTGCTCGCAGGATCCGAGATCTTCCCCGGGCTTCTTGCAGCAATAAAGCCCGTTCGTGCAGGTCTCCTGGCAAACCTCCCGCTCGCCTGCGAGCAGGTTGCAGGTGTCCCGGCAGAAACCAAGGACGATCTGGCCCGATCCGGTGCTCGGGTTGGACCAGCAACAGGGTCGACCACCGCAATCCTCCGGGCCGTCGCACTCCCAGCGGGAATCCTGCCCGCACTGGTCGATGGAAGGGACGCACTTCGCGTCAACCCCCAGCTTGGCCAGATCCAGCTTCAAGCAGCAGGCCTTCTGGGATGCGCTGCCGTCGCAGACCAGCTTGTCGCAGAAGAAATGGCCAGGGTCTTCCAGGGTTCCGGTGCTGGAACCCTTCTCGTTGAGGCACACCACCAGGGCGCTCAGTTCCTTCTCGCAGGCAGGGACCTTCGCGAGCCCCCCCTCGCACTGCCAGGTGGCCGCCGCCGCACAGGCGCTGTAAGCGGCGTATTCCTTGGAACAGGCCTTCGCCTTGGCGCTGCTCTCGCACAACTCACCGCACTGGCCAGGTGGGTTCTGGGGGCAGGACAGGGCGTCGACCTTGACGCAGGCCGCCTTGCAGTCCGAGAGCCCAGGGGTCTCTACAGACCCTCCGGAGCCCCCCGCGCCGCCAGCCCCCGCGGAGCCCCCCGCCCCCGGGGCTGGGTCTGCGCCGGAGGTGCCCCCCGCGCCGCAGGCGAGGAGGAAGAGACCGAGCGGCAGGGAACAGAAGAGCCAGGGACGCATCGTGGGGCGCGATGGTACCGCGTTACAGAGAGATTTGGCCTGGTTTTTACTGGCTGGTGGCGTTCCACGGGCCGCCGTTGGAGGCGTCCTGGTAGTGGCCCCAGGTCCCCTGCCAGGCACGATCATTGGGGGTCTGCCGGCTGAAGGAGGCGCGCCCGTAGCCTGGCCGCGGGAAGAAGGTCATCCAGGAGCAAGTGAGGCGGAGGTTGTCCTGCTCCTTGCGGCAGTCGAGGCGTCCCTGGGTGCCGTTGTCGGAGAAGCTGCAGGCGACCATGGCAGCGTCCTCGGTGCAGGCCATGGGTCCGCGGGTGCTGGAGTAATTTCCAGCCCAGGGAGCCGGACCCGTTTGGGTGGGAGGAGGCGGGGCGGGCTGGGTCGGCTGCGGGGTGACCAGCACCGGCCAGGGGAAGGGGAAGGGCGAGCCGCCGGAGCCGCCGGTGGTGCCGCCGGAGCCACCACCGCTCGGGGAGGTGGGCCAGGGGAAGGGGAAGGGGAAGGGCGAACTGCCAGAGCCGCCGGTGGTGCCGCCGCCGGTGGTGGTGGGGCCACCGCCGCCGGAGCCGTAGAGCTGCTGGAGGGCAGCGCGGTCGAGAGGGGAGAGTCCCTCGCGCTGGCCGATCTGGGCGCCCGGGGTCTTGGGGACGATGGTGGGGTTCCCGCTCATGCTGAAGGCGCGAGCGCCGTAGTGCATGATGCTACCGTAGTCGTAGGCGCCGATGTCCTGGCCGCGCTGGCCGCGGATCTCGAAGTTGGAACGATGCGCAGGATCGATGTCGTTCCAGTTGATGATGATGTAGTCGTCGCGGTCGCCGCGGGATTGCTCGTGGTAGAAACCGGCAGCGTGGAGGATTTCGTGGACGACGCTGCCACGGACGCCGCAGCCTCCGACCTGGATCTCCTGGGGGCCGCCGGTGCGGCCGAGGTAGGAGTAGCAACCGCTGCCGCTGCCGCTGTCACGGAAGAAGACGTGGTCCGCGTCGGCGTTGGTAGCCGGGCGGAAGCGAAGCGGGCTCTGGCTGGCGACGTGCTGGATGGCCCAGTTGATCCACTCGACCTTCTGGGGCCCCACCGAGGACTCGATGACGTAGGGCATCTCGGAGTTGGTCCAGAGGTCGCTGCGGCTGGAGCGGGCGACGGCGCTCAGGGTGCTGTCGTTGGAGGCGAAGCGGGGGGCTCCGTAGCGGAACGGGACGAAGGTGGCCGGTCCGAGGAGGATGTCCCCGTCGAGGACCGCCATGCCGTCGACGACCTCGAAGGAGACCATGCGCTGGACGGCGCTACCGGCGAGGTAGAGGAGCGCGCTGCTGGCCTGGCGAAAGGAGGAGGGGTGGAAGCTCTCGGCGGAGATCTGGGCGGCGGGCTGGCCCGTGCCGTAGCCGGCGCGAGGGGGAGGGGTGGAGGACGTCCCCGTGCGGCAGCCGACGAGCCAGCAGGAGAGAAGAAGGGCGCTGCGCGCCAGACCCCGGAGCATCCTCGGGATGGTCTCACGGGGGCCTTCGATGCGCCAGCCAGAGCGGTCCGGTTGTCGTAGGATGGTGGTCATGAAGCAGGCTCCTCTCCTGGTGGTGTGTCTCGGGCTCCTGGCGTGCAGCCCCAACCCGGCCCCGAACAGCGTGGTGGTTCCTCCCGATACGAGCGCGCGAGGGGCAGGCTCAGCGAACCCAGCGGGCACGGGGTCGACGCAGACCTCGGGGGCTTCTTCCGAGGTCAAGACGCTCTGGGTTCGAGAGCACCTGGTCGATTGCGAGGGAGAAGCGCCGATGAAGTGCATGCAGGTCCGGGACTCGGAGCAGGGGGGGTGGCGCCTGTTTTACGGGACCATCGACGGATTTTCCCACGAGGATTCGTACGCCTACGAGCTGCGGGTGCAGCCGGAGGTCCAGGGCTCCCCCCCGATGGACGCTCCGGCGAAGCGGTACCGGCTGATCGAGGTGGTGTCGAAGAAGAAGGTATCGCCCTGAGCTATTTCTTCTTGTGGCGCTGGGCCCAGAGGACCGCCTCGCGAGGCTGGAGGACGCCGGCGCCCTGCTGGCGCTCGGGGATGCCGTCGAGGAGCCGAGCGGTGAGGAGGAGACCACGCTTGATGTCACGGGGGGTCAACTTGGGGTTGACCTCGAGCATCTGGGCCACGACGGAGGCGGTGATGGGGGCGGCGAAGGAGGTTCCGTCGACGTGCTGGTAGTGGGGGGAGATGTATTTCTGGGCGGCGAGGCGTCCGGCGATGGCGTCTCGCAGGGTCTTCAATGACCCCGAAACGGGGACGGTCTTGCCGCGGATCTGCTCGGCGAAGCGGCGCTCGGTCTCGGCTTCTTCGAGGACAGAGATCAGCTCGAAGAGGGGCTGGGCCTCGCGTGCGGTGGTGGTCCCGGGGAGCATGGGGGCCGGGACTAGGATGGCGGGGGCGACCAGGTCGGGCTTCTGGAGGCCGCGGCGGCGGTAGCTGGAGGGCCAGCGGGTGTCGTCGCTGCTGTCGCGGGTGTTCTTGTCGTTGCTGCCGCCGACGGTGACGGCAGCAGCACAGGAGCCCGGGGCCTCGGGCTCGGCGGAGGGGTTGTTGCCTGCGGCGGCGATGACCACGATGCCGGCGTCGTGGAGCTCCTCGACGGCGCGGTGGACCTCCTCGATGTGGGGGTCGTCGCCGTCGACACCGAGGGAGACGCTGAGGGCACGGATGTTGAGGTCCGGGTGGCGGAGCGGGAAGCGGAGGGCCGAGGCGATGAGCTCGCCGCGGATCTTGCCTTCGGAGTTGGCGGCCCGGATGAGCACCACGTCGCTCTCGTGGGCCAGCCCGCGGAAGCGTCCGCCCGAGACGTAGCCGTTGCCTGCGGCGACGCAGGCGGTCATGGTGCCGTGCCAGGAGGCGGGCCTGGGCTGGAAGAAATCCTCCGGGAGGGGCTGGGCGCGGGCGACGTCGGCGTACGCCTTGATGCGGTGGGTCGGCTGGACGAGATCCGGGTGGGGGTAGAACCCCAGGTCGATGAAGGCGAGGGTGACCCCCTTGCCGGTGGCCTCGTGGAAGATGTCGAGGCGCTCGGCGAGGGCCAGGATCTGGGGGCGCTGCATGGGGTTATTTGCGCTCGGGTTGCTTGGTCTTGAGCACCCGGAGCGCCTCTTTGTAGATGGGCGTTTCGGGGTGCTCCTTGGCGAGCTGCTCGTAGAACTCGGCGGCCTCCTTGTAATTGCCCGCGATGAGCGCGTCGACCGCCTTGCGCTCCAGGGTGCTGACCGGGGTGCGGGGGGGAGGGAACTTCTTTTTGGGGGCCGGGCGCTCGGGGGGAGGGAGCAGGGGGCCGAGAGGGAGCTGAGGGAGCGAGCCGATGGGGGGAGGCGGAGGAGGCCCCGAGGCGGAGGCAGGCGCGGACGCAGAGGACTTGGGGGAACCTTTGGGCTTCTTGGCGCTGGTCTCCGTGGGGTCGTCCAGCATCGTCAGGGCGAAGGCGACGAGGGCGATGGGGAGGAGGATGTAGGTGATCTTACGAGGAGGAGAGGCTTCCTTCCAGGCGGCGGCGAGGCCCCCCTGGGGGGGTGCTTTCGGGGGCTGCTGGCCCGGGGGCTGCTGGCCCGGGGGCTGCTGGCCCGGAGGGGGCTCGATCTGTGGGGTCGGGAAAGACCCGGGAGCGATGGTGGGGGCGAGGGGGTTGGCGCGGGGAGGGAGGGCGTCCGGGGCGACGACGACGGCGGGAGGGCCGACGCCTGGGGCGCCGGGGGAGGGGGGGGCGTCGGCGCCCTTGCGCATCTGCTCGATGGGGAGGAATTTGGTGGATTCATCCTCGACGACGGGGCGCCGGTCGCCGGGGTGGTGGAGAGGAGAGCCCGGGGGGAGGGGGGCACCGGAGCGATCAAGGAAGCCGGTTGCGGCGTCGTCGATCTCCTCGGCGGGGGCGTTGGTGGCGGCGTCGTCGAAGGCGGCGGCGTCCTGGATCTGGAAGCGCGCGCCGCCGAGGCTGAGTTCGCAGGGGAGAGGGAGGGGTGTCCAGTCGCCGCCGAGGGGGGAGCCGTTGGCGGTGGCGGTGTAGGGGGTGGCGGAGGCGGCGAGCAGCGCGGCGCCGTCGTAGTAGACGTAGGCGTGGATGGGGCCGACGCCGGGGCCCTCGATCCTCCAGTCGGCGGCGGTGCCGAGGCCGAGGGGGCCCACGGGTGTTCCTGGGGAGAAGATCTTGGAGGTCTCCCAGGCGTTGCCCTCGACGACTTGAACCAGGATATCGCTCATCGGCTCTCGCTGCGCTCAGTGATGACCGCCGTGGCCGTGGTGGCCACCGCCGCCGGGCTGGTAGCCGGCGCGCCGTGCCGCATCGTACACCGAGGCGGGCAGGTCGACGCCGTGCTCGTGAAGCTGGGGCAAGCATGCGGGCAAGATGCCGGTGGGGACAAGCTCGCTCTGGATGCGTCCACCGGCGTCGAAGCCGTGGTAGTCGCGCCGGAAGATATCCTGGATCTGGTAGGAGCCGGTGGCGAGGTCGAAGCCGAGCATCTCGGAGACGTGGGTGACCTTGCGGGTGCCGTCCTGGAGGCGAGATACCTGGAGGATGATGTTGAGGGCGCTGGCGAGCTGCATGCGCATGGCGGTGAGGGGCATGTCGATGTCGCTCATCATGCACATGGTCTCGAGGCGCGTGATGGTGTCCTTGGGGTGGGTGGCGTGGAGGGTGGCCATGCAACCGCCGTGGCCGCTGGTCATGGCCTGGATGAGGTCGAGGGCCTCGCCGCCGCGGATCTCGCCGACGACGATCCGGTCGGGGCGGAGGCGGAGGGTGGCCTTGAAGAGGTCGCGGATGGAGACGGCGCCGCGGCCCTTGGGGTCCGGGGGCCTGGCCTCGAGGTTGACGACGTGCTGACGCTGGAGCTGCACTTCCTTGGAGTCCTCGATGACGACCACGCGCTCGCCCTCGGGGATGAAGGAGGAGAGGGCGTTGAGCATGGAGGTCTTGCCGCTGCCGGTGCCGCCGGCGATCATCACGTTGAGCTTGGAGATGACCAGGGCTTGGAGGGTGGTGGCGCACTCGTGGGTCATGGCGCCGAACTCCAGGAGGCGCTGGATGGTGAGGGTCTCCTTGAAGAAGCGGCGGATGGAGACGCAAGGGCCCTCGGGGGCGGCAGGGGGGAGGACCGCCTCGATGCGGGAGCCATCCGGGAGGCGACCTTCGAGGATGGGTTTCTCCTCGTCGATGTGCTTGCCGACGAACTGGGCGGCGTTGCGCAACGCGGCGATGAGGTGCTCGCGGGAGTCGAAGCGGGCGTCGCTCAGCTCGAGGAGCCCGTGGCGCTCCACGAAGACCTGGTTGGGCCCGTTGATCATGATGTCGCTGACCTTCGGGTCCTCCATGTGCTTGCGGATGGGCTCGAAGAACTGGAGCAGGGTCTCGGCGTAGACGTCCTTGGGGATCACGGTACGCTCTTGAGCAAGGAGGCGCGAGCCTCCTGGGCGTGGGTTCCGCCCGGGTTGAGGCGCACGTAGGCGCGGAAATGGGCGTCGGCCTTGAGCACGTCGCCCTCGATGTCGCGGAAGAACAGGCCGAGGGCGTAGTGGGTCTCCGCCTCGTCCGGGTTGCGGTGGAGCACCTCCTCGAAGTGGGCGCGGGCGGGGGAGTTCTCCCCGAGCGCCAGGTAGAGCGTCCCGAGCAGGTGCCGGAGCTTGAGGTCGCCCGGGTGCTTCTTGAGGTGCGCCTCGCCGTAGTCGACGGCCACCCGGAACTTCTTCGCCTCGACGCAGACGCTCATCAGGAGCGGCAGGATCTTCTTCCCGTCGCCGCCGGCGTCGAGGGCGGCGGCCAGGTACTGCTCGGCGCGGGTCTGGTCGCCCACGGCGGCGAAGGCCTTGCCGCGCTCGTAGAGCTTCTGCCAGGTCTGCTCGCGCTGGACGGTCTCCACCTGGCTCTTCATCTCGGCGCCCGGCTGCCGCACGCAGCCGGCGGCGAGGCAGGCGATCAGGGCGAGCGCTGGCCGAACTTGATGCGCAGGTAGCGATCCGTGTTGGAGAGCCACGTGACGTACTCGCCTTTCTTCCCTTCGGTGAACGCCAGCATCAGCGCCACCTCGCGCTGGGCGGCGCGCCAGTCCTGTACCCGGAGCGTGTGCTCCAGCCATACGGCGTGGGTGCTGTATTGCTGCTGGAGCTGGTCCCGGAGCTCCTTGGCGGAGGCCAGGGCCTCGTCGGCGGCCTCCTTGTTTCCGGTGGCCTGGAAGCACACCGCGGCCAGCTCGTAGAGGGGCACCGCGGCGATGCCGTCGCGGACGTCGAAGGGGCTACGCTCCCGCTTGGTCTCGGCGATGGCGAAGCGCTCCTGGGCGACGGCGAGGGCCTGGGCGGCGCCGGCCTGGGGGCAAGTCTTCACCGGGTCGCCCCACAGATCGGGCACCTTCTTGGGGGGCTCGCCCACCCCTGTCGATTCGTCGTCGAACAGGAGGACAAAGGCCAGCAGGGGGAGGATCAAGGCTCCGGCCGCGAGGGTGACGGGGCTGGTCTTCTCCTGCTTGGTGCGGGCGATGCGGGTCTGGGGGGTCAGGTCGACCGCGGACACGAGGATCTCGACGCCGCCCAGCACGAGGGGGGTGTCAGGCATCAGGGTGCCCTGGGTGAACTGTACCCCCCCTACGAGGGGAGGGGGGTCGAAGGCGAGGGTCTGGGCGTAGACCCCAGAGGCGGTGGTCTGGACGGAGACGTGCTCGACCTGGGCGGCCTCGGGGGGGAGGCGGATCTCGCAGTGAGCGCCGCTGCCGATGAGCGCCCGGTCGGTATCGATGGGGAACTCTTCCTGACGGCCGTCGGGGTAGCGGACGTAGAACTTGAGCAGGCTCACGGGGACACCTTAACCCAAATTCTTTCATGATGCGCAGCAACATCGGGCCCATGACGAGGAGCATGATGCAGAGGAAGACGAGCATCAGGGGGCCGACCATGGCGACGCCGGCCTTGGAGGCGCTCTCCTCGGCGCGGACCGTGCGGCGGATGCGGGAGACGCTGGCCTGGATCTGGAGGACGGAGGCGACGGGGTTGCCGCGCTCCTCGGCCTGGACGACGGCGCCGACGAATTCACCGACGCTCTCGGTGGGGGCGCGGCGAGCGAAGCCTTCCATGGCCTGCTTACGGGTCATGCCGAGGCCGAGCTCCTGGAGGATGACGGCGAATTCGGCGACGAGGGCGTCGTCGGGGTCGCTGGATTTGTCGACGACCTGGCGGACGGCGCCGGGGAAATCCTGGCCGGCGCTCATGGCGAGGGCCATCAGGTCGATGGCGTAGGGGAGGCCGCGGTTGATCTGCTTCATGCGCTCCTGCTGGGCCTCGCTGACGGCGAGGTAGGGCAGGGCGGCGCCGAGGGGGGCGACGATCAGGGCGAGCACGGGGCCGACGCCCATCAGGTAGCCGGCCAGGGCGCCGGAGGCGAGGCCGCCGAGGCCAGAGAGGATGCTCATGGCGAGGTACTCCTCCGGGGTGAGGCCCATGTAGTCGCCGGCGAGCATGAGCTGGCGGTCCATGGCGGCGTATTGCTCGTCGGTGAGCATGCCGTTGACCCGGACGCCGAGCCAGCGGACGAGCGGCTCGAACTGGGCCCAGGAGGGGCTATCCTGCAGGGCCCGCTGGCGCTTGAGGCCGCGGAGCCCGAGGCGGCTGGCGTTGCGGGAGGGGGCCTTGGCGATGAAGTAGACGACGACGGCGATGGCCGCGCCCATCATCAGGACGCCGAGGGTGCGGAGGACGAGGAGGAGCGTCATGGGCCTCAGATGTCGACGTTCAGCACCTTGCGGGCGACCAGGAGCGAGGCGATCCAGAAGACGCCGGCGAGGATGGCCACGATGTAGCCGATGATCCCGCTGCTCAGCTCGTTGAAGTAGCCGGGCTGCAGGGCGTTGAGGGCGTAGACCATCCCGAAGGGGAAGACCGCGAGCACGAAGAGCTGGGCCTTGCCCTCGGCGGTCTTCGAGCGGACGAAGCCCTCCAGGCGAGCCATCTCCCGGAAGGTCGAGGCGGTGGTATCGAGGATCTGGGGCAGGTTACCGCCAAGCTGGCGCCCGATGAGCACCGCCGACAGGGCCGTGTCGAACTGGCGGCTCCCCACGCGCCCCGCCATGTGCAGCAGCGACTGGTCGAGGGAGCTCCCCAGGCGCATCTCCTTGACCGAGAGCTCGATCTCCTGCTGGAGCGGCGGCTGGATCAGCGTCTGGATGGAGATGAAGGCGTCCGCCACGCTGGGGGTCGCCTTGAGCGCGTTGGACAGCGCCATCAAGAACCCGTCGACCTGGGCCTCGATGGCCAGGACCCGCTTCTCCTTCATCTGTTCGATGTAGAGCGGCGGCAGGAAGATCACCGCCATCACGAAGGCCCACCAGAACGGGATGTCCACCAGCGCGTGGAGGAACAGGATCGCGAAGACCCCCGCCGCTTGCCCCTGGGCCACCCGCACGCCCGGTGTGAAGATGAACATCAGCCGGAGCTGCCGCTCGATGTGCGCCACGTACCTCGCCCACTGGCGCCACAGCACGCTCTGCGGGTCGGCCACGATGGACCACCCCGCGAGGAAAAGTGCCACCGTGACCAGCCCGAGGCCGCTCCACTTCAGCAGGTCGCTGGTGATGTCCTTGCCCATGCGCGGCCCACTTTACACGATCCCCGCCGGGGGCAAAGCTCCCCCGAGGGCGTCTGCTGCCCAGCGGGCGTGGTCGCGGAGCCAGGGCTCCGGGTGCTCCCGGGCCAGCCGCCCGATCGCCGGGAGGGCCCCCCGAGCCCCCCGGTGGACCAGCACCGAAAGGGCGTTACGGAGCAGCTCCGCAGGGGGGCAGCGGTGGAGCGGGGAGCCCTGGCGCAGGGCGTCCAGGTCCGCCGCGTCGAGGAGCTGCTCAGGGGTCATCTGCCGCCAGCGAGGGAGCGGGGCGAAGAGGTGGGTGCGCTCGGGGGGGGCAGGGCGGGTCCGGTTGAAGGGGCAGACCTCCTGGCAGACGTCGCAGCCGAAGAGGTGCTCCCCCAGAGAAGCCCGCAGCGTTCCGTCGAGAGCCCCCCGGTGCTCGATGGTCAGCGCCGAGATGCACCGGCGGGCGTCCAGGACGAAAGGCTCCGGGAAGGCCCCGGTCGGGCAGGCGTCCAGGCACCGCGTGCAGGAGCCGCAGCGCTCGGCCATCGGCTCCCCGGGGGGCAGCGCCAGGGTGGTCACCACCTCGCCCAGCAGCAAATAGGAGCCCTGGCCGGGGACGATGATCAGGCCATTTTTCCCAAGAAATCCCAGGCCAGAGCGGGCCGCCCAGGCGCGCTCCAGGACCGGCGCCGTGTCGATCATCGGCCGCGCCTCCACCCCTTCCCCCAGGGAGCGGACGAAGGCGGCGAGCTTGCGGAGGCGCTTGCGGATGGCGTTGTGGTAGTCCTGCCCCCGGGCGTAGCGGGCCACCAGCGCAGCGACAGAGCCCGGGGGCGCCTCCCCTTCGGGGCGTCCGTAGCGGATCGCCAGGCACAGGACGCTACGGGCCCCCTCCAGGATGTCGGCGGTATCCAGGCGCCGCCGGACCTCCCGGTTCTCTCCGAGCCAGTCCATCGAGCCGTGCATCCCTGCGTCCAAGAAGGACTCGTAGCGGGTGAACTCCACGTCCAGGGGGAGATCGGCCCGGGCGATGCCCAGGGCGTCGAAGCCCAGGGCCCGGGCGCGCTCGCGGATGGCCTGCTCCGGGGAGCTGGGGTACATGACGGCTCCTCATGCCTGATTTTTCCGGGTCTGTCCCTGGGGTCGAGGTGGCCCTCCTGTTGTGGGCGCTGCCGCTGCTGCCGCTGGCCGGGGCGCTGCTGGCGTCCAGGATGGCCCTCCTCGACGAGGAGCCGGACGGCGCCGCGCTCTGGGCCGCCCCGGTCTTCACCTGGCTCGCGCTGCTGGCGGCGCTCGCCCTCGTCTACCGGCTGGCGGCGCTCCCGGGGGCCTCCCGGTTGCTGGTGGCCCCGGGACCCGTGCTGCTCCGGCTTGGCTCCGTCGACCTGCACCTGGGCCTCGGCTTCGACGCCTCCTCCGCCCTGGCCTCGCTGGTGCTGCTGCTGGTCGCGTCGCTGGCCCAGGTGGGCCTCGCCGCCAGCCCCGTCGCGCTCCATCGCCTCCAGGGGACCTTGGGGGCGACCGCCGGAGCGACCGCTGCCGGGCTCCTCGCGCTGCTGGCCTCGTGCCCGCTGGGGATGGCTGTTGGCTCCGGGGCGCTCACGCTGCTGGGGGCCCTGGCCTGCGGGGTCACCGGCCCGGGCTCGTCGCTCCCCCGGCGCGCCGCCTTGCCCCTGGCGGGCGACGTGCTCCTCTGGATCGGCGGAGCCGTGCTCGGCTGGGGGCTCGCCGGAGCCTGGAACACCGACGACTTCGTCCCCGCCTCCTCCCCGCGCTTCGTTGCCGTTCCCCGGGAGGGCACCGCTTCCAGGTCGTCCGCAACTCAGGGTCAAGGATACCTCACCCTGGCCACGACCCCCGGAGCCAGGGTCTTTCTCGACAACAACCGGGAGCCCTTCGCGGAGGCACCGTTTGCCCGGCGTCCCTTGCCCGCCGGGCCGCACACGATCTCCATCGAGCCAGGGCCGGGGATGGACACGGTGGAGCTGAAGAAGATCCGCATCGAGGAGGGGGGCGAGGTAGCGCTGGTCCGGGCCCGCGGCGCTGGTGAGGTCCATGGGATCGCTGCGCTGCTCTCGCTGCGGGAAGGGAAGGAGCCGGTCGTGCCCCGGGGGCGGCTCGAGAGCGGGCGGTGGGGCGGGATCCCGGTGGGGTTCTGGGCGGGGACGCTCTTGCTGGCCGGGCTCCTGCTCCGGGTGATTCCGCCGTGGGCTCCTGCCGTCTCGCCGCTGCCCCGGGCGCTGCGGCTGCTGGTCCCGCAGGTGGGGGGGCTGCTGGTCGCCGCGCTCGTGGCCGTCCGGTGGCTGCCGCTGCTGGGCGTCAGCGCCGGGTGGTCCTCGTGGCTTCCGGTCCTTGCCCTCACCGGGGCGGCGGCGCTGGCCCTCGTGGGGCTGGTG
>CAZSDX010000174.1:0-11930 GCA_964605685.1 uncultured Polyangiaceae bacterium
GAGCTGGCCGGTGTACGTGGTCGTGCAGCAGGCGCGGCTTGCGTGCGACGCGGTGTTGCTTGTGCTGTGCCTCGACGACGAGACCGCTGTCTGGGCGAGGGAGCCCATCGACCTGGGCTTCGGGCAGCGGATCTATCCGCAGGCGGTGGGACCAGGGGTTCTCCCGGCGATCCGAAGCCGACAGAAGGCCGCGCGCTTGCCGGAGCTTGCGGTGCTGAGCGCGATGACCCACGGCAACGACGAGCCCGACGGGTTGCAGACGGTTCTGGCGGCGATGATGGCGCTGGCGCGTCTCGACGACGAGCGGGCCCGCTTTTACACTGACCTGATCCTGGCGAGGTTGAACGAGCGCGTGCGCAACGCGCTGGAGGCGTGGATGATGCAGGGCTACGAATACCAGAGCGAGTTCGCTCGCAAGTACTACGGACAAGGCAAGATCGAGGGGAAGATCGAGGGGAAGATCGAGGGGGAGGCGAGAGCCATCCTTGCGGTGCTGGAGGCACGGGGACTGGAGGTTCCAGCGAAGGTGCGCGAGGCGGTGCTGTCCTGCACGGACCTGACCCAGCTCGACGCCTGGGTCCGCGCTGCAGTCACCATCCCCAGCTCCGAGGCCTTGTTGACCCCCGTGGTGCCTTCGTCCACCGCCAGGAAGGCCAAGGGGCGACGTACCACGACGTGACACGAGTCGGACTCCCCGCTGCCGCCCCGGACGCGCCGGGCACGGCAGGCTCGAGCTAGGGGAACAGGACCCCCCGGAATCCGAAGAGGATCCAGTGGTGGATCGAGGGATCCTCGATGGCGCTGGTCCGGTTGGTGCCGACCACGCTCCGCACGGTGGTCGTCTCGTAGCGCCCGGCGGTGAAGGTGACGTAGGGCCCGTAGCCCCAGACCTCCGCGGCCCGGTGGTCGAGCCCCAGCGTCGCATGGAGCAGCTCGATCCCCTGGAAGGAGCTGGTCCCCCCCACGGTCTGGGTGTAGTCGCCCACGCGGCTCTCGGCGGTGATGGTCGTGGCCTCGGTGCCGAAGCCCAGCCCGACCCAGGGATTGAGCCGACGCGCCGGGCGAAGATGGACCTGGACCTGGAGCCCGATGCGCACGTTGTTGGCCGAGCAGGATACGGAGCCCGCGCAGAGCACGCCGAAGGCCTCCCCCACCCGACCGGCGTTGAAGCCCAGGTAGCCCCCCACGAAGACGTGACGCGTCAGCTTGCCGCCCAGGTCGAGCAGCAGCGGGAAGGCCCCCCGGATCGCCTCGCTCACGGGCCTGCCCGAGCGGTTCATCCTGCCCACCGGGAACGACCACCCCATCGTCCTCAGCCCGAGCTGCACCGTCTCGTTGGACGCCTCCGGGACCGGCTCGCGCCCCGCCGCCGTGGCAGGAGCCAGGAGCGCAGCGGCAAGAGCCCAGGAGGTACGGAGGCGGCGACAGGGAATCACGGGGCGTCGTCGGGCAGGGGAGGCTCGGGGGCGGTCCGGGCGGGGTTGATCTTCCGGACCTCCACGGGGCCAAGGTTGAGCGCCCGTACCTGGCCCTCGATCCGGGCGCCGTCTCCCACCAGCGCCAGGCGGAGCCGCTCCGGCGCCAGGTAGGCGCGGGCGGCCTTCTGGATGGTCTCGCGGGTGACCATCTGGAGCCTCACCCGCAGCGTCATGAACTCGCCGTCCTCCAGCCGGTAGATGGCCAACGGCGTCATCGCCACCACGGAGCTCTCGGCGGTCTCGAAGCGCGCCGACAGCGCCCCGAGGATCACCTTGGCCTCCTGAAGCTCGTCGTGCCCCACCGGCTCGTCCCGGAGCAGCGCCACCTCCCCGAGGATCTCCCGGATCGCCTCGGCGGTCCTCTCCCGCACCACGTCGCCCCCCGCGGTGAACGGCCCCGCCCCGTGGCGGAACGCCACCTGGCTGCTCACCCCGTAGGTGTAGGCGTGGCGTCCTCGCAGGTTCGCGTTGAGCCTCCTCGTCAGCAGCGTGCTCAGCACCATCAGCGTGTCGTGCTCCGGGCTGCTGTAGGGGGCCCCCACGGCGCAGAGGGCCACGCTGGTCTGCGGGGCGCCGGGGAGATCCAGCAGCAACACCGACGGCGTCTTCCGGGATCCCGGCGGCGTCGGCGGCGCCGTGAACCGCGCCGCCTTCCCTCGCCACTTGCCGAACGCCCGCGCCGCCAGCTCCTCGGCCTTCTGCTTCGATAGATCCCCCGCTACCACCAGCACCACGCTGTCCGGCTGCACGTGCTCCTGGTGGAAGCGCCGCAGCGCCCCGCGGCTCACCGCCCGCACCGCCCGCTCGTCCAGCAGCAGCGATGTCCGGTACGGATGCCGCTCCGGATACAGCAGCTCCGCCACCGCCCGTTGGAGCTGCACCCTCGGCAGATCCCGCTCGAAGGCCAGCGCCTGGATCTTCCTCGCCTTGAGCCGCTCCAGCTCCGCCTCCGGGAAGCTCGGGTTGCGTACCGCGTCCGCCAGCAGCAGCAGGGCCCGCTCCGCGTCCGGAGCCAGCACCGTCGCGCTCACCAGGATCGCGTCCTCGTCCACGGTGACCCGGTGCCTCGCCCCCAGCTCCTCCAGCGCATCGCTCAGCTCGAAGAGGGAGCGGCTGGGCGTCCCCTGGAGCAGCATCGGCCCCAGCAGCGCCGCCACCCCCGGCGCCCCCGACGACGCCCCCCTGCGGATCACGAGCTGCATCGACACCACCGGCATCCCCCGGTTCTCCAGGTGCAGCACCCGCATCCCTCCCGGCAGCGTGATGTCCAGAGGAACCGGCGCCTGGAAGACCCCCTCCGGCCCCGGCATCGGGGGGCGCTGGCGGAAGGCTTCCTCGGGGGTCTCCCCGGGCTCCGGCGCCGCGGAGGAAGACGCCGCAGGGGGCACCTCGGAGGGCGGGTCCGCCGCAGGGACCAGGGGGGCGACCGAGGCGCAGGCCAGCACCCCCAGGGAGGCGGCCCCCCAGAGAAAAACAGGGGCGCGGGTTGGCGACGCCATGGACCCGCGCAGCGTAGCACAGGAGCCACGCGCCGCGGGCCGGTGCCCTCCGCGCGTGGTCGACAACCTCGGTGCCCACAAGGCCGCCGAAGCCAGGGCCCTGGTGAAGCGTCTGCGGAGGAAGCCGAACGCCGTCCCGCGCTTCTATCGGTGCCGCACCGTGGGCTACGCAGGGCAGGTGCCGGCGCTCGAAGCCGAGCGGATGGTTCGCGACGCGCTCGATCATCCACCGAAGAGCTGGTCGGCCGGAGACAAGACGAAGTTGGCCACATACGCGGCGGCGTTTCCTCTCATGTGGCCCATCAACCAGAAGCGTGTGTTCGGAGCGTGCTGCGAGGCGGTGGTGCGGAATCGCGAGCGCGATGAGCTCGAAATCAAGCTGATTCCGCACAGCGTGCTCGACGAGGACCTCGACGCCCCAAGTGGTTCGCGTACAGCGTGAGCCGGGAGGAAGGAGACGACCTCGGGGGCAATGTCGCCCGAGAAACGGGACGCTGGACGAGGCGCGAGGCGAAGCGTGAACGCGGCTGCCGGCCGCTTGCTTGATGGCTGAAGGGCGAGTAACGTGTCTTTGTGTCGAACAGCGCCGAGCCAGCGATCCATGTGGGCTTGTCGTCCTGGATCATCCAGGACGGCAACTACGGTGACTTCACGGTCGGGCAGCACGCAAAGTTCGCGCTCGAGTTCGGCGCGCTAAACGAGTTGCGGCCAGCCACCGAGGGCCCACTGAGCGCCGCGTATCTGGGCGCGTCGCGCTACCGCGTCCGGGCGCGCGTTGCCTTCGTGGCCAAAAAGGTGTGGGTGATCGATGCTGGGGCCTTCATGGCGTTCCGAGAGCAGCCCCGCGAGGGAGCGCAGCTCGGAGCATTCGTCGAAGGTGACGTGTACCTCGGCATCGATCCGTTCTTTTACTTCGAGGGGCTCTACAAGATCCGGGGCATGCCACCTCTGTCGTACCGATGGATCGTCCGGGAGATCCAACTCGAGACGACGCCGTGGCGCGATGGCAGGCTGGCCAACGGCACGCGGACCCGTGAGCGCGATGAAAGCAAGGAGTCGTTCGCGCCGGTCACGGCGACCAACGCTTGGCACGATGACGGCGGGCTCGGGCACTACATCCTGAGCTGCGTGCGCGAGAGCGGACCGGAGATGCCGTGAACGAACCGGCTCGCTTTGTGGTCCCGCCCGCGCTCCTCGCTCAGCTTCGTGCCCGTCGCTCGCCGCAACGCGCGCTCCGGCCGGAGCGCGCGCCCGCCACAAAGGCGAGCCTCATCGAGACGTTCAAAGGGCTCATCGACTTACCGCGCCCCGACGTGGCGCGGGCTGCGACCTCGTTCGTCGACGGGATGGACACGCTGCAACGCGAATTCGAAGACGCCGAGGATGCATTTCTGCCCCGACCCGGGCATGGGGCCAACGACCTATCTCACGGCCTTGTTCACAAAGCCGTCCACGTCCACGGTTCCCGTCCACGTGGACGTGGCCGTGGACGTGCTTCGTGGACGTGGCCGTGGACGTGCTTCGTGGACGGGGATCTGAACAAGGCCGTCAGCGCCTTGAGCAGCCCCGGGGTCAGGTGGTGCAAACGGTGGCGGCAGAGCGACGATTGCCCATGGCGGCGATACGCCGGGCGGCGGCAGGGGGCGGCGTCCTATGGCCACGATAACCCGGAGCGATGGCCTCATCCCTTCGCCAGATAACCCTCGCCTATGGCGCACATAGCCTCGCAGGGTGTTCCCCGGAGACCAACCGGCTCCTACCTTGACTTCAGGAGAAAACCTATGACTTCAAAATATGGATACCTCCTCGGTTTCCTCGCGTGCCTCGCCGCCCCGGTGGCGGCCTCGGCGGCGACGACAGGGTACGAGATCGCGTCGCCTTCGACCTCCCTGGGGGGCAAGGGAGGCTCGGTGGGCTCGCCCGGGACGCTGGCCACGCTGCCGCCCTCCAAAACGGTCCCGCCCATCTCCCCGTCCTCCAGCGTCCAGGTGGCGCCCAGCGCCTCCACCTCCGGGGGTACGCCCGGCAACACCTCGACGAACCCGGGGACCGCCGCGACGCCGGTGCGAAATTACGAGCGAACCAGCGCGATCAGCCACGCCTTCGGGAACGCGAATTTCCAGGCTGGCTACAGCGCCGGGCTCTCGTTCTTCGGCGGCCGGACGGCCCAGCTCGTCCCGGTCTCGGACTGCACCCACAACATCGCTCCGCCCAGCTCTGCCAACAATTACGACACCGGCGAGGCGCAGATCGACGCCTGCCTCGACTCGCTGGTGACCGCCGCGGAGATCCTCCACAACGACTGCGCCGCCTCCGGGCGCGACATCGAGTACTGCATGACGGACCCTGCCTTCCGGGCAGCGCACCCGCAGCAGGTGAGCAAGATCCGCCTGGAGATGGAGCAGCGGATCCTGTCAACCCAGGGATGGCTCCGCGCTCACGGGAAGGTGCTCGAGATCCCGGTCTCCTTCGTCGACATCCAGCTGGGAGCCCGCTCCTCCCTTTCCCAGAGCCCCGCGGCCACCGTCCACTACTTCGTCCGTAACCAGGACGTCTACCACGCCTCCGGCCCCGGCGCGCAGAGCTACAGCAAGACCACCGACGCGCTCCTTTTTTCGGCGGAGAAGGTCTACCTCATCGGCGGCGTCATCCCGATGACGCTCCGCGCGGAGGCCGTCGGCCACACCGGGATCACCTTCCAGGCCACCGCAGGCACAGCCACCACCAGCGTCGGCGTGACCCCCCACGCTCGCGTCGACGGAACAGGCTCGGTCAAGCTCGATCTGGGCCTCTACGCAGGTGGTGTCCAGCTCGACCTGGAGTTCCTCGACATCCAGGTCCCCTCGGCGGCCTCCCTGGCGCGTACCCAGCTCACGGGGGCGGATCGCCTCTCCTGGAGCATCAACTCCTCGGTCACCCTTCACTCCCTCGCCGGGCAGGTGAGCCTCTTCGGCAAGCCGGTCTGGCGTGATTTCTACGACTACCGCGGGCTGCTCGCCTGGCAAGGCTTCGGCACCGTCATCCCGATCTACAGCAGCAACGGCGACGCCTACACCAAGGCGCCGATCCTCTGACGCCAGGAGCCCCCGTGCGCCCCGCCCCTGCCCTCACCCTCGCGCTCCTGCCGCTCCTTGGCCTCTTGACCCTGGGGTTCACGGCCCTCTCCTCGCCCGCCCCCGCTCGTCCCCCCGCAGAGGCGCCTCGCGCGCAGCAGACACAGGCCCCACGGCCGCGCTTCCAGGCGGGCCAGGGGCGCGCGTACGAGGCCAGCGTCACGAGCGACAGCGCGATCCACCTGCGCGACGGCCGGGCGCAGCGGATCTTGCTCCAGACCCGCGGGAAACTCTCGATCCGCGTGATCGCCCGCTCCCCCGAGCAGACCTCGCTCCTTCTGGCCTTCGACAGCCCTGTGGTCCAGGCAGGGGATGGTGTACAGCAGGCGCCTGCCTCCGTCCTCGACGAGCTGGCTGGTTCCCTCGCCCGGCCCTTCCTGGTGAGGCTCGATGCCCTGGGAAAGATCGAGCAACTCCGCTTTCGCCAGGGGACATCGACGGTGGCCCGGGGGTTGCTGAAGGCCACGGCCGCGAGCCTCCAGCTCGTCGCCCCCGCGACCCTTACCCCTGCCTGGGTCGTCGAGGAACAGGATAGCACCGGCGCATTCCTGGCTCGCTACCTCCGGGACGCCTCCGGGGTGGAGCGCACCTGGGAGAACTACACCAGGCTCGCCTCCGGGCAGGGGCTGGTGCCGGCGGAGAGCGCCGGGGCGAAAGAGGCCCGGGGACGCGTCCACCAATCCCTCGACGACGATGGCTGGCCTCGCGCCCTGACGAGCGCGTCCAGCCTCCGCCTGGAGCCGGGCAATGGCCTGCCCGCCAGCGACAGCAAGCTCGCCATCCAGCTCCACCTGGAGCGCTCCCTCGACGGAGAAGCCCTGGCCGATTTTCCCCTCGAAGAGAGCGATCTGCTCTCTTCCCTGGACCGCGTCGAGGCCGCCCCGAGCGCCCCGCAGGGAGGCAGCCCGAGGCCCTCCTTTGCCGCGCTCGCGGCGTCCGTCGGCTCCCCCCGGGAGGACGGGAAGCAGCGCGCCCGGGGTATGGTCGCCATGCGAGAGCTGTTCCGGGAGGACCCAACCGCAGTGGAGGAAGCCCGGAAGGCGATCCTCGGGGGCGCTCCGGCGGCGGTGGCCAAACCAACGCTCGGGGCGCTGGGGGCCTCCGGCTCTCCCCGGTCCCAGAAGGCGCTCGCGGAGATCGCCGCGAGCAGGGTCGATCTCGACCTCCGCACGGATGCGCTCGTGCACCTCGGGCTCACGCCTGCTCCGACCCTCGACAGCGTCACCGCGGCGGAGCAGCTCTCCCGCAGCGCGGAGCCCGAGGTCAGGGACACGGCGCGGCTGGCGCTGGGGAACCAGGCGCGCTCGCTCCTCGCCGAGGGAAGAGACGAGGAGGCGCTGGAGCCGCTCCGGCACCTCTTCGACGCCTACGAGGCCGCTGCCAGCCCCGAGGAGAAGGCGCTCCTGCTGAGGGCGATGGGCAACAGCGGGGCGAGGTCGGTGCTGCCGCTGGCCCGCAACGCGGCGCTGTCTCCCTGGCCAGCGCTGCGGTCGGCGGCGGCCAGCGCGGTGCGCTTGATCGAGGATCCGCAGGCAGACGCGCTCCTGGACGCGCTGCTGCTGAGGGACGGCGACCCGGAGGTGCGCGGCGGCGCGGCGGCGGCGCTGGACTCTCGTCCGCTGGAGACGCACATCCCCGCGCTGACCCAGGCGCTGGGCGCTGACACCTCCTCGGTGGTGCGCCGCCGCGTGATCGATCTGCTGCACCGGAGCCTCCCGTCGCCGGAGGCCGCGGCGCTGCTAGCCCTGGCGGCCGAGCGAGACCCGGACCCGGAGCTACGCGCCCTGGCGGCCTCTCTCCGGTGACCTCGCTCGCCCACGGACTCACCGCCGCTCGACCAGGTGCATCCACCGGAGCCGCACCGGAGCGCTCGCCTCCCAGCGCAGCTCGTTGATGCCCACCCGCGCCGCCCCGGAGGGGAGTTCGAAGACTACAGCGCGACAGAAGGCGGATCAGGGGGAACAACGAGCCGCGGCGTCGATGCAGTTGCCAGGCGCCGGAAGTGCCTCTCGTTGAAGGTGAGCAAGGCATCGACCCCCGCAACCTCCGCCGTCAGGACGTGGATCGCGTCGAACACCGCCCCGGACGCCGCCCCTACCGCGGAGCACCGATCTGTTGCGGCGACCACCACCCCCTCGTCCTCCGCGACCACCAGGAAGAAGGGCCGCAGTCGCTCGATCATCCGCGCTGCTTGCGGTGGGGTGATCGGCGGGTTCACGGGCATCCTGGTCAGGACGGAGAACAGCTCCGCGAGGGCGTGAGCCGAGACAACCCCCGTCAACGAACCCGCCATCACGCCAGCAACCCAGGGGTAGGCTCGGGTATGGTGGACATGGGCCGGCAGCAAGGCAGCGACGAGAACCGAGGTGTCAAACGCCGCCTTCAAGGGCCCTCTTGCTCAGCTCGTCCGCCCGTTCTTCGCGGAGATCGACCACGTCCGGCCAGGCCACCCCCGGCGCGAGCTGGCCGGTGTGCAGGAGCAGCCCGCCACGTTCCATGAACGGCCCCGACAAAGGCTCCCCCGAGGGGGACGCAGAGGGACCAGCAGGGGGCAAGGCGCGGGTGAGGATGCGCGCAGCCGCCTCGGTGACGGAGACCCCGAGCTGCCGGGCGTGGTGTTCAAGGCGGTCGAGAAGATCCCCCGGGAGATCATCGAGGACGAGCTGAGACATGCCCCCATTGTGCCCAACCCGAACGCGCCTCGCCACCCGGGCGCCCCTGGCGGGGCTCACCGCCGCTCGACCAGGTGCATCCACCGGAGCCGCACCGGAGCGCTCGCCTCCCAGCGCAGCTCGTTGATGCCCACCCGCGCCGCCCCGGAGGGGAGTTCGAAGCGAAGCCGCGGCGAGGACGGCGAGGCCACGGAGAAGCCAAGATCCCGACCGTTCCACCGGAGGCGTACCGTGGTATCCGCCTGGGGAGCCGCCTCGACCTCCACCGCCCCGAGGGTGTCGTCGAAGAGCGGGAGCAGCACGCGACCGGAGCCGAGGAGCACCCGGCCCCGATCCGGAGCCGCGGTCGTCGCCCCGGAGAACCCGCTGGCGAAGTACTCGTCCGGCCCCGCGAAATCGAGGCGATCGCTCCCGGGCTCCAGGGTGAGATCGTTGTAGCGCCTGCGGAAGAACCCCTCCCCCACCAGCCGGTCGTACACCCTCGGGTGCACCCGGTACCAGAGCGCAAACGGCAGGCTCGCGGGCCAGGAGAGCGGGTTGCCTACGTCCCGCCACAGCGCCTGTCCCGCGAAGTGCATCACCGGGGTCCAGCGCTCCGGAGCCGACCGCGCCCCCATCTGCCTCGTGCGCCCCTCCGCCTCCGACACCATGGCGCCCCGGTTCCACAGCGCCCCGAGCGCGATCGGGATGGCCAGCAGCGCCCCCGCCGCCTGCCGCGGCGCCCGCTCCGCCCACCGGAGCAGCGCTCCGAGCACCATCGCCGTCGCCACCACGAACAGGCAGGCGAGATCCGTGAGCCGCCGGGAGGAGAAGCTCGCCTCCCCCCACCAGTCCCACACCGCCCCGTTCACGTACAGCGCCGCCAGGAACAGCACCGCCGCCGGCCACAGCCGCCGGTGCCTCGGCCAGAACGGCAGCGCCAGCAGCCCGATCACCGCCGGGTACAGCAGCGGCGTGGTCGTCAGCAGGCCGTTGTAGGACGAGAACAGAAGCCCGGCGGGGTTGCTGTGACCCCACCTCATGTACCAGCTCCCCTGGGGGACGGCGAAGGGGCTGCCGTACATGCGGTGCAGCGCCCAGCGGTAGGGAGACTCCACCAGGATCGCCGCGCCGAGGAACAGCGCCGCCGGCGCCGCCCACCGGAGCGCCGCGCCCCGGAGGTCGCCCCGGCGCGCTCTCCACAGGTCGGCCAGCGCGTCGCACAGCGGAAGGAGCGCCAGCAGCGCGCTCTGGGTCCGCATCAGCATCGCCAGCCCGAGCAGGACGCCGAGGAGCAGGCCGCGGCGCGGGGTCGGCTCCTCCCGGTAGCGATCCCAGCGCTCGACGAAGAGGGCGCCGGTGAGCGCCGTGGCGGCGTGGGAGTAGCTCGGCAGGTGGACGGCGTAGTAAGGCAGCATCGAGCCCAGGCCCACCGCGGCGACCGCCAGGGCGACGGCGCCCCGGGGGAGGTCGTGGCGCCGGGCCATCCGGACCGCGAGCCCGAGGGAGGCGGCGCCTGCTAGGGAACTTCCATACATAGCGAAGAGCGTCCAGGGGCCGCGGCAGGCGTCGCCGCTCCCGGGGAGGATCCAGCGGGCGAGCTGGAGGAGCGGGGCCCAGAGGAGAGCGGGGCCGAGGGGCCACTGGTTGAGGGCATGGCCCGAGGGGCCGAGGCCGCGCCGCCAGGGGTCGCCGCAGAGCCTTGCGTCGTTGTCCAGGTCGAGGTCGTGGTCAAAGACCAGCGACCGCGCCCAGAGCCAGGTGTAGTGGCCGTCCCCGTCGATGGCCGGGTAAGGCGAGGAGGCGCGGCCCGCGAGGTAGAGGAGGGTGACGCCGAGGACAGCGCAGGCGTCCGGGCTGGCCCGGAGCCAGGCGAGGAGTCGCGCGCCGCGGCCCTCGTTCACGGGCTCAGGCGCCGCGGAGGTGCCAGGCGCGGGGGCGGGTGAAGGTGAGGATGCCGTGGGTGGAGAGGGTCAGCCCGATGCCGGAGTGACCGACGCCGGACCAGGGGAGCCGGGGACTGACCCGATCGCAGCAGTTCCAGTAGACGGAGCCGGCGTTGACCCGGGCGAGGAGGCGCCGGGCCCGGGTCTCGTCGCGGGTGTAAACCCCGGCGGTCAGGCCGTAGGGCGAGTCGTTCATGAGCGTCAGGGCCTCGTCGTCGCCGGAGACCTTCTGGATGCCGATGACGGGCCCGAAGCTCTCCTCGCGCATCACCTCCATCGAGTGATCGACGCCGGCGAGGACCGTGGGCGCGAACCAGTTGCCAGGGCGGTCGAGGACGTCGCCGCCGAGGAGCACCCGGGCGCCGCGGGCCCGGGCGTCCGCCACCTGGGCCGCCAGCACGGCGAGCTGGGGGCGCCGGGTGATGGCCCCGAGGTAGGTGGCCTCGTCCATCGGATCGCCCACCACGAAGGTCTTCACCTCGGCCACGAAGGCGTCGACGAAGGCGTCGTGGATGGCCTCGTGGACGTAGATCCGCTCGACGGAGCAGCAGGACTGGCCGTTGTTGTAAAAAGCCCCGTCCGCCAGGCTCGCGGCGGCGCTGGCGATGTCCACGTCCTCGCAGACGTAGGTCGGATCCTTGCCGCCCAGCTCGAGCTGGGCCTTGATCATCTTCCGCCCGGCGGCCTCCGCGATCTTCGCCCCGGTCGGGTAGGACCCGGTGAAGAAGACGCCGTTGATGGGCTGCTCCAGGAGCGCCGCGCCCACCTCGCCGCCGCCGGCCAGCAGCGCCACCACGTCCGCCGGGGCCCCCGCCTCGTGGAGCATCGCCACGATGTGCTGCCCCGTCAGCGTCGCGAACTCGGAGGGCTTGTAGAGCACCGCGTTCCCCGCCGCCAGCGCCGGGAGCAGCACGTTGCAGCCGACGAAGTAGGGGTAATTCCAGGCGGAGATGTTGGCGATGACCCCCAGCGGATCGTGGGTGATCCGCTCCCGGAGCCTGGCTCCTTCGTCCAGGACCACTTCGTCGGCGAGGGTCTTTTCCGTGGCCTCCAGGAAGAAGTCGATCCGGGGCAGCAGCCCGTTCAGCTCGTTGCGGGACTGACGGATGGGCTTGCCCACCTCCAGCGTCAGCGTGCGCGCCAGGTCTTCCAGGCGGTCGACCACCAGCCCGCGGAAGCGGCGCAGCACCGCGAGGCGCTCCGGGAGCGGCGCCGCCGCCCAGGCGGGCTGCGCAGCCCGGGC
>CAZSDX010000175.1:0-11915 GCA_964605685.1 uncultured Polyangiaceae bacterium
TCGGCAAGGCGGGCCCGGCGGCGGTCGCGCTGTTGCTGCTGCTGCCGGGGAGCGCCCGGGCGGAGGTTCCGGACAAGGAGCTGCTGGGCGAGCTGCAGCGGCGGCTGCTAGCGCCGCCGCCGTGCATGCCGGACTGCGCCTCGATGTCGAGGATGGCGCTGGAGGTGCGTGGGGATCAGCTCCGGCTGAGGGCGTCCATCGAGGCGGGGGCGAGGGTGGCGGCGCCGCTGCCGGGGAGCCCGGCCCAGTGGCTGCCGCAGCGGGTGGAGGTGGACGGCAAGCCGGCGGCGGCGATGCTGCTCCGCGACGGGAAGCTGTACCTGGCGCTGGAGCCAGGGAGCCACGACGTGGTGATGGAGGGGCCGCTGCCCGCGCGGGAGACGGTGCAGATCGCGCTGCCCTTGCGGCCCCGGCAGCTCACCGCGGCCACGAGCGGGTGGAAGCTGGAGGGGCTCCACGAGGACGGGCTGGCGGACGAGAGTCTCCAGCTGACCCGGGGGGGCGGCTCCTCGACGACGCTGGACGCGGGGGTGCTCCCGCCCTTCGTCCGGGTGGAGCGGACGCTGCGGATCGGCCTGGCGTGGCAGGTGGAGACGCGGGTGGTGCGGGCGTCGCCGCCGGGGGTGGCGGTGGTGCTGGAGGTGCCGACGCTGCCGGGAGAGTCGGTGACGACGGCGGACGTGCGCGCCGCCGGGGGGAAGGTGCAGGTGAACCTGGCGCCGCAGGCCAGCGAGACCGGCTGGACCTCGGTACTGGAGTCCAGGAGCCCGTTGGTGCTGGCGGCGCCGAAGGGGGTCCCGTGGGTGGAGGTGTGGCGCCTGGATCTGAGCCCGATCTGGCATGCCTCCTTCGAGGGGATTCCCCAGGTCCACCCGGGGGCCCAGCGCTCGGCGGCGATGCCCGAGTGGCGCCCCTGGCCCGGGGAGTCGGTGGCCATCGCCATCGCCCGCCCCGACGGGGTCTCCGGGCAGACCTTGACCATCGACCAGAGCACGCTGGAGGTCCGCCCCGGGCTCCGCTCGACGGACGCGACGCTGGCTCTCTCGCTCCGGTCCAGCCGGGGCGGCCAGCACTCCCTGGGGTTGCCGCCGGGGGCGACGCTGGAGTCGCTGAAGATCGGCGGCGTGGCCCAGCCGATCCGCCAGGAGGGGAGCCGGGTGGCGGTGCCGGTGGTGCCGGGGGCGCAGCAGATCCAGCTCGCCTTCCGGGAGCCCCGGGGGATCGCCACGCGCTTCGAGGTCGCCTCCCTCGACCTGGGGATCGCCAGCGTCAACGCCACCACCCAGGTCTCCCTGTCCGACGCCCGGTGGGTTCTCTGGACCTCCGGCCCCCGGCTCGGGCCGTCGGTCCTCCTCTGGGGGGTGCTGCTGGTGCTGGCGGCGGTGGCGGCGGTGCTGGGGCGCTCCTCCCTGGCGCCGCTGTCGACCGGGGCCTGGTTCCTGCTCTTCGTGGGGCTCTCCCAGGTCGAGGTGTGGCCGGCGATCTTCGTGGTGGGCTGGCTGCTGGCGCTCGGCTGGCGGGAGCGCCGCCCGGAGCTCTCCGTGCTCGCCTTCAACTTCCGTCAGTTCGGCCTCGCCCTGCTCACCCTGATCGCCCTCGGGATCCTCCTGGCCGCCGTCTACCACGGCCTGCTCGCCCACCCGGACATGCAGATCGCCGGGTACAGCTCCGACGCCCGCACGCTCCGCTGGTTCCAGGACCGCACCGGCCCCGCGCTGCCCCGCCCCTGGGTGGTCTCGGTCCCGCTGCTGTTCTACCGGCTGGCGATGCTCGGCTGGGCGCTCTGGCTGGCGCTGGCGGTGCTCCGCTGGCTCCGCTGGGGCTGGGGCGCCTTCTCCCTCGGCGGCCTCTGGCGCTTCGCCGGGAGGACCAGGAAGGCCGAGGAGCCGCCCTCTCCCTCGCCGCCCGCCTCGCCTCCTTCTCCCTGACCGCCGCGCTGGCGCCCGCCGCCCGGTTACCGCGCCCTGGGGGAGCGATCCGTGGCGGCCTGGGGCTCGGTCATCAGCCGGTGGATCAGCGCCTCGCGGGGGATCCCCCGGAGCACCGCGTCGGCGATGGCGGAGACGATGGGGATACGGACCTTGTGGGCCTCTGCCCAGGGGACGAGCCTCGGGAGCAGGCTCAGCGCCTCGACCCGCAGGCCGGCGCGGGCGACCGCCTCCTCCAGAGGGACCCCCTGCGCAAGCGCCCCTCCCAGGATGACCTCCGGTCGCCCGGGCTGGTTCACCGCCGCCAGCAGGTCGCCCAGGCCCGCCAGGCCGAGCAAGGTGCTGTGCTCGCCGCCGGCGGCCACGGCGATGCGGGCCGCCTCGTGCACCGCCCGGGTGGTGAAGGCCGCGATCAACCCCGGACCCGCCTTCGACGCCACCGCGAAGCCCTCGGCGATGGAGAGCAGCCCGGTCAGCGCCGAGGCCCACTCCAGGCCGATCAGGTCCCGGGTCATGTAGAGCCGCAGCGCGTCGTGGTCGAAGGCCTCCCGGGAGGCGTCCAGCATCTCCTGGAAATGGGAGCCCACCACCATCACCGAGGGCGTCCCTGCCTTCAGCTCGTCCACCAGCACCGGACCCCCCAGGGCCCCGACCCGGTGCACCGGCGTCCGGGCGCGCACCAGCGACGAGATCGTCGCCAACTCGTCGCCCACCAAGCCCCGCACCCCGTGAAGCACGAAGTGGCCCCCATCCAGCCGGGGGCCCAGCTCCCCCAGCACGTCCGGGATCGACGCGCTGGGCACCGCCAGCACGATCATCCGGGAGCGCGCCGCCGTGGCCAGCTCCCGCTCGTGCTGGAGCCCCTCCGCCGCCGGGGGATCACGTCGGCTCACGAGGGTCACCTTGGACCCGGATCGGAGCGCTGCCAGCGCCAGCGCCTGGCCCCAGGGGCCACCTCCCACCACCGCCACGGTCAACCGCCCGCTCATGCTGCACCTCGGTCGCGCTTCGGCGCCAGGACGTCAAGGGCGACGCCGTGGGCGGCGAGGCGGTTCTGGTAATAAAAGACGAGGGTGGCGTCGCCGATCCACAGCTCGCCGTTGATCTCTTCGAGGACGGGCGAGCGGTGGGAGCCTTGCCAGGCGCGGAGGGCCTCCGAGAGCAGGGTGTCGCCGTTGCCGCTGCGCACCGTGGGGCCCAGGACGACGCGGCCCTGCTGCTCCTGGTCGCGGAGCCGGTCGCGGAGCTGGGCGACCTCCCCGGCGAGCTGGGACCAGGGGACGCCGACCTTCTGCCGGGCGCGGAGCAGCGTGAAGATGTCGCCGGAGCGGGTGTCCTCCCGGAGCCGGTTCATCATCGCGGCGGCGACCAGGTGCGTCGGGAGGATGACCGTGTGGCGCAGGTAGGCGTCGCAGATGACCTCGCCGAGCTCCCGGGTGTACTGGGCGTCCCGGTCCGGGTCGAGGGCGACCTCGCCGCGGCGGTTGAGGAGGTAGGAGACGGGATCGACCGGGCTACCGTGGGGGGCGAGGGAGTTGCCGTCGTCGTCGACGGGGTTGCCGAAGGGGTCGACGGGCTCGGCGAAGCGGATGATGACTGCCTCGTTGTGCTTGAGCATCTTGTTGGAGAAGGCCACCACCTTCTCGATGCGGGAGGACTCGTCGTCGTCGATGATGTAGCGGGATTTCCCGGCCTCCTGGAGGAAGTCTCCGATGAGGGTCTGGGCTTCGAGGGTGACCAGGTAGTTGATGGTGGCGGGCACGAAGAAGACCCGGCGCGGCTTGCCGGCGAGGGCGGTGCGGGCGAAGGCCTCCACGCCGGTGCCGGCCAGGCCGAGCTTGAGCTTGCGCTCGACGCCCCCGGAGCGGGAGCGGGTGCCCCCGGGGAAGAACAGCGAGTGGTAGCCCTGCTCGATCAGCACGCAGGAGTACACCTTGAGCACGTCCTTGTAGAGCGCGTGGCGTAGCCGTCGGTCCACCTTGTAGGCGCCCAGGTTGTGCATGAAGAACGAGAGCACCGGGTTGGTGAAGAGGTTCTTGCCGGCGCCGTAGGTGGCCGGGGGCAGCCCCGCGAGCTCCAGGGCGTAGCCGAAGACGATGGAGTCCATGTTGGACAGGTGCGTGGGCACGTAGACCACGGTGCCCCGGTCCACCAGCCTCGCCACCCGCGCCGTGTGGCCCTCGACGGTGATCCGGTCGGTGAGCGCTCGCGCGTCCAGGAGCCTCCGCACCGAGGTGAAGGTCGCCTTCGGTGCCACCAGCGCCCCCAGCACCGGCGGCATCAGCCGGGTGGCCACGGAGAAGACCCGCGGGTCAAAGTTGCCCGACACGTCCCGGGCATGTTCCCTGGCCAGGGCCCGGACCTCCGCCATGCGAGCGTCCCGGTCCAGCTTGTGGAGCCTGCGGGCCAGCGAGCGCCACCGGGCCAGCTCCTCGTCGGCGCCGCGGTCTGCCGAGAGCCGCCGCACCTCGTTGTAGATGGCGTCCTCCAGCAGCGCCGTCGGGTCCCCCACGCGCTCGACCACGCGCCGCACCACCTCGTCCTCGATGGCGCCGCGGGCGTCGTTGAAATGAAAGATCGGAGCGTCCCTTCGCATGCGGGCTTTCTACACGAGCCCCGGGGGGGCTTCCAGGCGCAGCGTGGCCCGGGGGCGGGTCAAAAATCAGGAAATTTGGCCCAGCGTTGGCCCCCGGGGGAGCATCCCTCAATCCAGGAGACCGCGCCCATGAGGTTCGTGATCGAAACGCATCCACCCCACCGCCCACGGGCCACCCGCGTCGCCCTCGGCATCCTGTGCCTGCTGGGGAGCCTTGGGGCCAGCGCCCCGGCCCTGGCGGGGCCATCGACGGGGCGGGTGACCGAGGTGAAGGCAGCGGCGGTCGGGGAAGGGGCCGAGATTTCCATCGTCAGCTCCCGCCCCCCCCAGTACTCCGCCCGGGTCGCCGACCAGGGGCGGCGGATCATCCTCGACCTGACCGACGCCGAGGTGGACGGCGCCCCGCCCGCCCTCATCGAGCGGGCCGGCGTGGTCGGCGGCGTGATGACCCAGACCTTCAAGAGCGAAAGCGGCCCCGTCACCCGCGTCATCATCAGCCTCCTCCAGACCTCCACCTACCAGATCCGCGCCGAGGGCAACACCCTGCGGATCTCGCTGCGCCCCGCCTCAGCCACCGGTCCCGGTGCTGCCGACGAGCGCCCTCGCCCTGCCGCTTCCCCCGAGGCCCCCGCCTCCCAGGAGGCCGCCTCCATCCGCGAGGTCCGCTTCCGCCACGGCAAGGACGCCGAGCAGGTCCGCATCGAGGTCAGCGGCCAGGTGACCGCGGCTCCCGCCGGGGGGACCGCCGGGCGCTCTCGCCTGGAGATCCGCGGCGCCAGGCTCCGGCCCGAGCTGGAGCGCACCCTGGAGGTCGGCGCCTTCGGCGGCAAGGTGAAGGCCATCTCCACCTACCGGCAGCCCTCCAACCCCGACCTCGTGATCGTCGAGGTCGAGCATGCGGAAACCGTCGCCGGGAGCCTCCAGCGCGAGGGCGGCGCCCTCGTCTGGAGCTTCGCCCGCAAGGCCGAGCCCACCAGCTCCCAGACCGGCGTGGCCCCCGACGGCGGCGCCGCCCGCCGCACCCGCACCGTGGCCCGCGAGGAAGCCCACGGCAACCTCCCCAGGATCGAGGGCGGCTTCGGCGAGGAGAGCGGCGGCGAGTCCGGCGCCTTCACCTCCGCGCCCCTCGGCCAGCAGCGAGGCACCGCCAACAACGGCCAGCGGCGCTACACCGGGGCCAGGGTCAACCTCGACCTGAAGGACGCGGACGTGCACAACGTGCTGCGGATCCTGGCGGACGTGGGCAAGGTGAACATCGTCACCGCGGACAACGTCAAGGGCGACGTGACCCTGCTGCTGCGGAACGTCCCCTGGGATCAGGCGCTGGACGTGGTGCTCCAGGCGAAGGGGCTGGGGATGACGCGCCAGGGGAACATGATCCGGGTGGCGCCGCTGGCGGAGCTGGAGAAAGAGCGGGAGATGGCCATCGCCCGGCGCAAGCAGGAGCTGGAGCTGGCCCCGGTGGAGACGCGGCTGATCCCGGTCTCCTACGCGGACGCGGCGACGATGCAGGGGCGGGCGAAGGAGCTGCTGTCGCCCCGCGGGTCCATCGCGGTGGACGACCGGACCAACGTGCTGATCGTCCGGGACGTGGCGGGGAACCTCAACCAGATCGAGGAGCTGGTCAAGTCGCTGGACACGCAGACCCCGCAGGTGCTGGTCGAGGCGCGGATCGTGGAGGCCACCAGCCGCTACCTCCGGGACATCGGTATCCAGTGGGGCGGTGACGCGACCTTCTCGCCGGCCACCGGCAACCCGACGGGGCTTGCCTTCCCCAGCTCCGTCACGGCGGTCGGCGGCGGCCACGACGCCCAGACCCCCACCGCGGGCCTCTCCCCCTTCACCCGCATCGTGCAGAACCCGAACTTCGCGGTGAACCTCCCGGCGGCGGTCGGCACCGGGCAAGGCGGCGCGCTCGGCCTCTCCTTCGGCTCGCTCAACAACGCGGTGAACCTGGCGGTGCGCCTGTCCGCCGCCGAGTCGAGCGGCATGCTCCGCATCGTGTCGAGCCCCCGCATCCTGACCCTGGACAACAAGGAGGCCACCATCGCCCAGGGGACGCTGATCCCGTTCTCCCAGATCAGCGCCCAGGGCGTGCAGACCAACTTCCAGGAGGCGAAGCTCCAGCTCAAGGTGCGCCCCCACGTCACCTCCGACGGAAGCATCTCGATGCACGTGAAGATCAACCGGGACGAGCCGGACTTCAACCAGACCTCCGCCCGGGGTGACCCCACCATCCTCAAGCGCGAGGCGGAGACGGACCTGCTCATCATGGACGGCCACACCGCCGTCATCGGCGGCATCTTCACCCGCAACACCGGCCGCAACCTGGATCAGGTGCCCTTCTTCGGGGACATCCCGCTGCTCGGGGTGCTGTTCCAGCGGCGACGGTCCAGCGACAGCCGCAGCGAGCTGGTGATCTTCCTGTCGCCTCGCATCGTCAACCGGGCCGAGGCGCTGGGCCGCTGAGCGCCACCGCCGCGGCCCCGGGGGGATGGCCGCGGCGGGCAGCGGGGCGTCAGACCGCGATACCGCCGGCCTTCTTGGCCTCGATGATCTGGTCGTACTCGCGGCAGAACATGCTGAGCTGATCGGTGACGATCTCGAGGTTCTTGGCGTTCATCTCGCCGGCGTTCATCCGGTTGAGATCGCGCATCTGGCGGTAGATCTCGAAGAGCCGGTCGCAGATGCTCGACAGCAGCTTGTGGTCGACGGTGGTGCGGTTCTTCCCGGCGAAGTTGCCGCGGTACTCGGCGAAGAGCTGGTTGGCGCTGTTGCCCAGCTCACCGGCGATGTCCTCCGGCCTGTTCTGCTCCTTGGTCTTGCGGATCTCCGCCAGCTCGCTCCGGTACATCTGGAGGTTCTGCTCGACGATGTCGATGTTGCCCTGGTTGAAATCCGGGGCGTAGCCGCTCTGCTGGACGGCCTTCATGATGCCCTGGATGCGCTCCAGGCTCTTGATCATCCGCTGCAGGAGCTGGGGGCGGCGGGTGACGCGGTTCTGGCCGGCGAAGTGGATGCGGTAGAGCTCGAACTGGTTGTTGGCCAGGGTGGCGCAGCGCTCGGCGCGGGCCTCGGGGGAGCCCTTGGCCTGCGCGTCCCGGATCTGGGTCAGCTCGTTCTTGTACATCTCCAGGTTCTGCTGCACCGTCGTCCGGTCGTTGCGGAAGTCGTCCACCGGCGAGCGGTTGATGACCTCGGTCATCTCCTTCTCGACGCGGGTCAGCTCCTCGATCATGTCCTCCATCAGCTCCAGGTCGCGGGTCTCGCGGCTCTGGCCGGCGAAGTGGCGCATGTAGCGGGAGAAGGTCAGGTTGGCGGCGGTGGCCAGGGGGGCGAACTTCTCGAGGGTGGGGCCCATCTGCTTCGCCTTCTGGATCTGGATCCGCTCCCCCTCGAAGAGCTTCTTCTGCTCCTCGATGGTCTTCCGCAGATCGGTCAGCTCCGGGCCGCGGGCGGCGGCGGGGATGGCGTCGATGCGGGCCAGCAGGGCCTTCGTCCTGGAGGTGAGCTGGTCGAGGAGGGACAGGTCGCGGGTGGCGCGGTTCTGGCCAGCGAAGTGGGTCTCGTAGTCGCCATTGATGGCGTCAAACTCGGTCTGGAGGCTCTGGGTAAGCGGCGTCGCCATGGTCTCTGGGAGCAGGGGGGGGCTACGCCCCCGGTTTGGAGCGGAAGGGGAGTCCAGATTTCGGGCCCCGTCAACGTCCCCCGGGGCATCCCCCGGGCAGCGTGGCGAGCGTAACCAGCCGGAAGGTCCGTTTGTTTCCGAAAAAACGGGCTACCTTCCTTGACCATGGCGAATTCGACTCAGGAACGGGCCGCCGAGGCGCAGGAGCTCCTCGACGAGGAGGTCACCCCCGGGGATCCCGGCGTGGCGACCCTGGTGATGACGCCCCGCGGGGTGGTGTTCCGGGGGTGCGCAGGGCTCGCCGATCTCAGGCGCAAGACGGCCATCTCCCCGGCCACGGTCTTCGACCTGGCCTCCGTCTCCAAGCACTTCACCGCGGCGGCGGTGCTGCTGCTGGCGAGCCGCGGCGCGCTCAAGCTGGGCGACGCGGTCTCCTCCCGGCTCGCGGACTACGACGTGGAGGAGGAGGAGCGCCCGGTGCGGATCCAGGACCTGCTCTGGCACACCTCGGGGCTCCCCGACTACACCGGCGACGACTGGGACGGCTCCGACGAGGAATTCATGCACCTGACCTGCGAGGAACACGTCCGCTGGATCAGCAAGATCGAGCCCCACCGCCCCCCCGGCGAGGAGTACGAGTACAACAACAGCGGCTACGCGCTCCTGGCCCGGATCGTCGAGGAGGTCAGCGGCAAGGCGTACTCCCGGTTCATGCAAGACGAGTTCTTCGACCCGCTGGCCATGAAATCCACGCTGGCCCTGGACGACCTCTCCCGGAAGATCCCGGGGCGAGCCGTCGGCTACAAGGGAGGCCGCAAGGAAGACTTCGTCGTCTCCTCCTCGCCCTCGGTGATCCAGGGGGATGGCAACCTCTTCACCTGCATCGATGACCTGATCCTCTGGGAGAAATCCCTGCGGGAAGGCACCATCCTCCCCCGCTCCTGGCTCGACCGCGCGTTCACGAACGGCCGCCTCGACGACGGGAGCCCCATCGAGGACGAGGAGGGCTACGGCTACGGCTTCGGCTGGAGCATCGACGAGGACAGCGGCTGCGTCTTCCACGGCGGGAGCTGGGACGGCACCGCCGCCCAGTACAACCGCTACACCGACGAGGGGCTCACCATCGTCGTCCTCTCCAACGACGAGGACATGGACGTCAGCGGCCTCGCCGACGGACTCTACGAGATCTTCTCCGACCTTTTACCGCTCAGATGGTCGCCAGGGTGAGGCCGCCGTCGATGACCAGCGTGTGGCCGGTGACGAAGGAGGCGGCGTCCGACGCCAGGAACAGGGCTCCCCCGACGATCTCCTCCGGGGTGCCGACCCGGCCCAGCGGCGTGCGGCGGACGACTCGCTCGTTGATCTCCGGGTTGTCGACCAGCGCCGAGGAGAACCGGGTGCGGATCAACCCCGGCGCGATGGCGTTCACCCGGATGTTCGCCGCCCCCAGCTCGTAGGCCAGCGTCCGGGTCATCGACACCACCGCCGCCTTGGTCATCGCGTAGACCCCCTGGAGCGGCGCCGCGCCCAGCGCGACCACGCTAGCCACGTTGAGGATGGAGCCGGGGGCGTTGCGGGCGTCGAGGTGGCGGGCCACGGCCCGGGCGGCGTCGAAGTAGCCCTTGAGGTTCACCTCGAAGGTCTTGAAGTAGGCGCCGTCGTCCACGGTGAGCAGGGGGCCGAAGTGGGGGTTGGTGGCGGCGTTGTTCACCAGGATATCCACCTTGCCAAAGCGCTCCACCGCGGCCTCCACCAGCGCGTCGATCTGCTGGGTGTTGCCCGTGTGGCAGGCTACCGCCAGGGCCTCCCCGCCGGCCTCCTGGATCCGGTCGGCCACCTGCCGGACGCCCTCGATCTTCCGCGACGCCACCACGACCTTCGCCCCGTGGGCCGCGAACCCCGCGGCGATGGCCTCCCCGATGCCCCGGCTCGCCCCGGTGACGATGGCGACCTTGCCTTCCAGATGGATGCTCGTCTTCATCGCCCCAGCGTGGCGCCGGGGGCCTCCCCCCGTCAACGCCCTCCCCCGACGACTTTCTCCCCGGTTGCTCCGGTCCCCCGGAAGCCCGGGTGACGCCGCGCGGATTCTGTGCCCTACTCCGCGCCAGCATGGGGCGTTTTGACCGGAAGATTCAGCGAAAAAGCATGAGCCGTGGCCCGATCGTCGTCGACCGACAGACGCTCGCGCGGGCAGGCTTCACCCTGGTGCCCACCGACGACCCGGGGCTCGCCTCGCTCCCGCCGCTGGCGAGCCAGCTCGAGGCCATGGCCAAACCCATCCTGGACAGCTACCACGACGCCCCCGATCCGGTGCTGAACACGATCCTCTCCTTCGTGGTGCTGAGCTGGAACCTCGGGTTCATGGCGCTGTTCGAGGGCCGCGGGGGTACCATCGAGCAGCTCGTCGAGCAGCAGTTCGGCAAGGCGCTCCGCCAGGAGACCCCCACCGCGCGGGAGCAGACCCTGGCCATGATCCGCTCGCTGATCCGCATGAGGATGGAGTTCTTCGGCCACGACCCCCGCATCATCGAGCAATCCTCGGTGCAGCGGCAGGGCGGCGGTTACCTGATCCAGGCCGCCGGCGTGGCCGCGCTCCGCGACGGATGATTCCCCCCCCGCGAGACACGCCTCCTCCCCCCGCGCCTCGCTCGCTGCTGCTGCTCCGCGGTTCCCCGGACGAGACCGCCCGCCAGGCCCGCTGGCTCACCTCCGCGCTTCCCCCCGATGACCTCTTGTGGGTAGGAGTTGACCCCAACCCTCTGGCCGTCTCCTGCGCTCCGTCCGCCGCGCGCCGCCACCTCGGGGGCTCCTTTGCCGCGGTCGTCCTCGACGCCCACGAGCGCCTCGACGCCGACGCCCTGGGGTCGCTGGAGGGGCTGGTCCGCCGGGGCGGTTTCTTCCTGCTCCGAATGGGCCTCGACGCGCCGGTGGGGCACTTCCCTCGCCGTGTGCTGCGCTGCATCGAGGGGAGCGAGGCGCTCCGGCCGCTCCCCGGGGCGCCGCTCCCTCCCGTCGAAGGCGGTCGCCGGGGTACCGCCGAGCAGGCGGCGGTGGTCGGCGCGCTGGCGGACGCGTTCCTCGCCCCGGACCCCTCGCTCCTCGCCCTGGTGGCCGACCGGGGCCGGGGGAAATCGAGCGCCCTCGGCCTTGCGCTGGCGGCGGCGAGGGCGCACCTCCCTTCACTCGCGGTGGCGGTGAGCAGCGCCAGCGCCGAGGGATCGCGGGAGATTCTCCGCTTTGCCGGCGAGGTTCCCACCTTCTCCCCGGCGGATCTCGTCGCCTGCCTCGCTCGTGGACACCTCGCCCCGCGGGTGATCGTCCTGGACGAGGCGGCGCAGCTCCCGGTGCCGCTACTCCAGAGGATCACCCGGCTCGCCCCCCGGGCCACCCTCGCCTTCGCCACCACCTGCCGGGGCTACGAGGGGACCGGGCGCGGGTTCGTGCTCCGGTTCCTGGCCTGGGCTCGCGCCGAGGGGCGCCCGCTCCGGGAATTCACCCTGCGCCAGCCGATCCGTTTCGACGAGGGCGATCCGCTGGAAGCCGCGATTTCGGAGGCGCTCCTGCTGGGGGACCTCACCCCCCCTGGCCCCCCTCTTCCTGAAGGGCAGAGGGGACCTCACCCCCCCGGCCCCCCTCTCCCTCAAGGGCAGAGGAGGGAGCTTGAACGACAAGTCCACGGGGGGGACCTCACCCCCCGGCCCCCTCTCCGTCTCCCGCGGAGAGGGGGGGATCCCAGCAGGGGCGATTCACAAGGGCAGGACGG
>CAZSDX010000176.1:0-11915 GCA_964605685.1 uncultured Polyangiaceae bacterium
GCGGCGCCCGCGGCCTCCGTCGGTACGCCGGCGCCCCGCGAGCCCATCCGGATCGTGGCGCCCACGCCGGCCCAAGCCGCCCTCGAAGAGCGAGAGCCGCTGCGTGGGGTCCGCAAGAAGATCTTCGAGCAGATGGCGCGCTCGAAGCAGACCGCGGCGCACTTCACCTTCGTCGAGGAGTGCGACGTCACGGCCCTCAAGGAACTCCGCGCCCGCATGCGCCCCGCCGCGGAGAAGCAGGGCGTGAAGCTCACCTTCCTGCCCTTCGGCCAACACGCGCGACCGCGGCGTGAACGAAATGAGCGCCGCCCTCAAGCGGCACCCCGACCTCAACAGCGCCTTCGACGAGTCCACCGGCGAGATCGTCCGTCGCAAGTACTACAACCTGGGGATCGCCTCCTCGACGGACGCGGGGCTGATGGTGCCGGTCATCAAGGACTGCGACCGGCGCTCGCTCCTCGACCTGGCCCGGGAGGTCCAGCGGCTGGGCGAGGCCACCAAGTCGGGGAAGGTCCGCAAGGAGGATCTGCAAGGCTCCACCTTCACGATCACCTCCCTCGGTCAGCAGGGAGGGTTGTTCGCAACCCCCATCCTCAACACCCCGGAGGTGGGCATCCTCGGGGTCCACCAGATGAAGCGCAAGCCGGTGGTCCGCGGCGATCAGATCGTGATCGGCGAGGTGATGCTGCTCTCCCTCAGCTTCGATCACCGCCTCATCGATGGGCACGTCGGCGCTGCCTTCGCCTACGAGGTGATCCGATTCCTCGAAGACCCTGACCTGCTCTTCCTCGAAGCCTGAGCGCGTCCCCGTGGCCCGCTTCGTCGCCCCCACCCGCGAGGGGATCCGCGAGGCCGCCGCCGCCCTGGATCGAGGCGAGCTGGTGGCCTTCCCCACCGAGACGGTCTACGGCCTCGGCGCCCTCGCCCTCGATCCGGTCGCGGTCCGCTCCATCTTCGAGGCCAAGGGGCGTCCTGCCTCCAACCCGGTCATCGTCCACGTCCTCGGGCTCGACGACGTCGCGCCGCTGGTCACCTCGCTTCCTCCCCTGGCGCGGCGCCTGGCCCTCGCCTTCTGGCCGGGGCCGCTGACGCTGGTGCTCCCTCGCTCCGCGGCGGTCCCTGACGAGGTGACCGCGGGCGGTCCCACGGTGGCGATCCGCTCCCCGGCGCACCCGGTCGCCCGGGCGCTCCTCGCCGCCCTCGGCAAGCCGGTGGCCGCCCCCAGCGCCAACCGCTCCTCCGGGATCTCCCCGACGACGGCGGCGCACGTGCAGGCGTCCCTGGGGGATCGTATCCCGCTGATCCTGGACGGCGGTCCCTGCGAGGTCGGCATCGAGTCCACGGTGCTCGACGTGACCGGGGAAGAGCCCGTCGTGCTGCGCCCGGGGGGGATTTCCCGGGAAGCCGTCGCGGCGGCGCTGGAATCTCACCCCCTCCAACCCCCCTCTCCCTCGCGAGCAGAGGAGGGGGGGCCGTTGCGCTCGCCGGGGCTGCTGGAGCGGCACTACGCTCCGGAGGCGCTGACGGTGCTGGTGCCGCCGGGGCAGATCGAGGCAGAGCGAGCCCGGCTGGAAGGAGAAGGGTGGCGGGTGGGGGTGCTGGCCGTGGGGCGCCTGGCGGGGCAGGGGAGGACGATGCCCGCAGATCCGGAGGGCTACGCCCGGGAGCTCTACGCGGCCCTGCACGAGCTGGACGGGCGCTTCGACGCGCTGGTGATCGAGGCCCCCGGGAACGGACCCTCGTGGGAAGCCATCCTGGATCGGCTCCGCAGGGCCACCGCGAGGTGAGCCGGCGTCGAGGCTTGCTGCCCCACCGAGGATGAGGTCACCCTGCCGCCGTGGACGAGCGACCCCTGGTTCTTTTGACCAACGACGATGGCTTCCTGGCGCCGAACCTCCGGGCGCTCTGCGACGAGCTCCGGGCCTGGGCGCAGGTGGTGGTCGTCGCCCCGGAGAGCGAGCAGAGCGCGACCAGCCACGCGCTGACGCTCCACCGGCCGCTGCGGCTCCGGCAGGTGGAGGAGGGCGTCTTCGCCCTCGACGGAACGCCCGCGGATTGCGTGTACGTGGGTCTCCATTCACCCCGCCAGCCGCTCCCCCGGAGGCCGGACCTGGTGGTGAGCGGCCTCAACCACGGGCTGAACCTGGGGGCTGACGTTTTTTACTCGGGGACGGTGGGAGGAGCGCGGGAGGGGGCGCTCCGGGGGATCCCGGCGCTGGCCTGCTCGGCGGCCTCCAGAGCGGAGCGCGGCGCGGCGGCGGCCTTCGCGTCCCGGGTGGCTCGTCGCTTCCTCTCGGTGGCCCGGGGGGCGGCGGGGGCGCGGAGGCCCCTGCTGTTCAACCTGAACATCCCTGCGGGGGCGGGCCCCTGGGCGCTCCGCGCGACGGTGCTAGGCTCGCGGCTCTATGCGGATCAGGTCGTCCATGCCCAGGACCCGCGGGGCCGCGACTACCTCTGGATCGGCGGCGCCCCCGAGCGCCACGAGGAGATCCCGGGGAGCGACACCGAGGCCCACGAGCAGGGCCACGCCAGCTTGACCCCGCTGATCCTCGATCTGACCCACACCACGGACGCCCCCCTCGCCCTCGCCGTCACCGAAGGTCTCCCCCAGTCATGACCCAGCCGCCTTCTGGTCGCTCTTCCAAGAAGCCCCCGCGCCCTCCTGCCCGCAGCGCCCCCACGCCCCGGGGCGGCAGGCCCCCGGGGGAAGCCATCGCGCCCCCCTTCGACGCCGCGGATCGCTACGCCCTGCCTCGGTCGTTGATCCGGACCGTCCCTGACTTCCCCAGGCCGGGCGTGCTCTTCCGGGACATCACCCCCATGCTGGCCAACCCCAAGGCCTTCCACATGATCCTCGACGGCATGGCCGAGCACCTCCTCGGCGAGCACATCGACGTGGTCGCGGGGGTCGAGGCTCGGGGCTTCATCTTCGGCGGCGCGCTTGCGGCGAGGTTGAACGCCTGCTTCGTCCCCCTGCGCAAGCCCGGCAAGCTCCCCGGCGAGCTGGACAGGGTGTCTTATGACCTCGAATACGGCAGCACGGCCCTGGAGATTCAGGCGGATCTGATCCAGGCCGGCGACACGGTGGTGATCGTGGACGACGTGCTGGCGACGGGGGGGACGGCGGCGGCGGCGGCGGAGCTGATCAAGCGGCAAGGGGGGTACGTGGCGGCCTTCGCCTTCGCGGTGGAGATCCGGGGGCTCGATGGGCGGGATCGCCTGTCGCCTACCGCGGTGCTGTCTCTGGTCTCCTTTGATGAGGGCGAGTGACGGCGTCCCCTCTGCTGCCGCTCTTCCTGACGATCTTCGTCGACGTGCTGGGGTTCACGCTGGTGATCCCCCTGCTGCCTTACTACGCGCTTCATTTTGGGGCGACGCCGCTCCAGGTGGGGCTGCTCAACGCCAGCTACGCGGCGGTGCAGCTCCTCTCGGGGCCGCTCCTCGGGTCCCTCTCGGATCGGCTCGGTCGCAAGCGCGTGCTGCTGGCCAGCCAGCTTGGCCTGCTGGTGGGCTTCGCTATCCTCGGCGGGGCGCAGTCCCTCTGGATGCTCTTCGCGGGGCGCCTCGTGGCGGGCGCCACCGCGGGGAACCTCACCATCGCCCAGGCGTACATCAGCGACGTCACCACCCCGGAGAACCGCACCCGCTCCTTCGGGATCATCGGCATCGCCTTCGGTATGGGGTTCCTGGTTGGCCCGCCGCTGGCCGGGGTGATGGCCCACCGCTTCGGCTACGCGGCTCCTCCGCTGGCGGCGGCGGCGCTGTCGGCGCTGTCGGCCACCCTGACCTTCTTCCTGCTCCCTGAGTTGCGGCCCTCAGGGGCATCCGCTGCCCCTCGTCGCACCCTCTCCTTCGGCCGCTTCCTGGGGATCCCTGCCGCGCGCACCCGGCTGCTCCAGTTCTTCTGCTACATCCTCTCCTTCGCCACCCTCATCGGCGGCGTCCCTCTCTTCCTGGAGCGGCGCTTCCACTACAACGTCGAGCAGACCGGGTACGTCTTCGCCTTCTCTGGCCTCATCGGGGCCATCATCCAGGGGGGGCTCCTCGGCAGGCTGGCCCGGGCTCTGGGCGAGGAGAAGCTCGCCGCCCTCGGCCTGCTCACCATGCTCAGCCACGCCGCCCTCGGCTGGATCGACCAGCTCTCCCTCCTGCTGGTCGTGGTCGCCGTCGGCGGCTTTGGGACCTCCGTCGTCCGCCCGTCCCTCACCACGCTCCTCACCCGCAGCGTCTCCCCGGAGCAGCAGGGCGCCGCCCTCGGCGTCAGCCAGTCCCTCGGCAGCCTCGGCCAGATCATCGGTACCGTCTCCGCGGGCGCGCTCATCGGCCGTGATCTGCTCCCGGCCTTCGGCATCCTGTCGGCGGTCTTCGCCGCTGTGGGGATCGCCCTGGGCTTCGTGGCGGCCCCGGTCCCCGCTACGCTCCCCGAGGATCGCTCGCCGCTCCGCGGGTGACGCTCAGGGGGGAGCTGTGGCGCTGGCGAAGAAGCGCCCCATGGCCTCGGCGGCGAAGCGCTCCCGGGCCAGCAGCGCCTCCTCCTCGGCCTCGTCCATGGGGAAGGCGTAGGTCAGCGTGGCGCAGCGCCCGGGCCAGGCCAGGAACGAGGCGTAGACCCCCGCGTAGTGGCGGCGCCGGAGCCACCAGAAGACCGATCCTTCCCGCTGCCGCACCAGGATGGAGCGCCCTCGCCACGAGATGCTTCGGTCGGAGGCGGGGCCCATCTCCACCTCGAAGAGCCGCGCCTGTTGCTCGCCCCACCGCTCGAATTCCGCGAGGCAGGCGGCGCTGGCGTCCTGCCCCGGCACGAGGGCTGGAGCTGCCCGGACGAAGAGGGCAGCGACCCCGTGGTGCTGGTCACCGTAGCGGAACCCGGTCAGCGCGGGCACAAGCCGGAAGCGGACCCGGCGCCAGTTGTCGGCGTCCGGCAGGGGGATGAGCACCAGCCCCCGACGATCCGCCCGCAGCCCCCAGGGTTGGTGGACGAGGCGGTCGAGGGCGGCCTGCTCGGGGCGGGGCGAGTCTCCGCCGGGGGTGGAGCGGGTGACCGAGGGGGGGCTAGGGGGGTGGGGCGGTAGGGGCGGGGCGGCGTGGCAGGCCGCGAGCAGCAGCGGGGCGAGGCGCCAGCACGGAGCCACGACCCGGGCGCCTCAGAGGGCGATCTCGCGCATCCGGATCGCGTTGAGGTCCGCCACGCCCAGGCCAAGCTGGGCCGCCACCCGGATGTAGGAGGGGTCGCGCTTGGCGTTTTTGAGGGTCTTGAGCTTCTTGTCGACCCGGATCTGGTCGATGAGGTGCGCGTGGTAGGCGTCCACGGCCACCGGATCGGTGGAGATGTACACCGCGTCGTGGGGGATGCGGCAGTCGGGACGCCGGTCCAGGGGCCCCCCCTCGTACATCACCTTGAAGCCATCGGTGATGTTGAGCCTAACCCGGCTCTTGATCACGTCCTGGGCGTAGAGGTGGGCGATCTGCGGGCTCGCGTTGTGCGCATGGAAATCGTGGGGATTCACGCAGGACCCGTGGGTCATGTTCTTCAGCATCCCCGTGTAGCCGCAGATCGAGTGATCCTTGATGGTCGAGATGTTGATCACCGCGGTCGCCTCGGTCAGGTACCGGGTAAACTTCGTGCCGATCCCCTCGACCTTGATCTCGTCCATCGTGGTCGTGCCGTTGTTGTGCGTGTACGACTTCACGCCCGCCGGCAGAACCTTGTCGTTGATCCGGGTCCCCGCCAGGAAGTTCGGGTACTGCTCGTAGATCCAGATGTTCGCCGCCGGCAGCCCCAGCGCCAGCAGGTAATCCACCACCGGCAGGATGAGCTCCTTGTTGGTGGCCATCGTCTGCCCCTTCTGCCCCGCGATCCCGTTCAGCTTGATCGCCACCTTGTCATCCTTGTGGATGAACTTACCGAAGGCCTTCGTCACGTCGGCCTCCCCGGTGAACTCGATCATGGCCCGGTCCAGCAGCAGCTTCGCCACCTCCGGCTTGGGCCACAGCTTGTTCTCCTGGAGCGAATCCCCCTTGCTCACCTTGATGATCTTCCCCGGCGCGCTGTACGGGCTGAACCCGGCGGGGGGCGCCGCCGCCAGCGTCGGCCGGGTCGTGTCCAGCTTCTTCTCCTGCGCGCCAGCGGCGGAGGAGAGCGCAGCGGCGCCAAGCGTGGTCCCGAGGAAGCCTCGGCGAGAAAAAGACGGGGAGCGCTCCATGGCCCTCCTTGCTACCACGCCCGCTCCCCTCCGGCAAAGCCGCGGCACCCTTGTGTTTCCAGGGTCCGGGAGGACTCGCACACACTGGCCTACCTAAAACCGGAGGGCTCGGGGGTGGGGGTTCCGGTGGGAGGTTGTGGTGCGCTACCATGCGCCCATGGCTTCGCTACGCGCCCTCCCCTCGGTCGCGGGGTTCTTGTTGATCCTGACCGCTCCGCTTTCCGCGTGGGCTGATGGCTCCGGCGGCGCTGCCGGGGAGGCAGGCGCCGCCGGGGAGGCAGGCGCTGCCGGGGAGGCAGGCGCCGCTGGGGAGGCAGGCGCTGCTGGCGCGGAGGGCGGGGAAGACCCCGGGTATCCGCTGGCGGGGAAGGGGACGCCGGGGGCCATCGTGGCGCTCCCCTGCGCGGAGGGCGGTGACCCCTGGCGGTGCATGGCGGCCTTCCCGCTGAAGTACAAGAAGAAAGTCGAGCTACCCATCGCCTTCGACTTCGACACCGGCTGGATTCCGGATGGGTCCGCGCTGCAGGTGAGGTTCTACGCCAAGCTGCCCGCGTACACGCAGGTGGAGATGCAGGGCGGCGTGTTCGCTACCTGGCCCGACGCGATCACCCTCGACCCCTTCGGCCTCCGGGGCACGGGGAAGGTCGAGTTCGACTACGGGCTGATGATCGGGGCGCAGGCGAAGTTCCAGGTGGAGGTTCTGGGCAAGGATTACGGCTGGGAAGGCGACATCCCGTTCGTCCCCAAGGTTGATTTCCATGTCGATGGCTACCGGGCCTTCGACCCCTGGGCCTGGGAGCCGGGCGTCATCGCCACCGGCTACACCCCGAAGCTCACCCTCTTCACCGTCGACATCACCGACGCGCTCATCCCCATCCCGGGCATCGGCGGCGGTATCCTGCTGGATGTGCAGGGGGAGCTCGGTGTCCGTTACACCACCGACCGCATCGTCATCGTCCCCACCAACGGCACCGTCACCAACCAGATCGACAAGGACATCACCGGACCCGATCAGCAGGCGCTCCACGCCTGGCAGCAGGGTGCCTGGGGGGAGTACCTTGTCCACCCGGAGGGCCGCGTCGAGTACGGCGGCGCCATCCACCTCATCCCCACCTTTTACATCGAGATCCTCACCAAGAAGTTCAAGATCCCGGTCTATGACTTCGAGTACGAGGTGAAGATCGCCGAGCAGAAGTGGGTCTTCGAGGATCAGCTCGTGCATGTTCCCTTGCCCGATGTCCGCGCCCCCGAACTCGAGCGCGTCTCCGCCGGGGAGATCACCCTCGGGGAGTTCCAGGTCATCGAGGTCCCCTTCTCCAACATCGGCGAGGCGGTCGCTCGCCTCGACGCCGAGGTCGATCACCCGGCCTTCAAGCTGATGGATACCTTCGCCGAGATCAAGCCCGGCAACGAGAAGAAGATCCGGGTTCGCTACACGCCCACCAAGCTCGGCGTGGCCCAGGGCAAGCTCCGGGTCACCTCCAACGACCCCGACCAGCCCGAATTCGTCTTCGACCTCGAAGGCAGCGCCGTCGCCCCGCCGCCGGACCCCGACCCCCCCGCCCCCCCCCCCCCCCGCCAGCCGCCCCCCCAAAACGACGAAGGCGACCAGGAAGATGACGAAGATCACCGCCACCTCCACCCCCGGCAAGCCGCCCCCCAAGAACGACGGCTCCGCGGGCACCAGCGGAGGCTCCTCCCTCGGCGACCTCGCCCGCAACGGCGAGGCTTCCCAGGACGGAGGCTGCGGCTGCCGCGCCGCCCCTGCCTCTTCTTCCGGCTGGGCCATCGCCCCCTTGCTCCTTGCCTTCCTCTCCCTCCGTCGCTCTTCCTCTTCGCGCTTCCGGCCCGCCACGCGCCGCCAGGAGACCTCCTCACCATGAACCGTCTGCCGCGCCTCCTCTCCTCCCTCCCCGCTGCTTCCCTGGCTTTCGCGCTGCTCTCTGCCTCCTCCGAGGCTCGCGCGGACGGCTCCACCCCCTGCGAGTTCCCCAACGACCCCACCTTCCGTTGCTTCAAGAGCGACCCGGTGACGGTCTCCAAGACCGCGGCCAACATCCCCTTCGACAACAAGCTCAACACCGGCTGGCTCAACTGCGAGGGGGTGCCCGACAACTACCCCTGCAGCCAGCAGCCCCCGGGCAAGTGCAACACGCTCGGCGCCTGCCTCCAGGTGGCCATGGACGACAGCAAGCTCGACATCGCCATGCAGCACCAGTGGGATGTCTACTGGCCGCAGGTAAACGCGCTGCAGCTCTTCCCCCGGAAGCCCCCCAAGGAAGGTGGTTCCTTCAGCTTCACCTACAAGCTGACCCCCACCTTCAGCATCATGATCGACGCCCTGAACAACAAGTGGTTCTTCAGCGTCGACCCCACCCAGATCCTGGATATCCTCGACAAGAGCGGCACCGTCAAGGAGTTCTCCTCCTCCGCCAGCGGCTCCTGCAAGTTCGCTCCCTTCGCCTTCGACCCGCCGGTCGTCTGCCCCGGGCAATCCACCAACGGGACCATCTTCTCCTTCGGCCTCAGCGACATCGGCATCGACATCGACGAATACGTCAAGATCTCCCTCGGCCTCGACGCTGGCACTGCCGACGTGGTCTTCACCTGGCAGACCGACGAGATCTCCGTCAAGGGCGGCGACGCCCCCGTCACCAAGGACAACCCCTCCACCAACATCCCCTACACCGGAGGCAGCGAGGTATCCGCCACCGTCCAGGCCAAGGGAAAGCTCACCTACGCCGGCAAGACCTTCCTCGCCCCCACCATCGAGGTCACCGAGGTCGCCGGCTTCCCCCTCAAGTTCAAGTGGCCCATCGACGTCGGCGCCGACCTCCCCTTCGAGGGCACCATCCCCATCACCCTCAACCCCACCAACTTCACCATCCAGCTCCCGGACCTCACCGTCATCGCCGCCCTCAACTCCGCCGGCGCCATCGACTTCGGCGAGGTCACCGTCGGCGAGCAGAAGACCAAGTCCGTCACCCTCAAGAACTTCGGCGCCATCAACGCCGTCGGCGAGACCCTCAGCTCCCAGGCCGGCGACTTCAAGGTCGCCAAGGCCGCCTTCGACCTCGACCCCGACGAGGAGGAAAAGGTCGAGATCACCTTCATCCCCAAGAAGGAAGGCAAGGTCGAGGCCACCATCTTCTTCAACTCCAACGACCCCGACGAGCCCGAGCAGTCCATCAAGGTCACCGGCTTCGGCAAGATGCCCTCCGAAGGCACCGGTGGCGACGGCGGCTCCGGTGGGTCGGACGCGGGCAGCGGCGGCTCCGACGCAGGAACCGGCGGTTCCGGCGGCAAGAAGCCCAACCTCGCCAACCCCTCCACCGAGGAGTCCGCCACCGACGGGGGCTGTGGCTGCCGTACCGCCGGCTCCCCCGCGCCTGGCGCCGCCCCCCTGGCCCTCCTCGCCTTCGCTGGCCTCCTCGCCCGCCGCCGTCGCCCCTCCTGAGCTAAGCCGTCCTTCTCCTCGCCGTCTTCCCTCTCCGGCGAGGTCTCCAGCACGCGGCCCAGCAGCTCCTGCAGCGCGCTCACCTGATCCTCCAGCGCCCTCACGGTCCGCCGGAGATCCTCCACCTCCTGCTGCGTCGCCAGCCCCAGCGAGTCGATGAGCGAGTCTTTCTGCTCGCCGGTGAAGCTCTGCACCTTCCCCGGCATGCTCATCGCCGCCATCATCAGCTTCAGGAACCGCTCGTCCTGCATCAGCTTCAGCACCCGCGGGTCGCTCATCAGCTTCAACCCCTGGGTGGTCAAGGTCTTCTTCCAGTCCATCGTGGCGCCCACCTGAGCACGGCGACCGCCCGAGCGGAAGACCTCACTCCTCGGTCAGTTTGCCCAGGCGCGAGCGAGCCAGCAGCGCCTCCTTGAAGTCCTGCACCGTCGTCGCCTTCTTCAGGTTCAGCGCGTCGATGTGGAAGAGGTTGATTGGCATGTTGCGCTCCGCCACCGCCCTGCCGCCCTTCTGGAAGGTCGCCTCCACCGCCTGGCGCCACCCCTCCACGAAGGCGCTCATCCGGGCGGCATCCGGGAGTCGCGACAGCGGACCCAGGTAACACTCCTGCTCCTTGATGCTCCGGATCTGCCCGCCCTCGAAGGAGATCAGGCGCAACGTCACCCGCACCGGATCCCCCGGCTCGCTCGGCGCCACGACGCTCTCCACCGCGAGGAGCGCTTCCTGGATCGGCGCCCCGCCGGGAGGAAACGCCTGCTGGAGCATCCCCCGGAGCGTCTCCAGATCCAGCGCCCCGGAGGGCGTCGCCGCGGGGATGGGGGGCAAGGGGATGGGCGTCGCCGCGGGGGCTGCCGGAGCAGGGGGGGGCTTCTTCGGCGGCGCCTTCTTCGGCGGCGCCTTCGCCGCCGCGGGGGCTGGAGGTTCCGGAGCAGCAGGCTCCGTCGCAGGGGCAGGGGGCGGCGGGGCAGGGGGCGGCGGGGCAGGGGGCGGAGGCGCTGGAGGCGGCGCGGCCTTGGCGGGAGGAGCCTTCGGGGCGGGTTTTGCGGGGGCCTGGGGGCGGGGCGGCAGGAAGCCCGGAGGAGGCACCAGGATGGCCTGAAAGAGCGTATCCAGATGGGCGGGGAGCTCCCCCGTGGGATCCGGGAAGAGGCTAGCTTCCACCTGGCGCCAGGCGTCCTCGACCCGCGGGAGGTCTTCCTCCGTGAGGGGTGAGCTCCGCGTCAGCAGCGGGCTGGCCAGGGCCGCAGCGATCACCTTCTGCTGGGCCGGATCGAGCGGGGCGAAGGCGGCGCCGTACACCGCGCGTCCGTCGTCCTGCTCGCCGGTCTCGACGAACCACCGCTCCACCCGCAGGCCCAGGTTGGACACCAGGGTGTGGGCTCGGGTGGAGGAAGGGAGGGTGTGGCGGAGGCGCGGCGTGGTGGGGGTCGAGAGGTCCAGCTCGAACATGGCCCCGAGCCTACCTGCATCAGCTCAAAATTTCTCGCCGTAGCGCCTCGTAGGCGTCCGACGTGGCAAAGACCAGCAGATCGTCGGCCTTGGCCCGGGGGCTCAGATCCCCTACCGGCGCTGGATCGTTCTCCACCAGCCTCGCCGCCACCCCCAGGTCGCCGCAGGCCAGCAGCCCGGCGCGGGTCGCCGTCAGCTCCAGCCTCCGGAGCCACAGCGGCAGGTCCGGGCGCCTCCCGGCCTGGTCCAGCTCATGGAGGGCCGCCTCCAAACTCTGCCGCGCCGCCTCGTCCAGCCTCGGGTTGAGGGCCGCGTACAGCCGCCCCGCTGCCGCCGCGTGGGGCGACGACACCGAAACGCCCGGGCGCCCGATCTGCACCGCCGCGTGGAGCAGCGCCGTCAGCTCCGCCAGCGAGGGGTAGTAGAGCGCCAGCCTCGCCCCGGGCCGGTGGTAGGCCAGGTGCCGCGCCATCAGGAAGGCCAGCTCCACCGTCGAGCGCCCGGAAAGCAGCGAGCGCCCCAGCACCGTCGTCGGGCGCTCGGTCGCCACCGCCGCCACGCCGCCGGGAACCTCCGGCAGCAGGTAAAGCTCCGGCAGCGTCACCCCCAGCAGCTTCCCCGCGAAGGCGAAGGCCCGGAGCGCGCTCACGGTGCTGGTCTGCGGATCTTGCCGCGTCTGCGGGTCGAGCTGCGGAAGCCGCTGCGCCTCCCTCAGCTCGTCGATCTTCGCCTCGATGGCCGCCGCCTCGATGGCCGCCAGGACCCCGCGGACCCCGGGCACCACCGGCGGCGCGAGCTGCCCCTCC
>CAZSDX010000177.1:0-11907 GCA_964605685.1 uncultured Polyangiaceae bacterium
TGCTCTGCGGCCCATGGCGACCGAGGAGGTGCCCCCGCCAGCCCGCGGAGAGCCTCCGGCGCCGTCCACCCGCCAGGAGCCCCCCGCCGAGGCGCCTCCGGCGGCGACGGCGGTGGTCAAGGATCCGCTGGTGGGGGAACTGCTGGCGCTGGACGGGGCGCGGGCGGCGCTGGGGCGCGGGGATCTGGCGGGGGCGCAGGCGGCGCTGGGGCGCTACGGGGAGCGCTATCCCCGGGGGAAGCTGGCGACGGAGGCGAGGATCTTGCGGATCGAGCTGCTGCTACGCCAGGGAAACCGGGAGGCGGCGCACCGGGACGCGTCGGATTTCTTGCAGGCGCACCCCCGGAGCCCCCACGCCCCGCGGCTGCGGGCGTTGCTGGGAATTTCGACCCCCTGAACTTTGTGAGATCAACCCGGCGGAGCCCGGCCATCCAGGGGATAGAACTCAGGAGCTACCATGACCACCCCACGTTCCCTGCTTGCTCTCGCCTTTCTCGGTGCCCTTGCCTTCGCTCCGGCCTGTTCGGATGACGTCTCGCTGGGCAACGGCAACCAGCAGAACAACCTGGACAAGACCAACCCTGCCGACAAGGACAAGGTGTGCGCCCAGGTGCTGACCTGCGTCGAGGGGAAGATGTACCCGACGGCCTGCGGTCCCTCCAACGGGGACAAGGCCATCGGCCCCTGCGAGGAGCCGGAGCCGACCTGCAACCCGGACCTCATCTGCACGCAGGTGCTGACGTGCGTGGGAGGGCAGATGTACCCGACCGGCTGCGGCCCCGCCAACTGCGACAAGCCGCTGGGGCCCTGCGAGGAGCCGGAGCCAACCTGCGATCCCACGCTGGTGTGTGGGGAAGCGGAGACCTGCGTGGACGGCAAGCTCTACCCGACCACCTGCGGCCCGAAGAACTGTGACAAGCCCATCGGTCCCTGCGGCGATCCGGAGCCGACCTGCGATCCGACGAAGGTCTGCACGCAGGTGCTGACGTGCGTGGAAGGGCAGCTCTATCCAACCGGCTGCGGCCCCGCCAACTGCGACAAGCCGCTGGGGCCCTGCGAGGAGCCGGAGCCGACCTGCGATCCGACGCTGGTGTGCGACATGGCCATCACCTGCATCGACGGCCTCCAGTACCCCACCGGCTGCGGCCCGAAGAACTGCGACAAGCCGCTGGGGCCCTGCGATTCGTGTTGCAAGGCGGACGAGGAGTGCCAGAAGCAGGGGTTGGATCGGTGCGTGGAGGGGACGTGCCAGGAGAAGCCGGCGGCAGGTCAGTGCTGGGATGAGAGCGACTGCGGCGCGGGCCAGACCTGCCAGGGCGCGGCCCCTTGCCCCTGCGGCGTCGTCTGCGTCCAGAATAGCCCGGGCAAGTGCATCGAGAGCGGGCCGGATGCTCCCCTTTGTTGCAAGGAAGACAAGGACTGCGGCTCCGGCGGGGACTGCGTGGGGGACGTGTGCAAGAAGCCGCTGCCCGCAGGCCAGTGCTGGGAGGACGACGACTGCAAGGCCGGACAGAGCTGCGAGGGGGAGATCCTCTGCCCCTGCGGCGCGCAATGCTTCGCGCCGGATGAACCCGGGAAATGCAAGTGAGCAAGGCCCAGCGAACCTCACCACACCAGCGCCGGCCCCAGCTCGCGTAGCCTGCCCTTCCGGGCGTCGTGGTCCGGCGTCACCCTGCCAAGAGCCTGCCAGAAGGCTTGCCCGTGATCCGGGTGGAGCAGGGGAACCGGCTCGCCTGATGACGTGATCGACCAGGGAGCGGGGGGCCTGGAGGATGCACCCGTCGGGGCGGATGTCCCCCGTGCTCGTGCTCGTCCTCGTCCCCGTGGTTGTTCTTTGCGTAGCGCTCGCTCGCGTGCGCGCAGGCATGCGCGCGTGTGCATGCGCGCAGGCATAGGTCTTTTTGCACCCCCACTCGGGTTCCTGGCGACGATACATGGATAGATGTACTTGATTTGTGAACTTGATCAAGTTTTATCTTGCACGATGATGAATACATCACGATGAAGGTTGACAAGAATACAATCCTGGGGCGCGAAGCTGCTACGGAGCTGCTCCTTGGCCGTCATGGGCGGGGTGCATGCTGGTCTGCGTCCCCCGTGGAAGCGCTGGCCTTGGGCCGACCGACGGGGTGCAGAAGCAGAGAGCACCGCCTGGATGGCGGTGTTCGTTTTTGTCGCTGTTCTTCGGTCAAGAAGGGCGGACAGCGCCAGGCGACGGCGAGGGAGGTCCGCCACCGGGGCCTGCTCCTCCGGGCCGACACGGAAGGTCGCCTGGTGTCGCGGTCGCGGGTTTACTGGGCGGCCTGGGCGCTCTGGAGGGAGCGGTGCACGAGGTCCGCGACGCGGCGCCCCTCGGCGATGGCCCAGACGACAAGGGAAGCCCCGCGGACAGCGTCACCGGCAGCAAAGACGCGCTCGCCGATCTGGGGGGGGAGGGTGCCACGAGGAGTGAGGGCGAGGCGGAACTGGGACAGCAGGGGGCTATCCTCGACGCCCGTGAAACCCATGGCGAGGAGCACAAGGTCGCAGGGGATCTCGAAGGTGGAGCCAGAGACATCGCGGAGCACACCATCGACCAGCTCGACGCGGACGGCCTCGAGAGCGCGGACCTGACCGCTGTCGTCGCCGAGCAGGCGGGTGGTCTTGACGGCGAATTCCCGGTCGCCGCCCTCTTCCTGGGAGGAGGAGGTGCGGAGCACGAGGGGCCACTCGGGCCAGGGGTTCTCGGGGCGGCGCTCCTCGGGGGGGCGCGGCATCAGCTCCAGCTGGACAACAGAGAGGGCGCCCTGGCGCAGCGAGGTGCCGAGGCAGTCGGAGCCGGTGTCACCACCGCCGAGGATGACGACGCGCTTGCCGACAGCGTGGAGGGCGATCTCGGGGGGGATGGTGTCCCCGGCGACGCGGCGGTTCTGCTGCTCGAGGAACTCCATGGCGAGGTGGACGCCGCGGAGCTCGGCGCCGGGCACCTGGAGGGCCCGCGCCTTGCCCGCGCCCACGCAGAGGATCACCGCGTCAAAGCGCTTGAGGAGCCCCTCGGCGGTGATGTCGCGGCCCACCTCGACGCCTGTGTGAAAGATGACCCCCTCGGCGGCCATCTGCGCGAGGCGTCGGTCGAGGACACCCCGGTTGAGCTTGTAGTCCGGGATCCCGTAGCGGAGCAGGCCGCCGACGCGGTCGGAGCGCTCGAAGACCGAGACGGCGTAGCCCTGGCGGGCGAGCTGCTGAGCGGCGGCGAGGCCTGCGGGGCCGGAGCCGACGACGGCAACGGCGCGGTCGCGCCGAAGGGGAGCCGGGCGAGGGACCAGGGGGCGGGCGAAGGCGTGATCCGCGAGGGCATGCTCGACGTCCTTGATGGTGACCGGGACGCCCTCGATGTTGAGCACGCAGGAGGTCTCGCAGGGGGCCGGGCAGACGCGGCTGGTGACCTCGGGGAAGTTGTTGGTGCTCTCCAGGGCGTCGAGGGCCTCGTCGAGGCGGCCCCGGTACACCAGGTCGTTCCAGTCGGGGATGAGGTTCCCGAGCGGGCAGCCCTTGTGGCAGAAGGGGATGCCGCAGTCCATGCAGCGAGACGCCTGGTCGCGGAGCGCATCGGGGGGAGGAGGCCCCTCGAACTCGTTCCAGTCCTGGAGGCGCTCCTGGACCGGGCGGGCGGGGGCCTTGGAGCGGCGAATCTGGAGAAATCCTCGGGGGTTACCCATGGGCGACCTCGGCGGCCTCGGGGCGGTAGGGTTTGGGGGAAGCGGGGAGGGGAGAGCGCTCCGACAGGGCGAGGCGCGCGGCGAGGGTGGTGGGGCGCGCGTCCGGGGGCTGGGCCTCCAGGGCGGCCCGGAACTCCCGGGGGACCAGCTTGACGAGCTGCTGGACGGCGCGAGGCCACGAGGAAAGCAGCCGGCAGGCCAGGGGGCTGCGGGTGCGGCGCGCGTGCTCCTCGAGGATCTCGCGGATCACCTCCGCGTCCCGGGGCGAGAGCGGCTCGATGCTGCCCCGGACCTCCGGGTGACAGCGGCCCGCGAAGAGCCCCTGCTCGTCCAGCACCACGGCGACGCCGCCACTCATCCCGGCGCCGAAGTTGCGACCCGTGGGGCCGAGCACCACCACCACGCCGCCGGTCATGTACTCGCAGCCGTGGTCGCCTGCGCCCTCCACCACCGCCAGGGCGCCCGAGTTGCGCACCGCGAAGCGCTCGCCGGCGCGGCCGTTGAAGTACGCCTCGCCGCCGGTCGCCCCGTAGAGCACCGTGTTGCCGACGATCACCTGCTCCTCGGCCCAGAACGGGCTCTCCGCCGGGGGGAGCACCGCCAGCACGCCGCCGCAGAGCCCCTTGCCCACGTAGTCGTTGGCGTCGCCCTGGAGCGTCATGGTGATGCCGCCGCAGACCCAGGCGCCGAAGCTCTGCCCGGCGCTGCCCCGGAGGTGGATGTCGATGGTGTCCCGGGGGAGGCCCTGCTCACCATGGCGCCGGGCCACCTCGCCGCTGAGCATGGCGCCGATGGCCCGGTCGCTGTTGCGCACCGGCAGCTCGATGCGCACCGGCTGGCGCTCCGTGAGCGCCGGGCGGGCCTGCTGGATGAGGGTGTGGTCGAGGACCGAGCGGAGGTTGTGCTCCTGGGCCTCGGTGCAGCGGAGGGAGGCCCCCGGGGCGAAGGACTCCGGGGGCTGGTAGAGCACCTCGGAGAAATCGACGCGGCGAGCCCGGGGGTGGAGGCCCTCCTGGCGGGGGGCGATGCAGTCGACCCGCCCCACCAGCTCGTCGAAGGTGCGGAACCCCAGCGAGGCCATGAGCTGCCGGGCTTCCTCGGCAACGAAGAACAGGTAGTTGATGACGTGCTCCGGCTGGCCGCGGAAGCGACGGCGCAGCTCCGGGTCCTGGGTGGCCACGCCGACGGGGCAGGTGTTGAGGTGGCACTTGCGCATCATGATGCAGCCGCTCGCCACCAGGGGCGCGGTGGCGAAGCCGAACTCCTCGGCGCCCAGCAGGGCGCCGAAGATCACGTCGCGGCCTGTCTTGAGGTGGCCGTCCACCTGGAGCCGGACCCGCCCCCGGAGCCCGTTCATCACCAGCACCTGCTGGGCCTCCGCGAGCCCCAGCTCCCAGGGGAGCCCCGCGTGGTGGATGGAGGTGAGCGGCGAGGCCCCGGTGCCCCCGTCGTGGCCGCTGATGAGGATCACGTCCGCGTGGGCCTTGGCGACGCCGGCAGCGATGGTGCCGACCCCCGCCTCGGCCACCAGCTTGACGCTGATCCGGGCCCGGGGGTTCACGTTCTTCAGGTCAAAGATGAGCTGGGCCAGATCCTCGATGGAGTAGATGTCGTGGTGCGGCGGTGGCGAGATGAGCGTCACCCCGGGGATCGAGTGGCGTACCCGGGCGATCACCGCGTCCACCTTGTGCCCGGGGAGCTGCCCGCCCTCGCCGGGCTTGGCCCCCTGGGCGATCTTGATCTGGATCTCCTCCGCGTTCACCAGGTAATGCGCCGTCACCCCGAAGCGTCCCGACGCCACCTGCTTGATGGCGCTCCGCCGGCTGTCCCCTCGCTCGTCCGGCTGGAATCGGGCGCTGTCCTCCCCTCCCTCGCCGGTGTTCGACCGGCCTCCGATGCGGTTCATGGCGATGGCCAGGTTCTCGTGGGCCTCCCTGGAGATGCTCCCGAAGGACATGGCCCCCGTGGCGAAGCGCTTCACCAGCTCCTTCGCCGGCTCCACCTCCTCGACGGGCACCGGCGCCCCGGCGGGCTTCAGCTCCCACAGGCCTCGCAGCGTTGACGGGTGCTCCCCCGGATCGTTCACCAGCCGGGCGAACTCCTCGTAGGACCGTGCGTCGTTGAGCCGGGCGGACTTCTGGAGCGCCGCCACCGTCTCTGGGTTCCACTGGTGCTGCTCCCCGCCGACCCGGTAGTGCAGGTGCCCCCCCACCGGCAGCGCCCTCGCCCCAGGCCGGTACGCCTCCCGGTGGAAATACCGCGCGTCCTCCCCGATCTCTGCCAGCCCCACCCCGCGCAGCCGCGAGGCTGTCCCGGTGAAGAACTCGTCGATCACCACCTGATCGATCCCCACTGCCTCGAAGATCTGCGCCCCCTGGTAGCTCGATAGCGTCGAGATCCCCATCTTCGACATGACCTTCAGCAAGCCTTTCTTGAGGGACTTGATGAAGTGCTCCGCGGCGCGGGCCGGCGGCACGGAGACGGACCCCTGCTCCGCCAGTTCCCGGACCGTGGCCAGCGCCAGGTAGGGGTTCACCGCCCCGGCTCCGTAGCCGATGAGCAGCGCGATGTGGGCCACCTCCCGGGGCTCGCCGGACTCGACGATCAGGCCGGTGCGCGCCCGAAGCCCCGCCCGCATCAGGTCATGGTGGACCGCCCCCAGCGCCAGCAGGCTCGGCATGGGGACGCGCCCGGGCCCCGCGTCCCGGTCGCTCAGCACCAGGATGCAGCTCGCCTCCGCGCGCACCGCCGCCCGCGCCGCCGCCCGGAGCTCATCCAGCGCCCGGCGTAGCGCCTCCACCGGGGAGCCCTCCGGCGAGAAGCAGGTCGACAGGGTGATCGCCCGGAAGTCCGCCATGGGGCTCTGCTGGAGCCGGGCCAGCTCCTCGTCGGTCAGGATCGGGTGCGGGATCTCCAGCATCCGACACTGGCGCGGCGTCTCCACCAGCAGGTTCCCCTCGCCGCCGACGCAGCTCACCAGCGACATCACGATCTCCTCCCGGATCGGGTCGATGGCCGGGTTGGTCACCTGGGCGAAATGCTGCTTGAAATACCGGAACAGCCGCTGCGGCTTGTCGGACAGCACTGCCAGGGGGATGTCCACCCCCATGGACCCCGTGGGCTCCTCCCCGCTCTGTGCCATCGGCGCCAGCACCATGCGCAGCTCCTCCTGGGTGTAGCCGAAGACCCGGCGCAGCGCGGCCGCCTCCTCTGCCCCCAGCTCCGGCACCTCCTCCGGCGGAGGCAGCGTCCGCAGGTCGACCTTGTTGGCGTCGAGCCAGCGCCGGTAGGGCCGCCGGGTCGCCACCTGGTGCTTGATCTCGTCGTCCTCGACGATCCGCCCCTCGTCCACGTCCACCAGGAACATCTTCCCCGGCTGGAGCCGCCCCTTCTGCGTCACCGTCGCCGGATCCAGCGGCAGCACCCCGAACTCGCTCGCCAGCACCACCAGCCCGTCGCGGGTCACCGCGTACTTCGCCGGCCTCAGCCCGTTGCGGTCCAGCGTGGCGCCGATCTGCTTCCCGTCGGTGAAGCACAGCGCCGCGGGGCCATCCCACGGCTCGATCAGGCAGCCGTGGTACTCGTAAAAAGCCTTCTTCACGTCGCTCATGTCTGGGTCCTCCACCCAGGCCTCCGGCACGAGCATCATCATCACGTGTGGCAGGCTCCGCCCCGAGGCGACGAGGAAGTCCGCCACGTTGTCCAGCGCCGCCGAGTCGCTCCCGCCCCGCCGGATGATCGGTCGGAAATCCTCCAGGTGCTGCCCCCACACCTCGCTCGCCAGCAGCCACTCCCGCGCGTCCATCCACGTCCGGTTGCCCCGCAGCGTGTTGATCTCCCCGTTGTGCGCCAGCAGCCGGAACGGGTGCGCCAGCTGCCACGACGGGAAGGTGTTGGTGCTGAAGCGCGAGTGCACCAGCGCCAGCCTCGACAGCGCCCGGGGCGACGAGAGATCCGGGTAGAACTGGCCGAGCTGCTCCGCCAGCATCAACCCCTTGTAAACCACCGTCCTCGACGAGCACGAGCAGACGTAGAAATCGTCGGCGTTCACCGTGCGTCCCGCCCGCTTGCGGATCAAGAACAGCGTCTGCTCGAAGGCGGACGGCTCGCAGTTCCGCCCGATGAAGAGCTGGCGGATCCTCGGCATCGACGACCTCGCCACCGGCCCCAGCGCCCCCGGCTCGATGGGCACGTCTCGCCACCCCAGCACCCGCTGCCCGTGGTGCACGACGCTCGCCTCCAGCACCGCCTCGTACTGGCGCCGCTTCGCCGGGTTCATCGGCAGGAAACACATCGCGATCGCGTAGTCCCCCCGCGCCGGCAGCCCCCCGAGCCCCCGCTGCCGGCTCTCCTCGTCGAACAGCTCGTGGGGGATCTCGATCAGGATCCCCGCCCCATCCCCCGTGCACGGATCGCACCCCGCCGCCCCACGGTGCGTCAGGTTCTGCAGGATCTCCAGCCCGTGGGCGATCACCTGGTGCGTCCCCTCTCGCCTCAGCGTGGCCACAAATCCAAGCCCGCAGGCGTCGTGTTCAAACTGTGGGTCGTAGAGTCCCTGGCGCGGTGGGTAGGGCATGGTTCTGGGTACCTCGAAACGGATCGATCACCGGACCGACCCCCCTAGTAAACCGGGAGCTAACGCGACGCGCAAACCCCTTTTGACACGTCGCAACGTTTCCTGCCCCGCCGTGGCTTCCCTGTGTTTCCGGGATGTTGCGGGCAGGTATCCCCTGGGTTCGCCGCGGCGCTCCGACGGCCTGGGGGGTCCCTTGCTGTCCAGGGCGACCCCTGGTTAGATGACCCGGTGATCTGCCCCCACTGCCACCGCACCTTCCCGGGGCTTGATTTTTGCCCCCACGACGGGCGCCGGCTCTCCACCCAGCCCCGGCTCTCGCTCCTGGACTGGAAGGATACCCCCCTCACCGGGCACCAGCTCAAGGACAGGTACCTGATCCTGGGCCTCATCGGTGAGGGCGCGATGGCCTCGATCTACGCGGCGGAAGACCTGACCACCGGCGAGCCCGTGGCGGTCAAGATGCTTCGGGTGACGGGAAACCAGAGCCGCCACCGGGAGCGTTTTTTCCACGAGGTCCTGGCCGCCGCCGCCATCGGCCACCCGAACATCATCCAGGTCCTCGACGTGGGGGAGACCTCGGACCGGACCCCCTTCCTGGTCATGGAATTCCTCCGGGGAGAGACCCTCGGCGACCGCCTCCGTCGCGAAGGGAAGCTCTCCCCCGAGGCCACCCTCCCGCTCTTCTTGCAGATCACCTCGGCCCTCATCGAGGCCCACAAAAAGGGCATCATCCACCGGGATCTCAAGCCCGATAACCTCTTCCTGGTCGGCGCCCCCGGCGAGGCCTACCAGGCCAAGGTCGTCGACTTTGGCCTCGCCAAGAGCACCCTCCGCCTCACCGCCATAGGCACCGCCGTGGGTACCGCCGAGTACATGGCCCCCGAGCAGGCCCTCACCGACCCCGTCGACGCCCGCACGGACATCTACGCCCTCGGCATTGTCCTCTGTCGGGTCTTCTCCGGCAGGCTCCCCTTCGAGAGCGCCGACGCCACGGAGCTGCTGGCCCGCCAGGTCATCCTCCCCCCGATCCTCCCGTTCCCCGACCCTCGCGTCGAATTCGTCGACGATCCGGAGCAGCAACCCGACGCCTCCCTGGTGCTCCGCGCTCGCTTGGGCCTGGTCATCCGCAAGGCCCTGCGCAAGAACCCGGAGCATCGCTACGCCTCCGTCGAGGCCCTCCAGGCCGATCTCGAGCGCGTCCTGGGTCGGTCGGGTGGCTTCCTGGAAGCCCGCACCCCCCCGGAAGGCGAGGACATCTACCTCCCCGCCGGCCCCTTCAGCCGCAGCGTCCTCCCCCAGTTCTACAAGATGCTCGGGCTTCCGTTGCCTTCTTCCCTCACCTTGCCCGGGTGAGTCGCCCCCCAAAAAGCGTTGTGGGGGTGCAACACGTTGCACCCCCACCCGTTAGCAGCGGATGCTGGGAGAATCTTGGCGAGGTGGACGGGACTTGAACCCGCGATCTCCGGCGTGACAGGCCAGCGCGATAACCAACTTCGCTACCACCCCAGGAGGGGGACACAACCAAGAAGAAGATGTTGGCGAGGTGGACGGGACTTGAACCCGCGATCTCCGGCGTGACAGGCCAGCGCGATAACCAACTTCGCTACCACCCCTCACCAGGGAACCCCAGCAGGTGAGATTCGGCAAGGCGAGGAGCTATATGCACCCCCGGCCCCCCCGCGGTCAACCGAAAAATCACATCCCCCCTCGATTTGGCCCCCCCTCCCCGGGAACCCCCAGCATCTTCAGCAGCTCCCTCGCCCCGGCCCCGATCTCCACCGGCAGCCCCAGCTCCAGCATCGTCTGGGCCCCGATCACCGCCGCCATCAGCAGCCCCGCCGCCGCCGTGGGCTCCAGATCCGTCCTCAGCCGCCCTTGCGCTTGGCTCCGGGCGATGGCCCTCGCCAGCCTCCTCGTCGACTCCTCCACCGCCCCCTGGTACCAGCGCCGCAGCCGCTCCGACCGGGCGCAGGCCGCGTAGAGCTGGTGGGGGCGGATCCCGGGCTGCCCCGCCAGCGGGTAGCTCCCCCCCAGCACCGCCCCCACAAAGCGCCCTACCACCTCCGCCAGATCCGCCTCCTCCGGCAGCAGCGCCCCCAGCAGCCCCGCCCCGGCCCGCTCCATCACCGCCTCCACCAGCGCCTCCCGGTCGGCGAAATGCACGTAAAACGCCCCCCTCGTGTACCCGGCCCGCTCGCAGATCGCGTCCAGGCTCGGCCCGTCCAGCCCCTGCTCCCCGATCAGCTCCGTCGCCGCCTCCACCAGCGCCTCCCTCGTCCTCTGCTTGCTCTCTTCCCTCCGTTTCCCGGGGGCCTCCGCGGCTCGCTTCATTGCCCTTGACCTACGGCCTCGTAGGTGAAAGATCCAGGAGACATACGCATCCGTATGTGAAAGTAAAAATTCCGAGAAAGACCGGGAGGTAGGCGATGAGCACGACGACGACGGCAGGGGCAGGCTGGCGGGACGAGGCACGGGGAGGACGCGAGCTGACGCTGGACGGGCTGCTGGCGCTGGGGGCCGACGAGCTGGGGGCGCTCTACCGGGGGGCGAAGGCGCCGGAGCTGGCGGCGATCGAGGGGGATCTCCGGGGCCGGATGCTGGCGGTGGTGCTGCTGCCGGGGTGGGCGGCGCCGGCGCTGCGGGCGTTCGCGGGGTGGGGGGGGTTCCCGTGGAAGGGGAAGAGCTTCCGGTTCCTAGGGGGCGGGGCGGGGGAGGGGATCAACCGGGTGCTGAGCGACCGGATCGGGTGGCTGCGGTGGTTCCGGTTCACGACGGCGCTGGGGCCATCGAGGGCGGGGGAGTTCGAGGCGGTGCAGCTCGACTACGATCACCCGGAGAATCCCTGGTTCATCCGGGCCATCAAGGACGAGATCCGGGAGGTGAGGCCGGGGCTGTACCTGGGCCAGGCGTATTTCCAGCTCCGGACGGGGCCCCGGCTGGTGCTCTACTTCGCCCTGGCGCTGCCGGGGCGCGAGGCGGCGTGAAGGCGCTGGTCACCGGGGCGGCGGGGTTCATCGGCTCCCACGTGGTCCGGGCGCTGCTTGACGCGGGGCACGACGTCCGGGCGGCGTACCTCCCGGGGGACCGGGCGCCGAACCTGGAGGGGCTGGCGGTGGAGCGGGCGCCCCTGGACGTGCTCGACCGAGGGGCGCTGCGGGAGGCGATGCGGGGCTGTGGGTGGGTGTTCCACCTGGCGGCGATCTACGCCCTCTGGTCCCGGGATCCCGCCCGCATGTGGGACGTCAACGTGCTGGGCACCCGCAACGTCTTGGAGCTGGCGGGCGAGCTGGGCGTCGAGCGGGTGATCCACACCAGCTCCATCGCTCGCTTCGGGGGGCAGGGACCGGACCGGGACGCCACCGAGGACAGTCCCTTCGCCCTGGGCCCCACCGGCGACCTCTACGCCCGCAGCAAGGCCGACGCCCACGAGCTGGCCCTGGCCCACGCCCGCCGCGGCCAGGACGTGGTGCTGGTGGCCCCCTGCGCCCCGATCGGCCCCGGCGACGTGGGGCCTACGCCCACCGGCAAGCTGCTCCTGTCCGCGGTCGACCTGCCGGTGATGCTGGCGGTGGACACCTGGGCCTGCGTCGGGGACGTGCGCGCCATGGCCCGGGCGCACCTGGCGGCGGCCGA
>CAZSDX010000178.1:0-11877 GCA_964605685.1 uncultured Polyangiaceae bacterium
CGCGACGGCGCCACCGCAGCCAGCGGCCCCGCCACCAGCAGCGCCCCCAGCCCGCCGGTGGGGCCAGGGGCCACCGCGAGGTCGGCGTGGGCAGGCGGTGTAAAAAGTGACACCGCCAGGAGCGCCCGGACGGACCTAGCCCATGTCGAGCCCATGGGCGAGCGTCCGGAGGCCATCGCGGAACATGACCTCGATCTTGTTCTTGTCGATCACCCGGGCCACGAAGCCGTCGCCGAACTTGGCGTGGCGGATCAGCTCGTTGGTGTTGAAGGTGGAGGTGGTGCGGTAGGGCTTGAACTCGTTGAGGCCCTTGCCGGAGACGCGGCGCTCCCAGTCGCGCTCGCGGAGGTTCTCGGCCTCGGCGGCGGCGATGGCCTTGGCGGAGGTGGGTTTCCCGGCGGGCTTGGTGCTCCCCGCGGAGGTCGCAGAGGGGGAGGCGCTGGTGGCCTTTGCCTTGGCCGCCCGCGGCTCCTCGGCGACGGATTTGGGGCGCCGGTAGAGGTGGGCGCTGCGGCAGGTCTGGCACTCGACCTTGTGAGGTTTGTCCCCGTCGAGGGAGATGATGCGGTGAGAGAGGTCGAGCTTGCACTTGGTGCAGTACGCATCGATCTCGTCGGCGGGCTTCAGCTTCTTCGTCATGGTCGGTCCGGCGCCCCTATACTCTATTCTCCCTCTTCTTTGGGCTCCTTGTCGCGGCTATTGTTGAGCCGGACGCTCGCCTTCACGTCGGGCTTCATGGGTTTTTCCCCCTCCTGGCGGTGGTCGTTGGGGATGAACCGGATCTCCGTCTTGATCTCGAAGGACAGCGTGGTCAGCGCCTTGACGAATTCTTCCGTCACGTTGGTCTGCTCGAGGAAGTCCCGGATCTCCTTGGCCACTGCCCGGTAGAGCCCGTTTTTGGTCTCGTCGATCTGCTGGTACATCAGCGACGCGACCTCCCTCGGCAGCTTCATGTCCTGGACGAATTGCCGCACGTTGTCCGGCGTCTCGGTGATCTGCTCGACCCCCTTCTCCACCGCCCTGCGCACCCCATCCCGCAGCAGCCGCTCCACCAGCCGCCTCGCCCCCTCGCGGCTCTCCCGCTGGGAGTCGTTGCCCTCGTTCTCGTCCTGCTCCGGGTTGGGTGGGGGGCGTTCGCTAGGGGCCATGACGCAGCGTGCCTAGCGCGCCCCTCCGGTCGCGTCAAACAAGGCGCACCAGGCGCGGCGCCACCCGTCAGGAAACACGCGTCGCCAGGAGGGCCGCGAAGAGGGCGACCAGGTAGGGGATGGAGAATCCAAACAGCCGGTGGGCCCAGCGGGCGTCGACCTGGTCCCGGAGCCCGGAGAGGGCCAGCGCGACGAAGGGGAGCCCGAGGAGCAGCGCGGCGGCCAGGTAGGCGAGGGAGGTGAGGCCCAGCAGGTAGGGGACCAGGGAGACCGCCAGGAGCACCAGGGACCAGAGGGCGATCCGCTGGCGGGTCACCTCGTCGCCGCGCTCCAGGGGGAGGACCTTGAGGCCCGCGCGGGCGTACTCCTCCTGGCGGAAGAGGGCGATGGCGTGAAAATGAGGGATCTGCCAGAAGAACAGGATGGAGAAGAGGCTCAGTCCGGTGAGGTCGACGCCCCCGGTGGCGCAGGCCCAGCCGAGGAGCGGCGGGATGGCCCCCGGCACCGCCCCAACCCACACCGCCGCCGAGGAGCGCGGCTTGAGCGGGGTGTAGAGCAGCACGTAGGAGGTGTTGGCGATGGCCGCGAGCAGGCCCGCCACCGGGTTCACCGCGAAGGTCAGGATCAGCAGCGCCACCAGCGTCAGCCCCAGGCCGAAGTACAGGGCCACGCCCGGGCTCATCCGGCCCGCGGGCAGGGGGCGCTGGCTGGTGCGCTTCATGTAGCGGTCCGAGTCCCGCTCCAGGTACATGTTGAGCGCATTGGCCCCGCCCACCACCAGCGCCGTGCCCGCCACCGTCGCCGCCAGCTTCGCCCCGTCGTGCCCCGGTTGTCCGAAGAAATAGCCGCCCAGCGTCGTCGCCAGCACCGTGGAGGTGATGCGAGGCTTGGTCAGCGCGACCAGATCGGAGAAGCGAGGAGGGGAGGCGATGGCCGTCGAGGGGAGGGGTGTTGCGGAGGTTTCCATGGGCCGGCCGGCGACGGAGGCACATCGCCCGGAGACGCTCTCTAGGAAAGCCCTCGCCTCGCGTCAAGGCGGCGCGGCCGACGCCCCCGGCAGCGGCAACCTCGTCGAGGGAAGCTCGACGGAGCCCGCCGGACCCACGCACCAGCAGGCCCGCTGGGGCCGGTTGGTCCCCGGAACCTTCTCCAACGTGGACGGGGCAAAGCGGCCCCCCAGGTAACCCTCCCGCTGGCAGGTCCGGTTGCACACCGCCAACTCCCGCGCGTCCCCCATGGAGACCGCAGTGAACACGTTCATCCCCCCGAACCCCGCCACGAAGACCCCCACCCGGAAGAGCATCCGATCCCGCCGGTGCTCCGGCCGCTTCATCGGCGAATCCGCGTCGAAGATCACGTGAAGCGTCCGGCTCCTGTCCAGCCCGTCGTGGCGCGCCAGGGCCACCCACACCAGGGCGAACCCGCCAGAGAACATCAGCAGCCCGAGCCAGAACAAGATCCCCCCGATGCCTAGCAGCTCCATGACCCCCGGCTAAGGAGCGCGCCCTCACCGCGTCAAGCCCGTCTCGAAAAATGGAGCGGGTGGCGAGCACATCCGGGGCCGGGTGCTACCCTTGGAGCTCCAAGGAGGTGCCGCGATGAAGTCTGCGCGTGACCTGCTCCTCGTTGTCGCCACGAGCACGCTGTCCCACCTCGGCTGCGCCGAGCCTGGCCGGAACGCTCCGCTCCGCTCTCCCACGCTGGACTACGGGCACCCCACGCCGACCACCTCCGACGGACAGGTGGTCGGCGTGGACCGCAAGGCCCCCGGGGACACCCTCGCGGAAAGCGCAACCTCCGGCGGGCTCGCCCCGGGCTGGAACGTCCAGGACGGGCGCCCGGCCTACGATCCGGCCCGCCAGGTCGGCGGCGCCCTCGACGTGCAGACGCTCCGCGAGCACCACGACCCGCGGGAGAGGGCCCCGAAGAAGAAGCCCGCCGGGGCCCGCTAACCCGCCGGGGTCCGCTCGGCGACCTCGCGGTGCTCCACGGTGAACACCTGGGCGCTCTGGTCCGTCAGCGAGATCTCGAAGCCCTCGCCGGCGAGACGCTCCGGCGTGAACCTGCCGCGCGCTTCCCGGGTCGCGCCGCTCTCGTCCAGCACCCGCGTCACCGCCGCCGTCGCGTCGATCCCCGCCGCCGTCAGCAGCCCCGCGGGGAGCCGGAGCCGCGTCGCCAGGGAGCCCCCCGCCTGGAAGTTCACCGCCACCACCAGCATCCGGCCGCTCCCGGGGGCGAAGCGAGCGAAGGCCAGCAGCGCGGGCGCCTGCGGGTTGGCGTGGCGCAGCGCCCAGTAGCCGTCCCCGCGCACGGACGGATCCTGGGCGAGCCGGAGCAGATCCCGGTAGAACGACCGGAGCGACGCCTGCTCCGGGGAGAGCCCGCCGCCGTCCCAGCGCTTGCCGTGGCAGAGCGCCACCAGCGAGGGGAGCCCCCAGTAGTCAAAGATGCTGCTCCGTCCGTCCTCGCCGCCGAAGCCCTCGTCGCCGCCGCCGTCCTCGCCGACCTCTTGGCCGTTGTAGAACAGCACCGGGCCGCTGGTCGCCAGGTAGAGCAGCGGAGCGAGCTGGCGACCGGCGCGGGTCGAGCCGAAGCCGGTGGCGTCGGGGCCGCCGTGGCGTACCAGCGCCGACGGGATGCGTCGCTCGTCGTGGTTCTCCAGGTAATGCACGTAGCGCCGCCGCTGGTCGTCGGTCAGATCCCGGAGCCTCCGGTCGATGGCGTCGACCCCGCGGTGGCCCTGGTAGACCTCCTTGAGCCCGTCGTAGGCGTCGTCGTGGTAGATGGCGTCGAAGCCCGCGGAGAGCAGCCCGTCCAGGTTGTCGTAGGCCTCCGCCACCACCAGCGCCGAGGGATCGCGCTCCTTGACCCGGGCGATGAGCCAGCTCCACGCCTCGGTGGGGACGTAGTGGGCAAAATCGCACCGGAAGCCGTCGACCCCCTTGCCCTGCCAGTGGGCCAGGATCGCGTCGACCTTGTCCCAGACCGGCGGCCTCGGATCGTAGCGCGACGCGCCCGGGTCGGCGAAGTTGAAGCCGTAGTTGAGCTTGATGGTCTCGTACCAGTCGTCCGGCGAGGGGGAGGGCGAGGTGACGTTGTTGCCGGTCGCTTTGGGAGGACGCCCGGGGGCCCCATCTTCCCGGGAGAATTCACCGGAGAAGGTGACGTTTTTCGGGTTCCACCGCCCTGGCTTCCGCAGCCGCAGTTTTTGCCCCGGGGGGTCGACCAGGTAGAAGAAATCGTTGCGCGGCGAGAAGAAGACCGTGGTGTCGTCGTCCCGGCCGAAGTCGAGATCCGGGCGCACCACGCTGGCGTAGCTGCGGGCGACGTGGTTCGGCACCAGGTCGATCAGCACCTTCAACCCCGCCCGGTGGAGCCGCGCGACCAGGGCCTCGAATTCCTCCATGCGCCGCGCCGGATCGACGGCGTAGTCGGGGCACACGTCGAAGTAGTCCCGGATCGCGTAGAACGACCCCGCTCGCCCCTTCACGATGTCCGGATCGTCCGCCTCCAGCCCCGCCCCGGCGCTGGACCAGTCCGTCAGCGTCGCCTGCCGCAGCACCCCCGTCAGCCACACGTGCGTCACGCCCAGATCGACCAGCATCGCCGCCGCCGCGTCGTTGATGTCGGCGAACTTCCCGACGCCGTTCTGCTCCAGGGTGCCGTCCTTGACCCGGGTCAGGTTCTCGTTGCCGAAATGCCGCACCACGAGCTGGTAGATCACGATCCTCATCGAAGCACCTCAGCGGTAGAGAAGACCTTGCACCAGGATCACCGCGCCCCACCCCGCCTGGAGGATCACCGGCAAGAAAGCAAGGAACAGGATCAGCAACGAGGGCACGATGGAGTTCGCCGTTCCCGACCGGAGGATGGCCTCGCTGGTCGTCACCTGGAGCGGGAGCCCGAACCGCTCGGACATCTCCCGGGCGAAGGTGTCCTGGAAGTCGACATCGAGCCGGATCCTCCGGCCATCGAGGAGCGCCAGGTAAGTGCCGATTTGGGTGCCGCGAGGGACGTGCTCGATGGCAACGATCTCCGCCAGGTTTCCCTCGGCGCGGCTGCTCCCGAAGCGCACCCCTCGCGCCTCGATCCGGAAGCGTCCGGTGTTCCGGTCAAAGAGGAACGAGCGCCGCTCCGCGACCAGGACCAGGACCCCCGCGATGGCCACCAGCGTCGGCAGGAAGAACCCGATGTGCCCGAAATGCACCGCGTAGGTCGAGAGCGTCGTGTCGCGTCCGCGCCGGAAGGCGTTGAACTCGGCGTGGATAGGGTCCTCCACCAGGGAGCTCCGGAGGCGGGGCTCCAGGGGGATGCGGCGCTGGTCCTTGAGCACAAAAACGTGGCGCATCCGGGTGAACGTCCGGTGCTGGCTGCTGCGCGTGGTGGTCCCGTCGGCCGAGAGAAAATCGATCTCGGAGAGCTTTGCCTGGCCCTTGAACCCCCCCTGCAGAACCCCGGTGCTCCGGAACGTGCAGCGATCCTCGACCCGGGAGCATTCGAGATCCAGCCGGTCGTAACAGAGGATCCCCCCCACGAGGGCGGTGACCACCAGGAGCGCGGCGAACAGGAAGTGCCTCCCCCGGGTGCTCTCCAGCGTGAAGTTCCCAGGGGGACCTTCCCGGAGCACCTGGAGAGGTCGCTCGACACGAGGGGGCGGTTGCATGCCCCCAGGTGTAACACGCCCTTCTTGCTCGCGGTGACCCAGCTCTTCCAGGGGGCCATGTTCGCAAGACCGGCCACCCGGGGGAAGGCCCTCCTTGCTCTGCCTTCTTTGGAAGGGACACGAGGAGGAGAGGACGAAAGGAGGAAAGGAGATGCGAAGCGAGGCGCAGGGGAAGAAGCTCAGCAAATGAGAGCAGGAGGCGAGATGCGCCGACCCTGGGGATCAGTAGCCCTCATCGCAACGGCTTCGCCGGGTAAACACAGCGGAAGCCGCTGCTGTAGCTAGACAAAATGCTTCGGTTTGTCTGGTGTCGTCCTTGTGAGCGGAAAAAGTGATCACTCGTGATCTTCTCTCCGTTGGCATCGATGATCTGCGTGGGATCAAGGAGTACACCGCCTCCCCTTGCGATGAAGAGTTCGATCCCGAACTCGGACCATTTTTGAGGTGTGATCGGCGGTGGAGGGAAGGGCTTGTCGCAGAGAATGCAAGGGTTTTTGCAAGGATCCTTGCACTCGCTGTACGATTCAAAACGGCTCGGTTCCCTGGTCAGTTCGGAAACGTTTCCCCCCAGATCGTACAAACCTTCCGGGTTGGGTGGTTTGGTCCCTACCCTTGCCGGTTTGGGCCATTCCACGCCAGGAAAACAAGTTCGAATGACCTCCTCTTCGCAGGTAGGCAGGTGGGCCCCGCTCGGATAAGGGCGCGGTTTATCTCCCAACCCTGCCGCAGCTCTCTCCCACTCCGCCTCGCTGGGCAACCGGCCTCCTTGCGCCCTGCAAAAATTATCGGCAAGCCAGGGGTTGACCCAGGTGAAGGGGCGATGCCTTTGATCTTCCGTCATGTGCTCTTCGATGTCGAAGATTTCCCCGAGCACGCTGGGTTCCAGCCAACATTTTCCCTCTTGGACACAGGCGATGTAACGCTCGTTGGTGACCTCGTACTGGTCCATGAAGAAGGGAGAGACGAAAACGGGGCGAATGGGGCTGACGGAGTAGCCAAAGGCAGCGGCATCCGGATCGGACTCGCCCATGCCGCGCAAGAACCAGCCCCCCTTGAGGCAAACGGTGCTGGTGAAGGGGAGGGAGGGTTGCGGAGGAGCGTCGGCGCACTGGCAAGCATCGAGTTCGTCGATGGAGCCGTCGCAATTGTTATCGTCCCCATCGCAGGTGTCGAGAGCGCCCGGGTGAACGTCGTTGCGGGAATCGTCGCAATCGAGGCCACCGCAGGAGGGAGAGAGGAAGCCATCAAGGTCCGCGTCGCAGGGAGGTGAGGAAGCGGAGGAGGAAGGAGCCGGGCAAGGAGCGGGAGAAGCAGAGGGGGAGCTACACCCGAGCCACCCCAGCACGGCAAGCACGAGACAGGGACCAGGAGACTTCACCGGAAACCTCACTTGACGTAACGGTAGGTGACAAAAGCCTTGAGAGCCTTGGGAGTCTTGGTGCCCAGCGCTTGCTTCGTGAGCCTTACCTTGATCTTCCCCAGCAACGATTGCCTCGCCAGGAAGGCAGGGGTCTGGCCCTTGAGCGAGCAGGCCGCAAAGATCCCGTCCAGCGCGTCTCCCTCGTTCTTTCCGATGCAAGCCACACCGTCGTAGAGGTAGCTCTCGGTCTTGCGTACAAGCTCAAGCAGACCAAGCGTGCTGCTGCCGGAACCTTTCGCTACATCGAAGCTCTGGTAAACATCCTGGATACCACTCTCGGTGGTGCGGGTCCCGATCCAGTAATCATCCAGCGAATCACGGCTCACCTGGATGGGGATAACCTCCGGAGTGGACGAGTCCGTCTCCAGGAAGAAGGCGATGTTGTCGAGCTTCTGCGCGCGATGGCTGGCACGGATGTCCCGGTGTGCGATGGCCAGATCAATGTTGATCTGGATCCAATGATCGCCTGCGCTGTCGGTTTCCCAGGTGTGGGGAGAGGTCGAACCCGTAGGCTTGTTGATCGGAACGGTGGTGTCGGCTGGATCAAGGAAGTAGCCCAGCTCCTTGCCATCGGTGCCCCAGTAAAGCTGGGCGTATTGGCGAAGCTTTTCGGTCCTCGCCTCAAAGCAGGGAAGCCCCTTGAACGTGATGTGAATCGAAGGCGATTTCACGTCCGCATCAAAGCATTCTTGCAGGCTCAAGAGCTGCTGATCCTCGTAGGCCGAGATCTTGCTGAGCCCCGTGGTTGGGTCGGCTGGAACCGTTTCGCGCTCAACTCCACGACGCAGGAGGAAGAAGTACTCCCCAGCCCTGTCCACGCGGGCCGCCGCACGGTTCAGCGCTGCGTCGACGATCTGGGCCTGCACCTCGGTCGAGGGGAACTTTCCCGCGGAGCTTGGCCCGAGAGCCTGCTGGAATGCCAGCGTGGCGGCATCGATCCTGGCCACCTGGAGCTGGGCTTCCTGGACCTTCTGCGCAAGCACCCTGCGCTCATGGAGGGCCTCCGTTAGCTCACGCCCAAGGCTCGCAGCCTGGAGGGTGAACTGGCGGATGGTGGAGTCGAGGATGGCGAGCTTGAGGTTGTTCTCAAGCTGGCTCGGGCTGGCAGCGAAGACCTCGTAGACTTTCTTGGCTGTTGCCGAGGAGAAGAGATCCGAGGTCACCCCGGACCAGCTCACGCGGGAGTCGTTGGGGTTCGGCGGGCAGCCCACGCATATGGATTTCTTCTTGTTCTTCTTGGCTTCAAGCCACTTCTTGGCATTCTCGTTTTTGGAATCCTTGATGACGTCCTCGCTGATGGATTGGATGGTGTCGACCTTGGCCCTCTCCCAGGCGTAGGTCGCCGCGAACACCGCCAGCGTCCCGCCTGTACCGCTGGCGGCAGCCATGGCGACGATCATGCCAAGTTCGACGACCTTGAGGGAGAGATCCTGCTCGAAGAATCCCGAAGAGGCGCTCAGCTTGACGTTTTTTTGCGCCAGGTTGAGCGCGTCGAGCTGAGCGCGGAGCTCCTTGATCCCGCTGACGATACCGACAATCTTGGCATCCGCCGCCTGGATCTCCAGCGCGAGGGATCCACCCACCGTATACGTCTGCGCAAGCGCGGCTCGCTGAAGTTCAAGGGAGGTGAGGGCAGTTTGATTTTGCGTGAATTGTTGCCCCAAATCCGAACCGAATTTGAGCCAAAATTCCATATCCCCCTTGGCCAACTGGAGTTCGTCGCGGACGATATCGGCGAGGTTGACGGTGGTGCCGTCGCCGGGACTGTTCAAAGATCGTGAGAAGGTCAAGCCAGGCAAGCGAGCCTGAAATTCGGCAAAAAGGCATATGACGCATCGCGTGCATCCACGAACTCCTGGGAGCCCTGGGTCACTTTTTTGGATGTTCACGAACCAGCCAAATTTTAGGATAGAAGTTGCTGAGCCGGCGCCGACAGAGGGCCTCTCCACCTCTCCGGGGTGCGTCATTTGCTCGTCTTGGAGCCTCAACACCTTCTCACGATCTCAACTCAACGATTTTTCGGGCTTTTGGCATCCCCCTGAACGGTCCCCCGTCGCCGAAGGTGCGGAGGGCGGTGGGGGGGACGAAGTTCCGCTCGTAGCCGTAGTAAGGGGCTGCACTTTCGATGTCCTCCAGAAAGAGTCGCCAGTCGTTGAGAGCCTCCCCGGAGAGCGCGGCCTTCATCTCCGCATCAATTGCCCCGAAGGATAGCATTCGATCCTCGTGGTCCAGGGGGAATCCCGTGCGTTCCTGGAAGTCGTAGTCAAACCGCGAGGGGCTGTTGGGATCCCCCGAAGAAGGAGCCGCCTGGGCGATATGGGTCTGATTTACCCCCCCCCCCATGCCCTGCCGCGAAAATACCGGCTGTTCCTGCCACCAGCAGGCGAAGAAAGGCAGGGGGAAGCACCGAGCGAGAGAATTTTGTACGCTTCATGTAGGGGGATACACCACACCCCTCGTGCTGTGTCAACCTGAACCTCAAGTTCACCCTGACCTGCCAGGTGTAACACGCCCTTCTTGCTCGCGGTGACCCAGCTCTTCCAGGTCTCGTCGGCAGGGCCCACGGTCGCCTGGGGTCCGTTGCGCACCACCGGTGTCCGGAAAAGCTGGGCGTCCTCCAGCAGCAGGGAGGTCATCCTCGCTTCGTCCGGGCCGAGGTGCTGGAGCCCGCGCTCCTTCGCCCGTGCGCCGCCTCCGTCGTACACCGCCGCCACACCGCCTACCGCCCGCGCCACCGACTGGAGCTCGCCCCTGGCCATGTTCTTCTGGGCGAGGTCGATGTACTGCACCTTGACGCCGCGCTCGGCGAAGAACCGCTGGGCGGCGCGGGTCGCCTTGCACCTGGAGAAGCCGAAGATCTGGATCATCCGTCGTCCTGGGCCCAGTCGATGAACTTGAGGTAGTGGGGCTCGCCGAGGGAGGTCCAGGCGGCGAGGCGGCCGTCCGGGAGGAACCGGCAGCCAGCGACGGGGCCGGAGAAATCATACTGCGTCAGCAGCCTCCCGGTGGAGCGTTTCCACAGGCGCAGCCGCCGGTCGTCGCCCCCGGTGGCGACCAGCTCGCCGTCCGGGTCCAGCGCCAGCGCCGAGATTTTTTCCGGGTGCGCCTTCCAGCCCTTGGTGCGCCGCCCGCTCTCCGCGTCCCAGCGCCCCACCTCGCCGCCGCTCCCTGCCATCACCAGCTCGCGCCCGCCCGCCGCCTGGAGCTGCGTCAGCGGGTGCTCCGGGGCGTACTGGAGCGGCACCCTCCGCATCAGCTTCCCGCTCCGGGTGGACCAGACACAAACCTCGTTGCCGTCGTAGAGCGCGTAGAGCTCGATCCCCTCAGGCTCGAAGGCGAGCGCCAGCACCGGAGCGTCGTGGCCCCGGAGGGTGAGCAGGCAGGCGCCGTCGGAGAAATTCCAGAGCTTGACCTCGCCGCCGGAGGTGGCGGTGGCGATCCAGCGGCGCTGCTCGTCGGCGATGGCGAGGCGCGCCCGGAGCGGGTGGCCCGCCAGGGTGGCGGTCGTCTGGAGCGACTCGACGTCGACGACCCGGATGGGGTGGAGCCGGTCCGCGAGAGGAGCGCTGGCGAAGGGGGGCAGGGGAGGGGGCGCGGCGTCCAGCAGGAGGCGCCCCTGGGGCAGCAGCGGGAGCGGGGAGACGCCGGGCTCCAGCGGGATCTTCCGGAGCCTCCGCCCCTCGGCAAAATCGAAGAGCTCCAGCTCGTTGCCGGTCGTGACGCAGAGGGCCCGCAGCCCCTCCTCGTCGAGGCCGAGCACGGACCGCTGCGGCGCCGCTCCGTGGGGCCCGACCAGCCACAGCCTCGCCGCCCGGTCGAGCCCGCAGGAGAGCACCGCGCTGTGCTCGATGGCCGCCACCCGGCTCACCGGCCCCTCGTGGAACCCCACCACGACCTGCGTCCCGGCGACGAGGTCCACCGCGAGCAAGGCGCCGGCGGCGGTCCCGAGGGCGAGGCGGCCGTCCGGGAGGGTGCAGGCGGCGGTGGCGCCTCCGTGGCCGATGGCGGCGCTCCCGAGGAGCTCGCCGGTCTCCGTGGACCAGAGCGCCGCCTGGCCGTCGCTGCTGGAGGTCAGCAGCCGCTGGTTCGCCTCATCCAGCCAGAGAAACCCGACCGGAGCCCGGTGGTGAAGCAGCGCGCGCAGCGGCTCCCCGGAGGGCATCGCCCAGAAGCGGACCTCCCCGCGGTTGTCGCTGGAGATCAGCAGCCCCTTGCGCGCCAGCAGCCCCTCGACCGGCGCCCGGTGCCCCTCCAGGACCTTGTGCTTCCCCTTCTCGCCGGTCGGGAGCAGCTCCACGCGGCCGTCGGCGAAGCCCGCGATGGCGTAGGAGGCCCCGGGGGAGAGCTCGACCACGCGGGGCGGACGCCCGGAGATCTCGATGGTGTTGAGCTTTTTGAGCGGGCTGGTCGACCAGAAGAGCAGGGCTCCTTCGGCCCCCAGGGTGAGCGCGTGGGCTCCGTCGGCGCTGGCGCGGAGCGCGGTGATCGCCTCCGGGTGGCCTGCCTGGCGCGCCTGGGGGGCCAGCGGATCGAGCGACCACGACTGGAGCGATCCGTCGTCGCTCGCGGCCAGCAGACCGCCCCCGGGCAAGGACAGCAGCGCCACGGCGGCGCGGCGCTCCGGGGCGCTGTCCACCGGGAGCCCA
>CAZSDX010000179.1:0-11861 GCA_964605685.1 uncultured Polyangiaceae bacterium
TTCTTCGAGGTTTTTGCAGAATGCATCCCTCACAAAACGGCGAAAGTCGAGTCAGTAGCGGACGTGGACGATGGTGCCGGTGCCTCCGTGGGCCAGGGCGCCGTGCCACTCTTTGGGGACCTGGGGCTCGGTCCACTCGAAGAGCCAGGCGGCGTCCCTGGGGGGGAGGTTGACGCAGCCGTGGCTGCGGGGGCGGCCGAACTTCTCGTGCCAGTAGGCCGCGTGCAGCGCGTAGCTCCCCTCGAAGTATTGCACGTAAGGTACGTCCGACAGCTCGTAGTCCTCGACCTGCTGCTGGCCGGTCATGATGGTGGAGACGTGCTTGGATTTGACGGAGAAGCTGCCGCGCTTGGTGGCGGTGGTGGTCTCCGGGTCGGCCATCTCCGCGAGGCCGGTGGAGACCTGGGTCACGTAGACGGCGCGCGTCCCTTCGTAGGCGATGAGCACCTGGTGCTGGATGCTGACGTCGATCCACTTGGTCGTCGCGTCGGGCTTGAGGAACGACGGCCAGGAGTCTCGCTTCTTGAAGAGCTTCATCCCCTGGGTGGAGACCCAGAAGCCGCCCTTGGTCTCCCAGAGCTCGCCCCGGGTCTGGCCGGTGAAGCTGACCGCCTGGAAGCGCTCCAGGACGCCGTCCTTGCGGGGGATGTTGTCCGCGCCGACCTGGAAGCGGGGCGCCCCCGCCTGGACGATCAGCCCTGCGGGCAAATCGTCGATCTCGCCGCCGTGGATCTCCGTGAGCCTGGCCAGGTCGAGGCGATCCAGCGGCACGAGGTTGAGGTCCGTGGACAGGCCGAAGAGGCGCCCCTCGACCTCGTGGATGCTCAGGAACGCGAAGGCCGACCCCGGCGTGGCCTTCCCCTCGTGGGGGCCCACGTGGAGCCGCTGCGTCACCCCGAAGGGCTTGATCAGGCTGCGCCCGCTGGCCAGAAACGGCGGGAGCGGCTCCGGCTCGCCCACCAGCGGGACAAAGCGCGATTTCGGGTAGATCTGCACCTGCTCCTTGAACCGGATCAGCTCGGCGCGCTCCATCTCCCGGGGGGTGGGTACCCGGTGGTAGAGGTACGGCGGTACCTCCCGGGAGCGCCCGTACTTGTACGGCAGCGGCTCGCCCCGGGCCGGGCGCCGCCAGGACGCCACCACCACCGGGTGCTGGAGGTCGATGGTGGCGCGCTTCCCGTTGCAGACGTAGCCCCGGGGCAGCACCCGGTACCAGCCGCCCTTGCACCGCTTGGTGGAGGCCACCGGCTTCTCGCCCCGGTCGACCACGGCGCCGGCCCGCAGGTAACCGAGCTTGGTGGTCTCGTCGTTGGGCCCCGCGTAGACCCAGGCCTCCCGGGCGATGGCGGCCAGGCGGTGCTCACCGCCCTCGGTCGGCATGAATTCCGGGGCCAGGGGCGCCTCGCCCTCGGCGGAGCCGCTGGCCGCCGGGGCCGGAGCCGGGGCCCCGCCGTCGCCGGGCTCCTCCTCGTCGTCGCCGCCGGGGGCGGAGGTGACCGGAGGAAGTGAGCTCTCGACCGGAGGCGCGCTGGCGGTCACCGGAGGAGGTGACGAGGACGCAGACGAGCCGACCACCACCACCGAGGAGGGCGGCGGGACATCGCTGGGGTACGGGTCGCGGCGGGAGCAGGCCGCCAGCAGGAGCAACCCCGGGGCAAGAGCGCGAGGAGCCAGCACGGCAGCGCGTGGGCTACACGCATCGGCCCCGCCGCGCAAGCCGTGGCGCCACCGGAGGCAAAGCGCGCTATCTTCGCCCGCGATGGTTTCCCTCCGAACCCTGATGGCCGGCGCCGCAGCCGCCGCGCTCTGCCTCGGCGTCGGCGCCGCCGCGGCCCAGGAGCTCCCCTTCTCCCGCGTCCGCCTCAAGAACGACCTGACGCTGATCCTCCACGAGGACCACACGCTGCCTCAGGTCGCCGTCAACCTGATCTACCGCGTGGGCTCCCGCGATGAGGAGCCGAGGCGCACCGGCTTCGCCCACCTCTTCGAGCACCTGATGTTCATGGGCACGACCCGGGTACCTCCCAAGATGTTCGACGCCTGGATGGAGAGCGCCGGGGGCTCCAACAACGCCTGGACCAGCAGCGACCTGACCGACTACCACGAGCTCGGCCCCTCCACCGCCCTCTCCCTTCTGCTCTGGCTGGAGGCGGATCGCCTCGCCACCCTGGGCCGCGAGATCGACAAGCCTCGCCTCGATCTCCAGCGGGACGTGGTGCGCAACGAGCGGCGCCAGACCAGCGAGAACGTCCCCTACGGCAAGGTCGAGCTTCGCCTCCCGGAGCTCCTCTACCCCCCGGGTCACCCCTACCACCACCCGGTCATCGGCTCCCACGAGGACCTGGAGGCCGCCTCCGTCGCCGACGTCCGGACCTTCTTCGAGAAGTACTACGTCCCCGCCAACGCCTCCCTGGTGATCGCCGGCGACATCCGCCCGGACGAGGCCCGCGCCCTGGTCGAGCGCCACTTCAGCGCCATCCCTGCCGGCCAGCGGCCTGCCCGCAAGGAAGCCTTCGCCCCCCCTCCCCTCGGCAAGGTCGTCCGGGAGACCCTCCAGGACCGGGTGGAGCTGACCAAGATCGTCGTCGCCTACCACTCCCCTGCCCGCTTCGCCCCCGGCGACGCCGAGCTGGATCTGCTGGCCGCCATCCTCACCTCCGGCAAATCCAGCCGTCTCTACCGCTCCCTCGTCTACGACCAGCCCCTGGCCCAGTCCGTCGACGCCTCCCAGGGCTCCCAGGATCTCTCCAGCATCTTCTCCCTCGAGATCCTGGTCCGCGACGGCGTCGACCCGGACCGGGTGGAGAAGGCCCTCGACGCCTCCCTCGCCGACCTGCTGGCCAAGGGCGTCACCGCCGACGAGCTCCAGCGCGCACGCAACGCCTACGAATTCGGCTTCATCGACCGGCTCCAGTCGCTGCCCAACCGGGCGCGCCTCCTCAACCTCTACGAGGTCACCGCCGGCGACCCTGGCTTCCTCCCCAGGGACCTGGCCCGCTACCGCGACGCCACCACCGCCTCCGTCCACGACTGGGCCCGCAAGACCCTCAAGGCCAGCGACCGGGTGATCCTCCGGGTCGTCCCCCAGGACAAACCAGCCAGGAACGGGGGTAAGAAGTGACCACAAGAGGGAACCTTTCCCTGCTGCTGGCCCTGGCGGCGGGGCTGCTGGCCTGCTCCGCCAACCCGGAGCCCATCCTGGTGCCCCCGCCCCCGGCGTCGGCGGAGGTGCCCCCCGCCGCGTCGGCGCCGCCCCCGACGGATCCGCTGGGAGAACGCCCCGAGGTGGCGGATCCCGGGCCCTTCGTGCCGCCCGGCCCGGAGGTCTTCGAGGGCCCCGGGGGCTCGAAGATCTGGCTGCTGGAGCGCCACGGACTGCCGCTGGTCTCGCTGGTGGCGCTGGTGCCGAACGGGGCCTCCGCGGACGGGAACCTCGCCGGGCGCGCCCACCTGACCGCGGACATGCTGGACGAGGGGACCGACAAGCTGGACGCGGTGACCTTCTCCCGGGCGCTGGAGGACCTCGGCGCCCAGCTCCATAGCCAGGCGGACCGGGAGAAGAGCGCCGTCAGCCTGCAAGCGCTGTCGTCGAGGTTCCCCGAGGCGCTGGCGCTGCTCGGGGCCGCCATCACCCGCCCGCGCCACGCGGAGGCCGACTGGAAGCGCGTCTCTGGCCTGTGGAAGAGCGCGCTCAAGGCCCGCGGGGACGATCCTTCCACGGTGGCGCGGCTGGTCACCTCGGCGGCGCTCTGGGGGGCGGATCACCCCTACGGACAGCCCGCCGAGGGGACCAGCGCGAGCGCCCGCCAGCTCTCCCTCAAGGAGGTGGCCCGCTGGCACAAGGTCCTCTGGCACCCGCAGAACGTGACCTTCGTGGTGGTGGGGGACGTGAGCCGGGCGAAGATCACCGAGGAGCTGGGGCGGGCCTTCGACGCCTGGAAGAACGCGCCGCCCCGGGTGCAGGTGAAGATCGATTTCCCGGCGCCCCCGGTGCCGCCCCGCACGGTGCTGGTGGATCGCCCGGAGGCCCCCCAGGTGGTGATGACCGTGGCCCGCCGCGCGGCCTCCTCCAGCAACCCGGAGCTGCCCCTGCTGGAGCTGGCCAACATCGCCCTGGGAGGCTCCTTCACCTCGCGGCTCAACCAGAACCTCCGGGAAGACCACGGCTGGACCTACGGGGCCCGCTCGGCCTTCTCCGGGCTACGCCACGGCGGTGTCTTCCTGGCGCGGGCCTCGATCCGCACGGACGCCATCGAGCCGGCGCTCCGGGAGACGCTGGCGGAGCTGAAGAAGATGGCCGACGAGGGCCCTTCCGCGGACGAGGTGGCCAAGATCAAGGCGCTGGCCCGCGCCGACGCCGTCGAGACCTACGGCTCCCTCCAGGCCCTGGCCGCCGCCCTGGCGAACAACGCGGCCCAGGGGCTCCCGCCGGACCACGACGCTCGCGTCCTGGCGGCCCAGGGCGCCGCCACCCGCGAGGCGCTCCTGCCGCTCGCCCGCCGAGGCTTCTCCCCGGACGATGCCACCATCCTGCTGGTCGGCCCCCGCAAGGCCATCGAGGCCGCCCTCAAGGCCAACGGCCTCCCCGCCCCCGAGGAGCGCGACGCCGAGGGGCGCCCCGTGCGGCGATGAGCTGCTACCCTGCGGGATCACGAGCATGATCGCGGTCAAAAAGCAGGTTCTCATCCCACCCTCCCGCCACCTTGAGCTGGATCTTCCCCAGGATACGCCCGAGGGGATGGCCGAGGTCATCGTCCTGGTCCCTGGGCCATCGTCTCCCCGGGCGGCACCCCTGCTGACGTTCCCGGATATCCCCGAGGAAGACTGGGAAGAAGCGCAAAAAGCCATCCAGGAAGCACGGGGTACGGATCGCCTGCGGAGCGGTGATGATCCGTGAGGTGATGCTCGACACGAACGCCGTATCAGAGTTCGGACGCCGCAAGAGCCTCCCGCTGGTCCAGCGAGCCGAGGCTTACGCACGCCAGACCGGGCGCCTGACGACGTCTTCCGTGACTCTTCTGGAGGGACTTTTTGGCTTTCTGAAGGCAGGTCGCCCCCAGGCCGCATCGGCGTTCCTCGATGTACTCCAGACGTGGGAGATCCTGCCTCTCGACAAGGAGGCGGCCGAGATCGCTGCCCACATGAAGGCAGAACTGCAGCGCAACGGCGCTACCATCGAGCTGGCCGACATCCTCATCGCAGCCATCGCGGTCGCCAACCAACGAACGCTGATCACAGGCAACCTGCGGCACTTCGAGGCGATCCGCGACCTGGGCTTCACCCTGGAGTTGGAGGACTGGAAGGCCTCCCCGAAGCCGTAGCTCCTGAAGCTTGCACGGCCCACCGAGGCGGCGCGCAAGGCCAACGGCCTCCCCGCCCCCGAGGAGCGCGACGCCGAGGGGCGCCCCGTGCGGCGGTGAGCTGCTACCCTGCGGGATCACGAGCATGATCGCGGCCAGCCGAGGGTATGCCCCGCCCCCACGAGCGGTCACCGCGCCTCGGTGAATCGACGGAGCACCGCCTCGACGCCGGCGGGGCCCTGGCTCCTTCTCGACGACGAGCCCGTCCTGCCAGCGCAGCCGCAGGGTGGGGAGGCTGAGCGGGTCCGGCTCAAGGTACGTGGCCTCCGGGGCGCCCCGGAGGTGGCGCACCGCCGTCTCGACCGCGGCGGCGTCAAGCGACGGTAGCCCCAGGTCGTTGAGCACGTTGACCACCAGCGGACGACCTGCCGCCCAGGCCAGCAACGCGCCCAGGTCCGCCAGGTCCGCCTCCCGGGACCAGCCGTGGAGGGACACGTTGCACCGCGATAGCCCGGCCTCGTAGCAGGCCTCCAGGCGCCCCGGGTCCACGGCCCCCGCGGTGATCACTTTTCCTGTCAGACGGGCCAACCCACCTCGTCAATCCCCAGCCCCTCCACACCGGGGGGCCCGCTCTTTGAAAACAAATCGCCCTCGCAGACCGCCGGCAAGCGGCTCGGGGGCACCCGTCCCATCGCAAGGTTCCTCGCTGTAACTCGCTTCTGTTCGCCCGCTTCCTCTCGCTTCCGTTCGCTCGCTTGTCGCTTCTGTTCGCTCACGTCTGACCATGCCGGCACCGCCGGCGAAGGAGATCCCCATGGTTGCTCGTTTCGTCGAAGTCAGCCTCCCGCTCCCTCTGATGGTCCGCCTGGTGGGCGGCACCTCCTGCGTCTGGATGGACGTCGGCAGGTTGCTGCGCACCCCCGCGGGGCTCCAGGTCGATTGGTCCCCCCAGGGACAGGCCATGGCGCCCGCCTGGCAAGCCAGCGCGGCGCCCGCCGACGCTCCCCCGTGGACCACGGAATTTTTCGAGTTCGGCGTGAGGACCGCACTCGGCCCCCAGGTTGTGGCGCGCTGCCCTGTCACCCCGGCCCTGGAGCGAGCCATCCGGGAGCGGGTAGCAAAGGAGCGACAGACAAAGCTCCGCGGAGGAGGACCGCGCCTGGCCGCCCCTCACTGGTGGGCCTGATGCGGAGAGGGACCGCTGTGGCCGAAGCCCTCCGCCGGGGCTGCAGCCTGATCCAGATACAGGATTCACGGCGGAGGATGGAGGGGCCAGGGCGCCAGAACGCCCGGCCCTCGGTGTCTTTTCGGAGTCCCGGAGCCAGCAGGGTGCTGGTCCCCGCGGAGGAGGTTCTTGCCCCATGACGTTGACCCTGGAATTCGTGTCCCATTCGTCGGTCCTCTTGCGCGCCGCGGCGCGCCTGTTTCGTAACCTCCCGGAGGTGCTCGCCGGGCAGGTGAGTCTGCTCGAACAGGAGGTGCCCACCAGCGAGCTGGCCTTGCGCTACGCCCCCGGGATCTCGCCCAGGGAGCTGGCCCTGGTGATGAAACCTCTCCAGCCCCTCGCCCTGGAGTCGAGCCCGGATCCGTCGTTGCCTCCGGGTCGAATCTGCCTCCGCCTCGGCTCCGCGGAGCAGAACCCCTTCGAGAAAATCAGCTTGCAACTGAAGGTCAACCGAGAGGACCTGAAGGATACCCTTGAGGATGATCTCCACCTCCTCGTCGGCTCGACCATGCCGGGGCGGGTGTCCCCGGTGCGCTGCTCGAAGCTGCTCTTTGGTGGGGCCAGTCCCTTCGCTCGCAAGGCGATCCAGTTGCTCCTGCTCTCCCACGGGATCGATGTACGTCCTCACCGCGAGTGGGACACGAGCGATATGGACATCTATGTCCACATCTGCGCCCCGCAGGTGGCTCTGAGGCCTGCGATCGAGCACAACCCGCTCCGGGTCTTCACCGACGACCCTGCAGAGGCGGAGGTGCTGTTCTCCAGGCTCCGGACGCTGGGGGTTCCCTGGCACGTGTTGCCCCTGGAGGCGCTGCCGCAGAACCTGCGAGGGCTCCCGGGGACGTTCCGGTTCCTGAGTGACCTGCACATGCTGGACTCGGAGTACGAGGAGCAAGCCATCTTGCTCCGCCAGTGCTTCGTGGAGGCCCTCCGCGCCGCAGGGGTCTCCCTGGATGACATGCCCCTGGAGAATCCCCGTGACTACGACGGCCAGGGGCCTTTCCTGGTCTTGCCCATCGGGGCCTTTCGTTCGGGCCAGATGCGCCCCTACAGCCTCCGGCATCCGCACCGGTTCGCGGTCGAACTCGTGGGAGACGACCCCGGGGCGCTGGAGCCGCTGCGCGCCAGGATCGCGGCGCTCGGATTCCACTCCACGACGATCTCCCCGCCGGAGTCGGGACGACGCCGGGGGCGCGGCGGAGCCGAGCCGCTCTTCCCGTGCCTCTTCTGGCCCTCCGATGCCCCTGACGGGCTCCTCCAGGGGTCGCTGCGGGGAGTGATCCACGAGTTCCTGGGAGAACACGTCAGCGAACCCCTGACCCTGGAGGAGCGCGAAGAGAGCCCGAAGGACGACACCATCCGTCTCATGCTCCCCCTCCGCAAGCTCCAGAGCGAGGGGATGGCGGGCGTGCTGCGCGATCAGGCCGCCGAGCTCGATGTACGGATCTTCACCAGGACCACAGCGAGAGCCCAGACGATCGTGCAGGAGCTCCGCCAGCGAGGCTTCCGCAAGATCCGCGTCCGCGAGGGGCGCAAACGCGCTCAAGCCGGGATCCTCTACGGAAAGGCCTCGGCGACGCTGATGACCTCCCTGGAGCGGTGGTTCTCGGAGAGATTCTCCGTGGACATGCCCGCCGAAAAGATCTGGGGCAGCCACGACAGCGATGTCCACATCCATCTCCACGACTCGATCGACCGCACGGAGCCGGAGAGCCCCTCGTCCGTGGCCATGTCCCTTGACGCCTGGGTCCACGGGGAGGAGAGCGCCGCGGAGGGGCCTTTCCTCGAACTCGAGGGGGATCACCTGCGGGTCGGAGACCTGCGGCTCCCGCGGCCAGACCGGGGGCATCACCCGCTCATCCCGCCCGCCGAGGAGTTCCGCAATTACGTCCTCGACGAAACCACGGCCACCACGCTCCGGCACCTGGCCAGCGCGGTGTTGCTCCGGGAGCCCTGCCTCCTGGAAGGCGAGACCAGCACCTCCAAGACCAGCACCATCCTTTATCTGGCGTTGCGCCTCGGTCAGCCGGTGCTCCGCATGAACCTCAACGGACAGACGGACACCTCCGAGCTCATCGGGCGCCATGTGCCGGCCTCCGGTGGAGGGGCCCTCTGGCGCTGGCAGGACGGCCTGGTGGTGGAAGCCATGACCCAGGGATACTGGTTGATCCTGGACGAGCTGAACCTCGCGGAGCCGCAGGTCCTGGAGCGCCTCAACTCGGTGCTGGAGCGAGCCCCCTCGCTGGTGCTGAGCGAGCACGACGGGCGGGTCCTCGGTCCGGGGGAGATCCACCCGGACTTCCGCGTGTTCGCCACCATGAACCCGGCCACCTACGCGGGCCGCTCCCCCCTGAGTCCGGCCTTCCGGGACCGCTTCCGCGCTTACCGCAGCGTACCGGCGCCGGACGAGCAGGATGTGTCCACCTTCCTCCGGGCCGCGGTCCACGGGGAAGGAGGCTCGGTGCGGGTCGCTGGACGTCGCTACACGCAGCCCCCCGTCGCCCCCGGTTACCCGACCCTCGGAGGAAGCCCGTGGCTCAGCGCGGCGCTCCCCTCCCTGGCGCGCTTCCACGTGAGCGTCACCAGCGCCTTCCGCGCCCAGCCGACCACCGGCGCCCGGGAACGCCACGCCTTCACCCGCCGCGCGCTGCTGTCGTTGCTGGACTTCCTCGCCCTCGGAGAAGTGACCGAGGCACGCTTCCGGGAGGCGCTGGTGCGCTACTACATCGGGCGGGTCCCCCCGGACGACCAGGCCACCGTGATCCGGTTGCTCGATGCCGTGGGGCTTGGTCCCGGAAACACCTCCGCCTCGACCCCACCCCCGGGAACACAGCCGGAATCGGAAGGAGTCAAAGAAGACTCTCCCCTGGACCTCGTGCTGAGGGACCTGGACCTGGATGCGGACTTGCTGGGGGAGGAAGGAGCATGAGCGCCGCCGACCTGCCCTCGTTGCTGCAAGACCTGGGGAGCCTGGCCTCGGGTCTGTGCCAGGACACAGGGATCCAGCTTCAACTGGGGAATCAATGGGCCTGGAACCCAGCCCAGCGGGTGCTCCAGGTGGACCAGGAGGAGCTGCTCTCCCAACCGCTGGAGGTCTCCGCCGGGATCGTGGCCCACGAGGCGGGCCACCACCTGATCTCCCGGTACCTCGATTTCCTCTCCAGCCACGAGGATCCTCCGCTCACGCAGCTCACCCTCAACGCCATCGAGGATGCGCGGGTCGAGGCCTTCCTGCCCACGCGCTACCCCGGCGTGGGCTCCTGGCTCCGCAGGGCACACCAGGAGTTCCAGACCGAGGGGCTCCCCCGGGTCAACCAGTTCCTCCTCGCCCTCGCCGCCTCCTCGCTCCTCTCTCCGGAAACCCTCCCCCTCGCGCCCGAGGTCCACGCCGCCCTGCAGCTCACCGCGCAGGCCCGGGAACAAGCCATCGCAGGGTATCTACCGACCCCCACCTTGATTCCGCCGTCAGGCACCCGGGAGGATCCGCAACTACAGGCGCTCCTGGTTCCGGCGGCCCGTGGCCTCCGAACTCCAAGGGAGTCGTACTTGCTTGCCCTGACGAGGGGGGTTCTGGAGACCTTCCCGCCCATCCTGGAGGCCGCCCGCGCGCTGCTGGAGCAGGACCAGAACGCTGGCAACCCTCCCGACTGGGCACGGCTGGGCAGGGCACTCCAGCGCGTCCAGCGAGACGAACCCCTGCGGCTCACCTCGGCGCCACCGCCCCTCGCTCCCCGATCGGAGCGGCAGGAAGAGCCCTACGAGGAGGCCTGGCGGCGGGTGGCCTCGCAGGTGGAGGAGCTGGGGGCCACCCTGGAGCGCGTGTTGCGACCCCGCCAGCGCCTCGGCTGGCGCAACGGCTTCGCGACGGGTCAGCGCGTGGACCTGCGGAGCGCCATGCGCGCCGAGGCGGACCCGCGGTACCTGACCCGGGTCTGGTCCCGCAAGACGGTGCCATCCCGGCCTCGCTCGGCCTGGAGCCTCCTGGTGGATCTCTCCGGGTCCATGCGTCATGACGGGCGGATCAAGGCCACGCTCTCCGCCGTCGCCCTCTTCGCGGAGACGCTGGTAAGGCTGAGGATTCCGTTCCGCATCGACGGCTTCCAGGACGAGCTCATCCCGTTCGTGGACTTCGACCAGCCCTTCGACGCCAGCAGCCGGAGGCGGCTCGGGGAGATGACCCTGGAGGTGCAAGGCCGACGCCCCGGAGGCCACAACACCCCCGCGTTCAACGATGACGGCCCGTGCCTGCTGGCAGCGGCCGGGCACCTGCTGGCGCGGCCAGAGCAGGACCGCCTGCTGATGGTTCTGTGCGACGGACACCCCGAGGGGAGGCGCTCCGGGATGAAGGATCTGGAGCAGGCCATCCAGAAACTACAACCCCGGCTCACGCTGGTGGGGCTGGGCCTGGGGCCCGACACTTCCCACGTGACCCAGCTCTACCCGGTGGCCCGCGCCAACCTGGCGGTGGAGCACCTCGCCACGGAGGTGGGAGCGCTGTTGCAAGACCAGTTGCTGGCGCTCCGGTGAATTCGCCCACCCAAGGGGGAACGAGGAGTGGGAGGCGTGCTGGGCGTTCCACGAGGGTGCGAACGTTGGCGCTCGCTCCCGGGTCCGGGGTACATTCCTCCCATGGCCCAGGTGAAAGGCAGCGCCCTGCTGGCGCGGCTCCAGTTTGTCCGGGAACGCCACGGCGTCGAGGGCCTGGAGCGCCTGCTCACCGGCCTGTCCCCTGAACAGCAGCGGCTCCTCCGGGGTGACCTCCTCCCCCACGCCTGGGCCCCTTACCAGGACTTCATCGACCTCTGCACCGCCATCGATCGGCTCTTCGGCCAGGGCGACCTGGCCCTCTGCTACGAGATGGGGCGCCACGCCGCCGAGCAGAACCTCCCCACCCTCTACCGGATCTTCTACCGCCTCGGCTCCCCCCTCTACATCTTCCGGAAGGCTGCCCGCGTCTGGGAGGTTCATTACGACACGGGTCGACTCGTACCCATCCAGGAGGGCGAGCGCCAAGTGCGCATCCGGGTGCTGGATTTCGAGCGCCCCCACCGGGCCCACTGCCTCAGCATCAAGGGCTGGGCGGCGCGCTCGGTGGAGATGTCCGGGGCCGTCATCGACGACATGAAGGAGGACCGCTGCCGCGTCTGGGGCGACAACGCCTGCGAGATGTGGCTGCGCTGGCGCTGAGCGCTCAGCGCCGGGGCCTCGACGCCTTCGGCGCCAGCGCCGCCAGCTCCCCCCGGAGCGGAGCGGCGGTGTCCGGGGCCGCCGCCGCCTTCTCCACCGCCTTGACCCCGGCGCCCGGATCGATCCGGAGCAGCCCCCGGGCCAGCGCC
>CAZSDX010000180.1:0-11857 GCA_964605685.1 uncultured Polyangiaceae bacterium
CCGGATTGATGCCGCAGTCGCTCGAGGACCTCTACCGGATCGCGCCGGATCGCAGCGAGGTCGACGATCAACTCGTGGCGCGCTGGCGCCGCGTCGCCGACGGAGCCGCCCGCCAGTGTGGCCGGGCTCTCGCTCCTGTCGTCGAGGAGATCGCGCCGCTGCTCGTCGCGGCCTCCTCGGTGGAGGCAGAGCTTCGGCTGGCGCTGGTCCCCCGGGCGGATCGCGCCGCCGGGCCCTTGCTGCTGGGCGAGACGGGGGCCGTGGCCTTCGTGGTGGGCCCCGAGGGCGGCCTGACGGAGGCCGAGGTGCAGGCGCTCGCGGAGGGGGGGTGGCTGCCTGCCTCCCTGGGCTCCACCACGCTCCGCACGGAGACGGTGGCGACGGCGGTCCTGGGGGCGCTGCTGGTCCTCGGCGCTCCGGAGCGGTGAGCGCCGCGCTCAGGGCTGCCGGGTGCCAGGCTGCGGGTTCTTCAGGAACACCAGCCGGTCGATGATCGCCGCCGAGTCGAAGATCCCGTCGCCCGTGTCGTGGAGGTGGAAGGTCAGCTCGAACTCCTCTCCGGGCTCCACGGGCCACTGGGTCTCCAGCCATCCGGTCGAGGAGCCCCGGTTGGGTCCGTCCTGGCCCTGGTCGGCGGCGCACTCGAAGCCAGTCCCGTGGATGTCCGTGGTGGTCTTGCCGTTCGGGCAGCCCTTGTACCAGCAGCACTCGGAGGAGGCGGCGTTGATGGCGACGTAGCAGTAGCGCTTCCCTGGATCGCAGTGCTCGAGTCCCTGGCCGCACACGAAGTCGTGGTAGAGGGCGGGGTCTCGGCAGTCGGTGAAGTTGATCACCGTGGGCTCGCCGGAGTTGGTGCTCCCGGCGCGGAGCACGACGTAGAACTTGTCGTTGTACACCGACCCGATGAAATCGTCGTACTCCTGGGAGAAGTAGACGTAGCGCACGGAGAACCCGTGGGCGTCGGCGGGGGCACGGAGCTTCAGCTTCCACTCCATCGCGTTGAAGATCGGGGTGGTGCTCTTGGAGTAAGGATCCTGGATGCCACTGCCGCCAAGGTCCACGGAGTGATCGATGCCGAGGGCAGGGCCGCTGGCCATGACGACGTAGGAGTTCCCGAGCTGGGGGGCCAGGTCGTTGCCGGGCGCGCCGTAGTGGGCGATCGCGGCCCAGGTCCCCTGGGTGGGGGAGCCGGTCGGGGAGCTGTAGCTCTGCCCAAGGAAGACCTTGCTGTCGCAGAGATCGACGGCGCATCGCAGGGCGTCGAGCCCGCTCCCGGCGCAGGAGGAGCAGTCGGGGAGCAGCGGCGACGAGGGCTTGCCCCCGGGCGTCCCGGGCGAGGCGGGGGAGCCGTCGAAGCGAGCCTTGTACGTGGCAAGCAGCTTCTCGATCTCGATCAGCTCTGGATCGTCACCCAGCTTCACCTTGGCCTCCGCGACCGCCGCGCTGGCCTTGGCGATCTCCTCCAGGGCCTGGGCGTCGTTCGCGTTCCGGATCTTCTTCAGTGCCTCCGCGTAGGCCACCACCGCGTCGCCCTTGCGCAGCAGGGGGCTGTCCGCCGCCAGCATCGCCGCGAGGGTGGAGGAGAAGGTGGCGACGCGGGGTTCCCGGGTCAGCGGATCCTCGTAGGTGGCCTCCACGGTGATGGGCTGCTCCAGCGAGAGTGCCTCCGGGGCGCAGGAGGTCAGCTCCTGGTGGAAGATCATCGCGTCGCCTGCCGCCAGGTGCTGCGGCTCCACCTCCTCCGGGTTGGTGGACATCTGCTCGCCGTGGAACGCGGAGATCCGCAGCGTCGGCGGGAGCGTCACCTTGACCTGCACGCTGCGCGCGGCCACCTCCAGGTTCGACAGCAGCCGGGGGCCGAACATGCGCTTGGCCTCCTCCGTGGTGTCGAGGAACACGTAGGCCCCTCGCCCCGCGTCGGTGACCAGGTCCATGATCTTGTCGTTGTAGTTCCAGGGATCCCCCACCCCGGCGCCCATCAGGTAAATCGCCTCCCCCTGCTTGTCCTGGGCGGCGTTCTGGATCAGCTTCCGGGTCTCGGTGCTGAGGTTGGCCCCGCCGTCGGAGATCAGCAACACCCGGTTGATCCGCTCCGGGGCGAAGTTCTTCTGCGCCAGCTTGTAAGCCTCGCTCAGCCCCGCGCTCAGGTCCGTCGCCCCGTAGGCCGCCAGACCTCCGCAGGTGGAGAGCACCGCCGGATCCTTCGGCCCCGTGGCCACGTGGGAGTCCAGCACGACCCCTTGCAGGTGGTTCCAGGAGAGGATGGAGATCACGTCCCCCTGGCGGAGCTGCCCGGCGAGGGCGGTGCAGGCCTCCACGGCCCGGTCCATGCCGGTGTTCCCGGGCGGACCCCAGAGCATGGAGCTGGAGGTGTCCACCGCCAGGGTCAGGTTGAAGGGGCGGCGCTCCTCCGCGCTCACGTCCGGGGCCCGGACGCCGATCTGCAGGTTGTAGGTCCCGTCCGGGTTCCCGTGCATCTCCGCCGATACCTTGATCTCGCCCTCCGGCGCCGGCGGGTAATCGAAGGTGTAGTAGTTCAGGAACTCGTAGGTCCGCAGCCCCTTGAACACGAGCTGTCCCTGCTCGATCAGCCCACGGGCGACCTCCGCGCCGGCCATGGAGTTCGAGTCGTCCGCCGACAGGTAGAGCACCTCCTCCTTCTCCTTGTCGCAGGCCGGTTCTTTCCCGCCCGTGCCCGCCTCGCCGCCTGCCTCGAAGCTTCCTCCGGAGCCGGCGGCCCCGTTGTCCCCGGGCGGCAGCCCGCTTCCTCCCGCGCTCCCCCAGGAAGATCCGCCGGTCCCCACCCCTGCGTTGCTCGACCCGCCGCCTCCGGGGATCTCTTGCCCGCTGGTGCCTCCTGCCCCGCTGCTCGTCCCGTCGCCTTTGTTCCCGGGGGGAGGCTGCTGGCTCTCTCCGCCCGGCGTGGCGGTCGGGTTCTCCTTCGCCGCGCTCGCCGCGCCGTCGCTGGCGCTGTCCGCGCCGCACCCCGAGAGCATCGCCAGCGTCGAGGCAAGGAACCAGGTACAAGCTCGAAGTCGCATGGCCGGAGGGTGAAGCAAGCCGCGAGCCATCGCCACGATGCGGCGCGGGAGAAGGGAGGACGTGGCGGCTCCTACGGTCCTCTGCCGTCGCTGTACGGTTCATCAGATGCTGTCAATTCGGCCCGAATTTGCCGGTGAAATCGTGCTTCCGGTGGCTACGATGACCTCATGCCAATCTTCCCGGAACGACGAGACCCACGACCCGACGCAGGACCACGAAGAAGAGGGGCGCCGTCGGGGTACACCTTCTGGTTCTTGCTCCTGGGGAGCTGCTGCGGTGACTGCGGTAGCCACAGCAGCCAGACCTCCGGTTGCGTCAGCGTGAGCAGCGATTCCAGCGGCGAGTGTTCCTCGGACGCCGACTGCGGCACCGGTCTGCACTGCGTCACAGGCTGCTCCAATTCCTGCCAGCCCGGGTGCCTCAGGGACAGCGAGTGCAAGGACGGAAAGCGCTGCGATGTCGGCTTCTTGTCGGGGCTCGGGCAGTGCGTGGATCCCCCATCGCCCGGCAGGGTGGGGGGCTTCCCCGGGGCCGGAGGCAGCGGGCCCGGCGGAGGATCCAAGCCGGCTTCGCTGGGGATCCACGTCGCCCCCGACGGGAACGACAGCAACGACGGCTCCCCCGGGAAGCCGCTGCGCACCCTGGAGGCGGCGCTGGCGGCGGTGGCAGGGCGCTACGGCCCCGCTGTCATCCGGCTCTGCGGCGATCTCTTCCCGCGGGACAAGCCGCTGGTCATCGGACCGGAGCAGACCCCCACGCCGGGGTTCTGGCTCCTGATCGACGGGTGCAGCGGGTACAAGCCGGTCCTCAGCGGTGGGGTCGAGGTGAGCGCGATCCCGAGCGACCTCCCTGGTGTCTTCGAGATCACTGTCCCGGAGGGCGCCTCCCCCACGGAGCTGTGGGCCCCTCCGGGGGCTGCCATCGCGCCGTTGCTCCGCCGCTCCAGGCACCCCAACTTCCCTGGCTGGGACGGCGCAGGGCTGGCGGAGACCCAGGCGTGGATCCACGGGGATCTGGGGGACGCGGGGGATTCCCTCCGGGTCGTTGTCCCGCAGTCATTCCCTTACAACGGCGCGCCCACCGCGCTGCTCCCGGGGCCTTCGGATCCGATGGGGTTCGCCATGGAGCTGGTGGTCCCCCTGGCCGGCTTCCTGGATCGCTACCCGATCCAGAGCCACGCCCTGGTGGACACGGCGAACGGTCCGGTGGCCCACGTCGCGCTCCCGTCGAGCCTGGCGACGGCGGCCTGGAACGATCCCTTCGCGTGGCGAGCGTCGTCCCTCTACAAGAAGCCGTCGCGCTTCTGGATCGAGGGGAACATGCCGGATCTCCCCGGGGAGTACGCCTACAGCAAGGCGCTCAAGAAGATCCTGCTGAGGGCGGACGAGCCGCCGGGGCCGCTGTTCGTCCCGTCGGGCCTGGAGACGCTGGTGGTCCTCGACGGCGTCCAGAACGTCGAACTCCACGGGATCTCCTTCCGGCATACGACCCGCAAGGGCTCCGGCGATGGCTTTCTGGGGTTCGACGGCCTCCGGGAGATCCACGCGACGGATCCGGGCGACCCCGGGAAGACTTCCCTGTCCTTCCCTCCCGCGGCGGTCGTCATCCAGAACGCGCAGAACATCACCCTCACCGGCTGCGAGTTCCAGGATCTGGGCTCCGCGGGGCTCCTCCTCGGGGATCCGCCGGGGCCAACGCCGCCGCCCTACGGGGTGCAGATCCTCGGGACGCGCTTCGTGGACATCGCCGGCCCCGGGGTCGTGAGCGAGGGCGCTCACCTGGTGTCGCTCGCCAACAACGTCTTCCGTCGGATCGGGCTCGCCCAGGGGGCCAACGCCCTCTCGATCCTCGGCGGCTCCTGGCCGACCGTCTCCCGCAACGTCTTCCGCCAGATCGGCGGGCGGGCCATCCTCTTCGGAGCCCTTCCGCCCCCGGGGGAGGAGCTGTCGGGGAGCAAGGCCCCCCTCGATGAGTGCATCCAAGTGCCCACGCCGGAGTGCGTGGAGGGGATCTTCTTCCCCCACTGCATGGGCGGGGAAATTTCGAGCAACCGTGTCGAGGAGGTCGCGCTCCAGGTGGCGGGGGTAGGCGCCATCCACGCCCACACGGGCGGGTTCCTCTCGCCGGTACAGGTGACCCTGAACTACCTGACCAGCATCCGGGGCTCGACCTTCTTCCCCGAGGATACCGGGGCCAACCACGCCTTCCACCTGGGCCTCGGGTCGCGCTCGCTGCACCTATGGGATAACGTGATCACCCGCTCGGATCGCTTCGCGCGCCTGGATTGCCAGCGGAACAACACGATCGAGAAGAACCACACCGTCGCGCTGGAGGGAGAGGAAGGGGTCGCGGCTCCTTGCCCCGAGATCACCTGCTCGGCCTGCCACTGCATCGGCGCGTCGTGCTTCGATGTGCTCACGCCGCTGACCTCACCCCTGGAGCAGAGCTACACCCAGGCTGGTTGCACCCCCGATCCAAACTGCACGCCTGCCGAGGCCTCTCTGTGCGCATCGGGGGAGGTTTTTTCCAACGAGAACAACCTGATCGCGGCGCAAATCAAGGCCCAGGCCGGGCTGGATCCCGCTTACTCGTACCTGGATGATCCTTGAGCAACTTTGCTAACGTCGCCGCCCATGCCAGCCATCGACCTTCGCTCCGATACCGTCACCCGGCCCACCCCCGCCATGCGCGAGGCCATGGCCCGCGCCGAGGTCGGCGACGATGTGTACCGCGAGGACGCCACCGTCCGCGCCCTGGAGGAGCGCGTCGCCACCCTCTGCGGCAAGGAGGCCGCCCTCTTCGTCCCCAGCGGCACCATGAGCAACCAGATCGCCCTGATCCTCCATACGCGCCGCGGGGACGAGGTGATCATCGGCGAGGGGGCCCACTGCGCCTGGTACGAGTCCGGGGCGGGGGGGGCGCTGGCCGGGGTCCAGTTCGCGGTGGCGGGCCGGGGCGGGCTCTTCTCCGCCGCCGAGATGGAGGCCGCCCGCAAGCCGGAGGCCTATTACTACCCCCGCACCTCCCTCGTCGCCCTGGAGAACACCCACAACCGAGGGGGAGGTCGCTGCTGGCCCGCCCCGCTCCTCGACGAGGTCACCCGGGCGGCCCGCGCCGCCGGCCTCGCGCTGCACCTGGACGGCGCCCGCCTCTGGAACGTCTCGGCGGCCCAGGGGCGCCCCATGGACGAGCTCTGCGCCCCCTTCGACACCGTGAGCGTCTGCTTCTCCAAGGGCCTCGGGGCCCCGGTCGGCTCCGCCCTGGTGGGCTCCCTGCCGCTGATCCGCGAGGCGCTCCGTCTGCGGAAGATGCTCGGCGGAGGCATGCGCCAGGTGGGTATCCTGGCCGCCGCGGCGCTCCATGCCCTCGATCACCACCGCGCCCGCCTTGCCGACGACCACCGCAACGCCCGCGCCTTCGCGGAGCTCGTCGCCCAGGCCCCCGGCGTCGTCGTCGATCTCGCCGGCGTCGAGACCAACATCGTCAACGTCCAGGTCCCTTCCCTCGACGCCCAGCAGGTCGCCCTGGAGGCCTTGATGGGCGACCTGCTCCTCAACGCCACCGGGCCCCACACCCTGCGCGCCGTCTTCCACCTGGATGTCTCGCCCGATCAGGCCCGAGAGGCTGCGGAGCGTCTTGGGGCAGCGGTGGCCCGGGCCAGGAAGCCGTCGGGGTGCTAAGCTCTGCGGCGTGACCTGGGTTCGTGGGCCTGTCCTGGCGCTGACGGTGCTGCTCTCCGGCTGCGGGAACGTCACGTCCTACGGCGTCCCGACCCGCGCTGCTCCGGCTGCCTCCGGGGGCGGCGCGGCGGTCGCCATCTTCGCCACGAGGGAGCCAGCCGTCGGGCAGGAGCTGGGGATCGTCGAGGCGCGAGGGGCGCTCGGCGACACCTCCGTGGAGGTACTGTTCCCGGAGCTGGTGCGGCGGGTGCAGGAGCTGGGGGGCAACGCGCTGGTGCTGGACCAGACCGACGCCCGCTTCGAGCTGGTGACGATGTGGTCGTCGTACCAGCAGATGGTCCCCTGCGGCTCCCGGGGGTTTTGCACCAACTGGCAGGCGGTCCCAACCACCCACGAGGAGATGTTCGTGGTGCTGCGGGGGCGGGCCTGGTGGCTGCCGCCGGAGGCTCCATGAGGGGCCTCGGGTGGGTGCTGGTGGCGGTCGCACTGGCGGGGTGCGGCCACACGGAGACGCATCGCGTGTGGTTCCAGGGGCCGCCGCCGGGGAGATCCGCGGGAGCGGAGCTGCACCTCGGGGTGGTCCCTTCGAGGCCCTTCGTCGAGTACGGGCTGGTGCAGGCGATCGGCTACGGGGAAGACGCCCGGGAGAAGCCGGTCCTAGAGGCGCTCCGGGACGAGGGGACGAGGCGCGGATGCGACGCGGTGGTGAAGGCGCGCTTCGCCCAGGGGCTGACGGCGGCCCACGCGGTCGGGGTGTGCGTGCGCTGGAGCCCCGCGGAAGAGCATCGCTGATGCCCGGACGGGGTCTGTCCGCGATGCGTGAGGCCGGGGAGCGCCTCGCTCCCCTGTCCCCCTCTCCGTCTCCCGCGGAGAGGGGGAGATCCTCGGCAGATAGAAAAGAAAAAAGAAAGAAGGGGAGCGGAAGAGCGGAGTGGATTCATCCTTTCCTGGGGCTGAGGGCGCGCTCCTCTCCCTTCTTCGCCCTCCCCCACTGCTGGGAGTCTCCCCCTCTCCGCGGGAGACGGAGAGGGGGACAGGGGGGTGAGGAACCCCATGGCACCCCGCGTGAACCCCCGGGGAAGGACGGCGTGCCGTTCAGATGACCCGGTTGCGGCCCGACTGCTTCGCCTGGTAGAGGCGGCTGTCAGCCAGGGCGAGGAGGGCAGCCTTGGTGCGCTGGGCCCCGCACTCCTCCAGCTCGGCGACGCCGGCGCTGGAGGTGATGTGGATGTGGAGGTTCTCGTAGTAGACCACCTGGCTGGCGATGGTCTGGCGGAGGCGCTCGGCCAGGTTCCAGGCGCCGGCCCGGTCGACGCCCCGGAGCACGAGGACGAATTCTTCGCCGCCGTAGCGGGCGACGAAGTCCTCGACGCGGACGCTCTGGTTGAGGAGCTGCCCCATGGCCCGGAGCACCGCGTCGCCGGCAAGGTGGCCGTAGGTGTCGTTGACCTTCTTGAAGAAGTCGACGTCCTGGATGATGAGGGAGAGCCTGGTGCTGTGGCGCGTGGCGAAGGCGATCTCGGCTTCGAGGCGCTCTTCGAGGTGCTTGCGGTTGTAGACGCCGGTGAGGGCATCGCGCAACGCTGCCTCGTAGACCCTGCGGAGGGAGGCCTCCTCGGCCTCGCTCACCTGGAGGAAGCCCAGGGTGAGTCCGGTGCCGAGCTGGACCCGGTCGCCGCTGCGGAGAGGCTGCGGGGTCGTGATCTGGCGGTCGTTGAGGAAGGTGCCGTTGGTGGAGCCCGCGTCGGAGATGACGTGCTGCCCGGCGATGCACATGACGCGGGCGTGGACCCGGGACAGGCTACCCTCCTCGAAGCGGTAGGTGCAGTCGTCGGCGCGGCCCAGGGTGATGATCTGCCCCGCCGGGAGCGCAAGCACCCTGCCCACCTCGGGCCCCTTCAGCACCGTGAAGATCGAGCGGGTCGGGGTTGCTGGCCGCACCTCCGGCTTGCTCATCACCGTCTTGACGGTCAACGCGGAAATGGGCTGATCCAGGGGGCCGCTCTCGGGCTGGTAGGTGATCTTGGGATCTTTCGGGCCCGTCATCTCTGGCTTCAAGATCCTTTGGACGGCGCCCCAAGGCAAGCCCCAACGGTGGCTGCCAGCCAGCCGTGGCGCTAAAGGAGCCGTCATGCCTCGTGGTCTGCTCCTCCCAGCGCTCGTGGCCGGGAGCTTCCTCGCCTGTACCCCGCCGCCTCCACCGCCTCCGCCGCCTCTGCTTCCGCCGGTCGCCCCCGCGTCGGCCTCGGCCCCACCCCCGGCGGCCTCGGCCCCAACCCCGGCGGCCTCGGCCTCCGCCGCCTCGCCCCGCCTGCCCCCGCCCACCCCGGACGCAAAGCCCCCCGCAGACCTGGGCCGCGCTGCCTGCAAGAAGGGGGAGCCCCTCGCCTGCGACGCCCTCGCCGAGTACTGGGGGGCGCGGGAATTTTTGCCGGAAGGACGCGGGGACGAGGCGAAGGGGGACGCGGAGATCCTCAAGGTTGCCTGCGAGGCGCAGAAGATCTCCTCGGCTTGCATGGGGCTGGCGCTGATGCTCAAGTACGGCACCGCCACCGGCCAGCGGGACAACGACGCCGCCAAACCTTACTGGGCGAAGCTCACGGAGCTGAAGGATCTGAACGGGTTCCGGGAGAAGACCTCCGACGAAGGCCGCGCCGCCCTTGCCCGGGCGCAGCAGGAGTGCGACGAGGGGCGCTCCCGCGCCTGCAACCAGGTCGGGTGGGCTGCCTACGGCGGTGTCCAGCGGGAGGCGAGCATCGCGGACTCCTTCCGGGCCTACGCCGAGGGGTGTCGCTTGGGCAGCGCCCTGGGCTGCCGCTGGGCGGGTCACCTCGCCTTCACCTACGACGAGCTCAGGGAAGGCCGCAGCGCCCGCACGTTGCTGGAGCGGGGGTGCGACGGCGGGAACCCGAGCGCATGCGCCGAGCTGGGCCTCTATGCGGACAAGTACGAGAGCGGCACCCAGGCCCCGCTGATGTTCGAGCGGGCCTGCAAGGACGGCGCCCGGGATGGATGTTTCCTCGCCGGGAAGAAGAAGATGGAGGCCGGGAAGCCCGCCCGCAAGGAGGGGGCCGCGCTGCTGAAGAAGGCCTGCGACGCCGAGCACGAGGAGGCCTGCGACCAGGTGGGGCCGATGCTGGAGCGCGGCGGCGATCTGCCCCGGGACGAGGGCGCGTCGATCGCGGCCTACCAGCGGGGTTGCAAGGGGAAGCAGGAGGCGAGCTGCGCGGCGCTGTCCCGGCTGGTCGGGGCAGGGAAGGGGGAGCGCTGCGTGCTGGACCCGAAGAAACCTCCGCGCATCGGGGAGGCCGGAGTCAAGGCGCTGAAGCAGGCCTGCCGGGAGCATGCCGACGCCCCGTGGTGCAAGGGCATCGCGAGCTGTCCCTTACTGGGCGACTCGCTGGGTGAGCGAGCGAAGGCGCCGGACGAGCACCAGCATGATCTGCTCGCAGATCTGCGGGCGCCGGGCCATCAGCTCGCCCAGGTCCGCCCCCCGGAGCCGCAGCAGCCGCGCGTCGCTCACGCACACCACGTCGGCGCTCCGGGGCTCCCGGTCGAGCACCGCCAGCTCGCCGAAGAATTCCCGCTCGCCCAGCCGGTTCAGCTCGACCTTCCCGTCCCGGATGGCCACCCGCCCCTCGACGATCAGGAACAGGTCCTCCCCCGGATCGCCCTTGCGGAAGATCGTCGCGTCCGTCGGGTAATCGACGTACTCGACGATCTCCGCCACGCTTCGCAGATCCTCCCCGGATAGCTCGCTGAACAGCGGCACGCTTCGCAGGAACGTCATTCGCTCGAACAGGGGGAGCACAGGGGTCAACCCCTCGTACACCCTCGGGAAGCGCTCCGCAAAGCGGTTCCCGTAGGTCAGGGCCGCGCACCCGAGCAGGTGGGCGTCCTCCAGCGCCACCAGCGTCTGCATCGGGTCCTGGAGCGCCCCCTCGTCCAGCACCCCCAGCTTCCGGGCGATCTCCGCCCTCTCCCGGAGCGAGAGCCGGTCGAAGAGCGGCACCACCCGCCTGGCCAGCGCCGGCTCCAGCACCAGCTCCAGCAGCTCCGCCACCTTGGCGTCGATCGCCGCGCTGGTGCGCCGCAGTCCGAACTCCACCCCCCGTACCATCCGGGCGTTGCCCATCAGCGCGAGCAGGTGGAGCACCCGGGCCCGGGCCTGCAAGATCCTCCGCTCCACCTCCCCCGCCAGGAACGCGAACTCCGGCTCGATCTCCCAGTCCGGGGTCCCATCGTCGTGGGCCAGCCCGCCCAGCACGCACGACAACCGGTAGGCGCTCGCCAGCTCCTGGTCCAGCAGCGGCGCCACCCCCGCCCCCAGCGGCGGCCTCTTCCCCTCGCGCACCACCCGGGAGATCACCCGCGTCGCCCGCTCCCTCACCGCGCTGTCCGCGTGGGACAGCAGCCGCAGGAAGATGGTGTTCCCGGCCCCCGCCCCTGGCGCCATGGTGATCAACCCCACCCCGGGCCGGTGCCCTTGCCGCTCCTGACCCAGCGCCGCCCCCAGCGGCACCAGCGCATCCCCGCCCCACTCCGTCAGGCTCGCCGCCGCCTCCGACGCCAGATCCGGATCCTCCAGCAGCTTCATCATCGCCGGCACCAGCGCCGACATCCTCAGCCGCGTCGCCGCCTGGATCGCCTCCCGCCGCAAGGTCAGAGGCCCCCCCAGCAGCAGCTCCCGGAGCTGCCCCAGTACCTCCGGGACGTCCCCGCAGGCAGGCCCCAGCGCCCCCAGCGCCTCCCGCACCGCCTCTGGCTCCCCGGACCTCAGCAGCGGCAGCAGCGCCGTTCCGTCCGCGAAGGCGGCGCCCGCTTCCAGCGACGCGAGGGTCACCCGCGCCGCCGCCACCACCGCCACGTCCGGATCTCCGAGCGCTTCCTCGATTACGCCTCGTGCCTCTGGGTGGCCCCGCAACGCCCGCAGCGCCGCCTTGCGTACGGAGGGGTCTCCATCGACCCTCGCTAGCCGGAGCAGCGCCGGAGTTGCGGCTGGGATCGGGCGTTTTTCCAGGCCCTCCAGGGCCAGCAGGCGGACGGCGGCGGTCGGGTGCTCCAGGGCCAGGGGCAGGGCCTCGGCGGCGGCGGCGGCGGGGTTGGCCCGGAGCAGCTCGGCGGCCAGCGCCGCC
>CAZSDX010000181.1:0-11835 GCA_964605685.1 uncultured Polyangiaceae bacterium
TCAAGGATGATGATCTTCACATGGGGCAGAGTAAAACCCTTCAACTCCCCATCAGCATGGAGGATGCGAGTTCGTTCAACGGGTTCGCCTTGGTGCTTCGTGTCAACCGGATGACACGGGACGACGGTCTGGATCAAAACTCTTATCTCCCTGAGTCCGGGGCTGTTTACATCCCTCAACGGCTGGCAGTTTCTCCGGATAACAAGTTCGAGATCTGGGGCAACGCAGGCATTCCCAACGCCAATCCTGTAGATGCTCCCGTCGATCCCCTGGCCCCCTTTGTCAAGGGAGACGTTTGCACGGAAGGTACCAAGATCGGGAATGGACCTGAACCGGCGGGCCGTAATGTTTGTGTTACCCCCCAGCAAGCAGGTGTCTACGCGAATATCTTCGACAAACTGGATGAGCAGCAGAACAGGGTGGTCCAGGGGAAAATTCCACCGATGCTACGCCGTAGCGCATGGAAGAATGGTGGTGGAGAAAATTGCCGACCCACGCGCTTCATGCTGGCTCCTTACCACCTTTCTTGGGGAAAAGCTCACCTTGGAGGTAAGTTTTTCCTGAACCCTGATGGGCAAGTAAAGTTTGATCCATCGGTCGATCCCTTCGCGGGCACGGATGGCTCCGTTAACATCCACGGTGTAGGCGCTCACGAGTATTTCCACATGCTCCAGCACCGGTGGTTTACCGATAACAGCAAGTCGCAGCCACACATCGGATTTCTTATCGAGGAGCATGCGGAGAGCATCGTCTTTCATAGCTGCCTCTCCCTCAACGATGCAGATCCAAACCAGTGCATTTCTGGCATCAAACTGAGGCCCCAGGATGGTTTTGGCCTCAGCCCACTGCGGTCTTACGAGAAGGTCCCAAGCCTGAACGCGGTCTTCACCGACTACGCTGGTGGCGCTTTTCAGATGTACGTCCACGAGCAATTCGCTTACCCTCTAAACGACGCAAATTCACCACATCCGGGTGGTGTGGATAGTTCACGGGCTCGGCCCAGCATCGATTATGAACCTCTCGGAACGTTGGATCGTAACACGGATGAAGGGATGGACATGCTGGGGCTGCTCTACTCTGCCTTCGATCAGGCCCAGCCAGGAGAGAGCACCGAGACGCTCATGGATCAATGCTTCCAGCAAAACCTTGGTCGCTCTCTCTCCTCTCTCGTCGCTGATTTTCACACTGCTCTCTTCCTCAAGGATTACAATGTTGCCGAGATCCCCGGAGATCCATCCTCCGCTGCTCGATGGCGGTTTGAATGGGATGGGGATGGGAATTCCAACGATCCTGCCGAGAAATCCAAGCCCTACCTCCCGCCCAATCCGGATGCCACCGCCTTTCCTTCCAAGCATCTCCATGCAACCCGGGTTCTGGACAGCTACAATTGCACCTCCACGGGTTGCCCTCCGGTGCTGCCTCCTCCCGCGGTTCCTTCCAGGCTAACGCTTCCCTTTGGGGGAGTCCTCTCCGGGGTTCACGCGGCCACCTCGGCCTACGGTGCCGCGGCCTGGTCCGCGAAGCCTGAGCCTGGATGGATTGGCTCCTCGGTTCCTTTTCAAGCATCGGGGTACGGAGCAGCCCCGCGGTTCCGGGCGTTTGCTATCCAGAGTTCGACCACGCCTGCAGGGAAGAAAAAGCTCTCTCCTCGTCCCGTATGCGGCAACGCTCCGGATTACTTCTGTGCGATCTCGGCATCGGGAGGACCAGGCGCGTGGAACGTTGCCGCGGCTATCCCGGTCGATGCGGATACGGATGAGATCCTGGTGATCGCCTCGGCATGGAACCAACCAACGCAGACCAACTGGGCCATCGGGAACGGTGTCCCCAGGGTGGAGCTGGTGAGTCCCACCGGATCCCAGCGCAACTTTATCGGCCACCCCTCGTCCGGCACCTTTCCTGTGTTCGCCACCGCGCTTTACCTGGGGCCGGATCAGTCCGGATTGCCCATCCAGCCAGGTACCGTGGTGGAACTGGAGGTGCCCGGGTGTGCCAACGCCGCGGGCCCTGGGGGTTGCAAGCTGGGAGGGAACGACATCACCGTCGTTCCGCTCTCCGGGGGGGTCTTCATGGTTCTGGCGTACCTGCCTCCCACGTTTTATCCGAGCGCTTTGGCCGTGGTAACTGCAGGGGGGCACATCGATCTGGACCTCCGCGTCCTGGTCGATGGGATTTCGTCCAACGTGCAAGCTTCTTCGTTGCGGGCTTCCGTTGTCCCGGAGGTACGGGTCAACTCGCTGGTCATCGACAACAGCGGGAGCATGGCAGGGACCAAACTGGAGGGGGCCAAGATCGCCGCCAAGGCCATCGTGGGGAGCATGGTCCCTTCGACGGGTGCTGCGCAACCCCACTGGCTCAACATCGTCACGTTTTCTGATGACGCTTCCACGCTCCCTCTCTCGGCAGCACCGGAGAACTACGGGTTTCTTCAGGTCTCTGAAGCGACGAAGGCCCAGGCGGAGCAGGCCATCGATGCCATCCAACCTTTGAATTTCACGAGCATCGGAGATGGAATGTTCGAGGCACAATCGAACATGGCCTGTAAATTTCAGCCGGGGCTCGCGCTCAATCCGCCCGCGGTGGATTCGTTCCATATGCACGTTCTCTCCGATGGTCTCAACAATAGACCGGCGGAGCCGAAGCAATATTACACCGGGAACAGCATCCCTACCAAGGATGAAAACGGGAACTGGTGCTCCACCACGCTCGCCTGGCATCACCGGAAAGGTCAAGGACTTTTTATCCCCTCGGTCTCGACCATCGCTTTCGGGCAGGATGCAGACAGCGAGGTGTTGCTGGACGTCGCTCGCGTCACCGGGGGGACTTTCAATTACGCGCCGGATGGGGTCGTCACCACCGCTCAGGCCATGGCGTTCCTCTCGCAGGCGATGCTCATGGGGCAAAACGACAGCGATGGAACGCAGCGCGTTTTCGCTGCGACGCTTCCGGGAGACGCGGATCAATACTTCTTCGTGGAGTCCGGGGCGACCGAATTGCGCATCGTCATCGCGGCTGAGAACATCCCTCTGGATGTGGGTGGGTTGGCCTACCTCTTCCACATCAGCAATCAGGGGATGGTGCAGATCCAACCCAGCGAGACCCGCAACGATCGCTCTCTGGTCCTGAAGGTCACGGCGCCACCTCCCGGACTCTGGCGCCTGAGGCTTGATATCCCTCAGCAAGAGGTATTCACCGAGGCTGCGGTCTCCAGCCCCACGCGCCTCCTGGCCTTCGCGGAGGCCGGGCGGGTCACCACCTCGGACGTGGATAACCCCTTCCTCAAGCACAAGACAAGCAGTGGAAACGTGGAATTGCGCGCCACGGTGTTCACTCCTTCGGGGGCGTTGCCGCTTTGCAACGTTCAGGCGAACATCCTATCGCCACTGGGTCAATTCAGCGCTCACGTCCTCCTCGATAACGGAAAGTCTTCGGATGGTGCGGCTTCCGATGGGGTTTTTGGCAAGACCTTGACCCTCCCCGCGGTGCCCGGAACCTACCTCGCTTATTTTGCAGCGGTTTGTGCCGATGCTTCCCATCAATTCGTCTGGAGGCAAGCCAGCCGTGCGTTTCTTTTTGAATTCGGGAAAGATAGCGACGGGGATGGAATGCCCGACGCCTGGGAGGTCACGCATGCACTGAATCCCAAAGATCCTTCCGATGCTTCCCAGGATCTCGACAACGACGGGTTGAGCAACCTGGAAGAATTCCTCGCGGGAACCAACCCTCAACTGGGGGACACGGATGGCAACGGCGAGGCAGACGGATCGGAGGTCAACGGAGGGAAAGACCCACTTTCCGCCGAAGATGATGAGGTCGAGCCCCTGGTCTCGAAGTTTATCTTTGGAAGCGCAAAGGCTGCCATCCTCCTTGGTGGGGATTTCGATCTTTCCGAGATCGATGTTCAGCTCTCGCCTGGCTCGGCGACCCAGCCTCCCCCTTCGCCTTCTCCTCCGCCGCGTACCTTGTTGACCAAGGTGCAGCCAGGGTTGTACACCGTGCCTCTGGAGCCGGGTCAGGTCAATTGCCTTCAGGTTCGCCGGAAGAAGGGGAGTGCTTATGGCCCCTGGAGCCAACCTCACTGCAAAACCGCCAGGGCAGACACGATTCCTCCTCGTGTTCTGGTTCGCGCGCCAGGGCGGCGTCACGGTCGCTGGCTCACGGTGGATGCCCAGATCTTCGACGAGGTTCCCCACGCTCTCGACGAAGCCGTGGTTGCCTCGCTGGGTCTTGCCTCTCTTGGACCCATCGAGGTTCGGGTCGGGAATTCTCCGGACTTTTCCGGGGCAACCTGGCAGTCCCTCACTGGGAGCCCCTTGCGTCTTCGCGTGGGTCGTGCTCAGCGGGATGCAAGGAGGCTCTGGCTTCAGGCCCGCGATGGCGCTGGAAACTTGAGCGATCCGGAATCTATCCAGATCCCTTCTCGGGCAGAGATGCTGGTGGATCGGGCCATCTCGCTGGAGGAAGATGCCATCGAGGAGGTGATCGGAAAGAAGATGCGCAAGCAGATCCGTCAGTCGCTTCCTCGCCTGAAGCGGGCAGCGCAGGAGGTACGGAAGTTGCCTGGAGCAGAGGCAATTCAGGGTCACGTGGACACGCTGGTCAACAGGATCGTGGACCTGAAAACAAGGGCGCTGGAGCGAGAGAAGAAGAAGGATCTCGCAGGGGCTCGTGCCCTTCTGGAGCAGGCCCTCGTGCTGGAACATGAGCTTGCGCTGTCGCTGGATCGATTCGGAGAGAGCGAGCCCTTGCGGGATCGCGCCTTCAGCGAGGATGGAGACGAGGAATGAGAACACCCATCGCGTTGCTTCTCCTGCTGGGGGGTCTTGCTTGCAACTCCGAGACGGTGGCCCCTGCTGGTGCGGCAGGATCGGGTCTCTCGGGAGGTAACGAGAGTGGAGTGGGAGGGGCGGGGAACGCAGCCGCAGGGGAGGGCGGAGGGGGAGGTATCGCTGGGGCCACCGGAGGCGGAGGCAGTGCAACCTCGGACCGTTGCGTCGAAATTCGCTTGGGGACTTCCAAGACGTACGTCGATCCGAACGCATGGGCTTGGGGAGAGGAGGGGCTCGTCAAAACGGCGTACGGATTTCCTGCTGAAGTAGGCGGAGATTATTTTCTGTTCTTTCAGCAGTACGAACCAAGTGGTACCTTGTTTGCTGAAAAAACAAACACCGTGAAATCGGGGAAAGGCGTCCCTCTGACCTGCGCGTGGGCGGGTCACACATTTTTTTGCACCAGTGTATCGTCTGGACTTGTATCCTTGGGAAATACGGGCAAAGAAGGGGACTACAAGGAATTTGATCTCCTTCCGGAACAAACGACAGCGGTTTCCAATCAATGGGATGGGGAAACCTTTTCTGTTCATCTTACATCGAAAAAGTTTGGCAATGGAACGCTGGAATTGATGCGTATCAACCAGAAGGGGGAAGTTGTCCAGGAGCGAACGCATGTGGCCACGAATGTTCACTACGCCCTCTCTGCCGACCGTCCCCGCTTTGTCACGCATGCTCTTTCGGGACGCACGTTTGTCGTGGGAGCTTCGAATTCGGAGTACATCCGAGCAAGCGCCCACGAACGGGATGGAACCCCTCTCTTTCCGATGGGGAAGCTCTTCAACACCCTACCTCACAACTCCAACAGTTATCCCGCTGTAGGTGCGTATGGCGATGGCGTCCTCATCGCCACCAACGGGAGCGATCATGCAACCAACCTGTGGCCCAAGCCGCAATTTTATCGACTCTCCGCCGAGGGAGAACTGACCACACTTCCCCATATTCCCTTGCCCGATGGAGAAATTGCTGGAGATAACGGTAACATCCAGATGGCCATGGTAGCCCATGGTCCGGATGATGCGTGGATCGTGATCCGAACAGACAGCAAGGATGTAAACACGCGGTTGGTTGTTGTTGACTGGAAAGATGGAGCCTTCGGACCTATCCAAGAGGTGATGAGTGCGAAGGATGCAGGGAAGACGGAGAAGCTGTACTTTTTCTATTTTGCGCACCTCATCGCGTTTGAGATGAACGGCCAGCGATGGGTAGGGTTCCGCGATCAAACGGTGCCAGGAAAGTACGCCTTGCGGTTGTTGCGCGTGGATGACCCCTCGTGCCGGTATCCACCCATCTTGCCTTGAACTCCGGACAGTAAAAACGAAACGGGAGGCTCCCCGGGGCGCGGCGGGTGGGGTAGCGTCCGGGGCGATGGCAGGAGCAGAGCTACCCGCTTCCCTCGGCGGCGGTGCCCCAACGGGGGAGCCCGCGCCGTCGGGCGAGCCCCGGAACGTGGTGGAGCGGTTGGCCGCAGCGTTCACCCGGTGGGCCGAGCGGTGGATCCCGGACGCCTTCGTGTTCGCGCTGGTGGCCACGGCGCTGGTGATCGGAGCCGCGGCGCTCTCCGGGAAGGCCACCGCGGGGCAGGTGGTGCGGGCCTGGGGCGACGGGTTCTGGGAGCTCCTGCCCTTCACGCTCCAGATGGCGCTGGTGATCATCACCGGCTACGTCCTGGCGACGACGAGGCCGGTGTACCGGGGGATCGCCTGGCTGGCGTCGCTGCCCTCGGAGCCGCGCCGCGCGGTGGCGATGGTGGCGCTGTTTGCGATGCTGTCCTCCTGGTTCAACTGGGGGTTCAGCCTGATCTTCAGCGCCATGCTGGCCCGGGAGGTCGCCCGCAGGGTCGCCGGCGTCGACTACCGGGCGGTGGCGGCGGCCTCGTTCCTGGGGCTGGGGAGCATCTGGGCCCAGGGGCTGAGCGGCTCCGCGGCCTTGCAGATGGCGACCGCAGGAGCGCTGCCGCCGACGATCCGCGCCATCGTCGAGGGACAGGGGCAGATCCCGGGCGGGGTCATCCCGCTGTCGAACACGATCTTCCTGTGGCAATCGCTGGCGAGCGTGGCGGTGGAGGTGGTGGTGGTCACCGCGGTGATGTTCCTGGCGACGCCCCCGGCGTCCCGGGCGGTCACCGCGGAGCAGATGGGCGTCTCGCCGGGAGCGTCCCCCCTGGAGCGCCCCGCGCCGGAGCGCCGCGGCACCCCCGGCGAGTGGCTGGAGCACAGCCCGCTGCTGAGCGTCCTCTTCGTCGCCTGCTCGTGCGCCTACCTCGTTCCGTACTTCGCCGCGAGCGCCCGGCCGCTCAACGCGCTGAACCTGAACGCGCTGAACCTGATCTTCCTGACCCTGGGGTTCCTGCTCCACGGGACGCCGGCGAGGCTGATGCGGGCGGTGAAGGAGGCGACGCCGGGGGTCTGGGGGGTGATCCTGCAATTCCCGTTTTACGCCGGCATCGCGGCGGTGTTGACCCGGACCCACCTGAGCCAGAGCATCGCGGACGCCTTCGTGAAGGTGTCCACACCGGGGAGCTTCCCGGCGGTGATCGCCGTGTACTCGGCGGTGCTCGGGGTGTTCGTGCCGAGCGGCGGATCGAAGTGGGTGATCGAGGCGCCTTACGTGATGCAGGCGGCCCACGATCTCAAGGTCCACCTGGGCTGGATGGTGGCGGTCTACGACCTCGGAGAGGCGGTGGCCAACCTGATCCAGCCCTTCTGGATGCTGCCCATCCTGGGCCTCTTCGGCCTGCGCGCCCGGGACGTGATGGGCTACACCTTCCTGGTGTTCCTGGTGCTGGCGCCGCTGGTGCTGGTGCTCGTCACCGCCCTAGGCGCGACCCTTTCGTACCCGCTCTGATTTCCCATGCCACGAACGGTCCCTTTCTCTCGCCGGAGCGCCTGGCCTTCCCAGCAAAACGAGCTGACAATCCTGGCGGATTCCCTCCGGGCGCAGGGGGTCGAGATCCTGGATCTGACGCTCTCCAACCCCACCCGCGCGGGTCTTTTTTATCCCCCCGAGCTGCTCCACCCGCTGGCCTCGCCGTCGTCCCTCGCCTACAGCCCCGAGCCCCTGGGCCTCGCCTCCTCGCGGGAGCACCTGGCGGCCTGGTACCGGGCCCGCGGGCAGCGGCGCAGCGCGGAGCGGACCGTGTTGACCGCCAGCAGCAGCGAGTCCTACAGCCACCTGTTCCACCTGCTCGCGGATCCGGGGGACGAGGTGTTGATCCCGGCGCCGAGCTACCCGTTGTTCTCCTTCCTGGCGGACCTGGCCGGGGTCCGGCTCCGGGCGTACCCGCTGCGCTACGACGGCGCCTGGTACATCGACCTGGACGCGCTCCGGGCGGCGGTGAACGAGCGGACCCGGGCGATCCTCGTGGTGTCGCCCAACAACCCGACGGGCTCCTACGTCAAGGACGACGAGGCCGCGGCGCTCCGGGAGCTGGCCTGCGCGCGGGGGCTGGCGCTCATCAGCGACGAGGTCTTCGCCGAGTACCCGCTGCTGGGGCCTCCCCGGGGGCGCAGCCTGGCGGACGACGATGGCTGCCTCACCTTCGTCCTCGGCGGTCTGTCCAAGCTGGCGGGTCTCCCCCAGCTCAAGCTCGGCTGGATCTTCGTCAGCGGCCCGGACGCTCCGGTGCGCGAGGCCCTCGCCCGGCTGGAGCTCATCGCCGACACCTACCTGTCGGTGGGGACGCCGGTGCAGCAGGCGCTCCCGGCGCTCCTGGAGGCGGCGAGGACGGTCGGCGACGCCATCCGGGAGCGCACCCGGCGTAACCTCCTCACCCTGCGTCACTCCCTCGCCGGCACGCCCGCGACGGTCCTCGACGCGGAGGGAGGCTGGTACGCGGTGCTCCAGCTCCCGGCGACCCGCTCCGAACTTGAATGGACCGCCGCGCTGCTCCGGGGTGGGGTACAAATACACCCGGGCCACTTCTTTGATTTCCCCCGGGAGCCCTTCGCGGTGCTGAGCCTGCTGCCAGCTCCGGAGGATTTCGACGAGGGGCTCTGGCGTCTGCTACGGGTGGTGGGCGAGGGTTAGCTCACGCGAAGCAGCACCTTGCCCACGGAGGCGTTGGTCGCCAGGTAACGGTGGGCTTCGGCGGCCTGCTCCAGGGGGAACTCCCGGTCGATCACCGGCGAGAGACGCCCCAGGGAGAACAGCGGGAGGAGCCTGCGCTCCAGGAGGAGAGCGGCCTCGATCTTCTCCTCCAGGGGTCGGGAGCGGAGCACGGTCCCGTGGATCTCCAGGCGTTGCCTCAGCACCAGCCCCAGGTCGAGGGAGGCGCTGGCGCCACCGGTCAGCCCGACCAGCACCAGCCGTCCTCGCGGGGCGCAGCTCGCCAGCGACTCGGGGACGTAGGCCCCGCCGACCAGCTCCAGCACGACGTCGGCGCCGCGCCCTGCCGTGGCCTGCTTCACCTGGTCGGCGAAGCGTCCTTCCAGGACCACGAGCCAGGGGTGGGGGCCGAACTGTTCCAGGGCCTTGCGCTTGGTTTCGGAGCGGGTGGTCCCGATCACCCGGGCGCCGAGGGCCGCCGCGATCTGGACCGCGGCGCTCCCGACCCCGCTGGCGGCGGCGTGGATCAGGGCGGTGTCGCCTGGACCCAGCCGTCCGCGGACCACCAGGGCGTCGTAGGCGGTGACGAAGGCCTCCGGGATGGCCGCGGCGTCGCGCAACCCGAGCCCGGTCGGCAGCGCCACGGCCTCTCGCTCGTGGACCACGAGCTGCTCCGCGTAGGAGCCGCCCCCTACCAGCCCGAGCACCGGATCGCCCTCGCGCCACCGGGTCACTCCGGCCCCCACCGCGTCGACATGGCCGGAGTATTCGAGGCCAGGGATGTCCCGGGGGGAGCCGGGGGGAGCCGGGTAGAAGCCTGCGCGCTGGAGCAGGTCGGCGCGGTTGAGGGCGGTGAGGGCGACGCGGACGCGGATCTGACCGGGGCCGGGCTCTGGGGAGGGGATTTCCCGGGGCTCCAGGACCTCGGGACCGCCGGGCTCACGGATGACGACGGCACGCATCAGGCGATTCCTGCCTTGCGGGCGATGCGGGGGGCCTCCTCGCGGGCCTGGGCGGCGACGCGGGGTGCGTCGAGGGTGAGGAGCTCGCCGTCCCGGACGAGGTGCTGGCCGTCGACAAAGACGTGGCGGACATCGCGGGACTGGCAGGCGTAGACGAGGGTGGAGAAGAGGTCGTGGGCGGGGGCGACGTGGATGTCCTGGAGGTCGACGACGATGACATCGGCGAGTTTTCCCACCTCGATGCTGCCGACGAGGTCGTCGAGGCCGAGGGCGCGGGCGCCGCCGAGGGTGGCGAGGTGGAGGGCCTCGCGGGCCGGGAGGGAGGAGGTTCCTGCGGTGACCTTGGAGAGCAAGGCGGCGAGGCGTAGCTCGAGGAAGCCGTCGAGGTTGTTGTTGCAAGGGGCGCCGTCGGCGCCGATGCCGACCCGGACGCCAGCGCGGCGGAGGTCCGCCACCCGGGCGATGCCGGAGCCGAGCTTGAGGTTGGAGCTGGGGCAGTGGACGACGGCGGTGTCGGCGGCGGCGAGGCCGCGGATCTCGTCGTCGTCGAGGTGGACCCCGTGGGCCAGGACGGCGCGCTTTCCGGTGACGCCGCAGCGGGCGAGGGCGGTGAGGTCGTCGGTGCCCAGCAGGGCGCGGACCGCGGCGCGCTCCTCGGCCTGCTCGGCGGCGTGGGTGTGGAGCAGGGCGCCGGCCTCCTCGGCCAGCGCGGCGCAGCCCCGGAGCATTTCCTCGGAGCAGGAGAGGACGAAGCGAGGGCAGAAGGCGTAGCGGACCCGGGCGTCCGGGCGGTTGGGCCAGGCGCGGGAGAGGCGCTCGGCTTCCCGGAGCCCGGCGCGGGTGTCTTCGAGGAGGTGGGGGGGGGCGCCTTCGCCCTGGTCCATCATGGCCTTGCCGGAGAGGGCCCGGATGCCACTGCGGGCGCAGGCGTCGAGGACGACGTCGTGGCCGTGGACCGTGCCCATGTCGAGGAGGGTGGTGGTGCCGCCGCGGAGCAGCTCCGCGAGGCCCAGCTCGGCGCTGACCCGGAGGCTGCGGTCGTCGTGGGCGGCCTCCAGGGGCCAGAGGAAGCGCCGGAGCCAGGCGAGGAGGGGGACGTCGTCCGCCAGCCCACGGAAGAGGGTCTGGACGAGGTGGATATGCCCCTGGATCAGCCCGGGGAGGACCGCCTTGCCCCGGGCGTCGACGACCTGGAAGCCCGGGGGGAGGGCGGCGTGGGCGTCCTGGCCGAGGGCGACGATGCGCCCTCCGGCGAGGGCGACGTCGCCCTGGAAGGTCCGGTGCTCCGGGTCGCAGGTGGCGACGAGGCCACCCTGGATGAGTACGCTCATGGGGCTTCCATGTTGCCACAAGGCATGGTAGCCGTCCCCACCTTCCCCTGCGGGCCTGCGGGCCTCGCTGCCGAGAGTAGCTGACGATGAGCACCACCGAGCAACCCAAGAGCAAGTTCGCCGAGTTCCTCGCCTCGAAGAAGATCGATGCGCGGCGCGTCCGTAACGCCTCCGAGTCCCTGGAGAAGCTTCAGCCCGAGGATCGGAAGATCCGCTGGGCCCGCAAGCACAAGAAGGGGGAGGCGTCCAAGGCCGAGGGGGGCGAGAAGAAGAAGCCCCGCAGCGGCCGCCCCATCACCGCCCGTTCCATGAACGCCGCTCTTGCCGGGCAGCGCATCAGCGGTCCCCAGAAGACCCGGCTCCTCAAGGCCGTCAACCACATCCTCGCCCAGAAGAAGCAAGAAGCCGTCGCCCTCGACGCCCTGTTCTGAGCACCTTTTCCTCTCCCTTGTCCGAAATTTGGCCCGGTGCCTGCCCTGGTCGCAGCATCGGGTCATGCTGTTCTTCGCCACCCTCGCGTTTCTGGGGCTCGTCGTGGCTGACCTGCGGGATTTTCGCCTTTCGCGCCGCTGACCTGCCCCACGTGAATTTCGCCACCAGGCGGCGCAACATCAGGGGATGTGGCGCAGCTTTCCCTGGTGACTCCTCATTTTCCTCCGTTTCAAG
>CAZSDX010000182.1:0-11826 GCA_964605685.1 uncultured Polyangiaceae bacterium
CCTGAGCCTGCGTCGTTGCCGCCGCTGCCGGAGGACGCTCCGCCGGCCCCGGAGGTCCCGGCCTGGCCCCCCTTGCCTGCCGCCCCACCGCTGCCCGCCTTGCCGCCAGAGCCAGCGACCACCGGGTCGAGATCATCCTCGGTGGGGGCCGAGGCGCAGCCGTAGGGGAGGAAGGCCACCGCGCAGGTAACAGCGAGGCCCGAGAAGAGATGAAGAAGCGATGGGCGGCGGTTGGACATGGCGTGGTGTCTTGGGTTGGAGGGGTGGGGAGAATGTACCCCCTTGGGGACCGGAAGTCATACTTCCAGATTTCCGGTCCAGGTTCCACGCCGATCACGACACCGGAACAACATTTTCTTGGCACATTGTCTCTGGAATTTTGCAACGAGGGGGCCCGGGCTGGTCTTCCGGGCGGCGCCGGGGTAGCGAGCGGGCCACCGTGGACGACCCCCGAGCGAGTTCTTCCGTAGAGGCGCGCCCCTTCCTGCTGGGGCTGTTCCTGGTGACCTCGGCGAGCATGGCGGCGGAGGTGCTGGTGACGCGCCTGCTCTCGGTGGTGACCTGGTACTCGCTGGCGTTCCTGGTGCTGGCGATGGGGATGTTCGGGCTGACGGTGGGGGCGGTGCGGGTGTACCTGCGGCCGGAGGAGTACGAGCCGGGGCGGCTGGCCAGCTCGCTCTCGCGGGATGCGCTGGCGTTCGCGGGGGCTCTGCCGGTGAGTTACCTGCTGCTGCTGCTGCTCCCGCTGCGGGTGGAGCCGGTGTGGACGACGCCGCTGCTCTTCGTGGTCTTCGCGGCGGCGGTGGCGCTGCCCTTCGTGCCGGCGGGGCAGGTGGTGGCGGCGGCGGTGACGAAGGCGCCGTTCCCGACGGGGCGGGTGTACGCGGTGGACCTGGCGGGGGCGGCGCTGGGGGCCCCGCTGGTGCCGGAGCTCCTGGAGCGGACCAACCTCGGGACCGCCCTGCTGCTGATGGCCGCGCTGGCGGCGGCAGGGGCGCTGGCGTTCGCGAGGTCCGGGGAGGACGTCGCAGGGGAGCGGCGGGGGCTGTGGGGAGCAGTGGCCCTTATCGTGCTTGCGGGGCTGAACAACCAGGCGGGGCACCGGGGGCTGGTGACGCTGTGGGCGAAGGGGAAGGCGGAGGATCGATCCCAGGTGGAGGTGGAGACCTGGAACAGCCACTCGCGGGTCCAGGTGTCGAAGGTGGGGCGGGGGGCGGCGTCGCTCTGGGGGGCGGGGTCGAAGTGCAGGATCCCCCAGGTACGCCAGCGGATCATCCTGATCGACGCGGACGCGGCGACACCCCTCTACCAGCCGGAGAATGGCCTGGAAGACCTGGCGTTTCTGGACTGCGACGTGACCAACGTGGTGCACCAGATCCGGCCAGGCGGGGCGATGGCGATCATCGGGGTGGGAGGCTCGCGGGATCTCCAGGCGGCGCTGCGCCACGGCCACGATCCGGTGGTGGGCATCGAGCTCAACCGGCGGTTGCTGGAGGTGCTCAAGGGCCCGCTGGGGCAGCCCACCGGCGTCCCCGGCCACCCGGCGGTGCGGCTGGTGCATGACGAGGCGCGGAGCTACCTGGCGAGGACGGATCAGCGGTTCCGGGTGATCCAGGCGTCGCTGATCGACACCTGGGCGGCGACCGGGGCGGGCGCCCACGCCCTCGGGGAGAACGGGCTCTACACGGTGGAGGCGTGGCGTACCTTCCTGGGGCGCCTGGAGGACGACGGGGTGGTCACCATGTCCCGGTGGGCCAGCGGCGAGACCGTGCGGCTGGTGGCGGTGGCGATGCAGGCGCTGATGGAGCAGGGGGCCTCCCGCCCGAGGGAGCACATGGCGCTGGTGCAAGGGGGCCCGGTGACCACGCTTCTGGTGGGCAAGCGCCCGCTCTCCGAGGACGACGGGCGCAGGCTGAGGGAGACCGCGGAGGCGAGGGGCTTCCGGGTGATCTTCGGCCCGGGGACGACGCTCGGTCCGGACAAGATGAACGAGGTGCTCGGGGCCGCGACCGTCGAGGAGATCCACCGGGCCACGCTGCTACCGGACCTGGACTATCGCCCCAGCACCGACGACCGACCGTTCTTCTTCAACGTGGTGCGGCTGCGGGCCTTCGCCCGGGTGATCAATCCGCAGGCCGGCGGGACCATCGAGGGCAACCGCATGGCCACCACGACCCTGGTGCTCTCGCTGCTCTCGTCGCTGCTGCTGGCGGTGGCAGCCATCGCGCTGCCGCTGTGGCGCAAGGCCAAGCCCGCGGGCCGGGTGGGTCCGGCGCTGGGGGCAGGGCTGGTCTACTTCGCCATGATCGGCGTGGGCTTCATGCTCTGCGAGGTGGGGCTGCTCCAGCGGCTGTCGCTGGTGCTCGGCCACCCGACCTACAGCCTGATCGTCGTGCTGGCCAGCCTGGTGGCCGCCGCCGGAGCGGGCTCGCTCCTGAGCGACCGGCTCCCCCTCCACACGTCTCCTGGCTGCTACCTGCTCCCCGCGGCCCTGGTCGCCGCACTCCTCGGGGTCGGCTGGGGGCTGCCTGCGCTGGCGCCCTCGGTACAGATCCTCCCGCTGCGCACCCGAATCCTCTTCGCCGTGGCCTTCACCGCCGGGCTGGGCCTGCTCCTCGGCATGGCCTTCCCCACCGGCATCCGCCTGGTGCGCGCCACCAGCGAGGAGGAGACCCCCTGGCTCTGGGGGATCAACGGCGTTGGCGGCGTCATCGCCAGCAGTGCTGCGGTGATGATCGCTCTGGAATTTGGCCTCCGTACCCTCTTTGTGGTGTCCGCCTGCTGCTACGCCGCCCTGCTCCCGGCGGTGTTCGTGCTCCGCCGGGAGGCTACCGCGCGGTGAGTGGATCGCCTACCTCCCTGCGCGTCGCCGGAGGCGTCCTCTTCGGCCTGTGGCTGGTGCTCTTCTATCCGTCGATCCTGGCGATCGGCGCCAGCTCCTTCGGCCGCGGCGGCCTCCTGGCGACTGCGCTCGCCTGCGCTGTGGCGGTGGCGCTTCCGGGGCCTTCCCGGTGGCTCCGCGCTGCCTTGCTGCGCCCCTCGACGCCGGTCTTCGTCGGGGCGGTGGCGGCGCTGAGCGCGGGGATCTCCCTCTGGTTTGCCTTCCGGATGCTGGGGGGAAAGACCCTCGCCCTCGACTGTGCGGTCTACCTCCTCCAGGGGCGAGCGATGGGGCACGGCTCCCTTGGCATCCCCCTGGAGGCCCCGGGCCTCTACCAGTCCTCTCGCTTCCTCTTCGAGGGCCCCGACGGCCTGCTCTACGGCGTCTTTCCCCCCGGCTATCCCCTCTTCCTTGCCCCCTTTGCCCGCCTCGACGCGGCGATGCTCTCCGGTCCGCTCACCGCTGCGGCGCTGGTGGTGGCCCAGTACGCCCTGGCCCGCGCCGCCGCCGAGGACGAGTGGACCGCGAGGGCCTCTCTTGTCCTGCCGCTCCCCTGCTACGCCCGCGCCATCGAGACCGCTGACCTGCTCTCCCACGCCTTCGTCGGGCTGCTGGCGGCGGTGGCGTTGACGGCGGCGCTCCGGTGGCGGCGGAGTCCGTCTCCGGGCTGGGGGCTGTTGGCGGGGGTCTGCGTGGGGTGGGCGTTCAGCGCGCGGCTCCTCGACGGACTGGTGCTCTTCTCCCTCCTCGCCGCCGTGGCCTCCTGGCTCGCCTGGACGACCCGGGATCGCCGCCTGCTCGCGGCCCTCGCCGCCGCCGCGCTGGCGGCGGCGCCCTTCGTGGGGCTTGTGCTGGTGCAGCAGAAAGCGGCAACGGGCCACTGGACGCGCCCTTCCCAGTCCGAGTTCTTCCTCCGGTCGGATCACCCCCCCACCTGCCACCGCCTCGGCTTCGGCCCTGACGTGGGCTGCAAGGTCGAGCACCCTCCGGAGCGCGCCTCCTTTGGCCCGGACGGCTACACCCTGGACGACGCCCTGCGAATCGGCAGCGAGCGCGCCGCCGTCCTCGGCGACGACCTGGTAGGTTACGGCCCGCTGGTGCTGCTCGGCCTCGCCTCGCTGCTGGTGGCACCCTCCGCCGAGGCCCTCTGGCTGGGGGTCTGGTGGGTGGGCCTCTCCCTGGCGTACCTGCTATTTTACTACGGAAACGCCCCCATCTACGGCGCCCGGCACCTCTTCCCCGTGGCCCCGGCGGCGTACATCCTCGTCGCCCGGATGCTTGCCCACCTGTCCCGGCGAGCGCAGGGGCGTCTGGACAAGGACCACGCGGTGGGGGGAGCGCTCCTGGCGCTGTTGCTGGTCTCGTCGGTGACGCAGATCGAGCGCTGGCGACGCTCCCGGTGGCACGTGAAGCAGCACCAGGCGGGGCGCCCCGACATCCACGCCCAGGCGGGCCAGGTCCGCGACGCCATCGTGATCTCGGGGGATCACTTCGGCGTCATCGCGGCGATGGATCCCTGGCGCGACCAGGGGATACGCCACGTGGGGCAAGACGACCGAGCAGGCCAGATCGAGCTGCGCCGCGCTCATCCGACCTGGAAGGTCTTCGCCGCGACCCCCCAGGGTCTCGTCCCTCTCGATCTGCCTCCGTTGACCCCGGGGCTCCACGTCGAGCTGGAGCTGGCCTGGCCTTCCCTCCTCTGGCCTTCGGGCCTCGCCCTCAAGCGCGTCGAGACGGAAAAATCCGTCCATGTCGAGTCCAGCGGGGGGGAGGCCCTCGGGGTCCACGCCGCCGCCGAGGGAGCCGCTGCCGACCTGGCCTTCGACGTGATCGAGCCCGGCGCCTATCGCCTCTCGGTCCAGGGGATCCGCGGCCCCGTCATGGGACGCTACGAGATCCTCGTCGACGGCCAGCCGCTCCCCGCCTGGGAGGGCTACAGCCCTCGCTACGAGCGGGCGAGCAGCGCCAAGAGCGCCCCCGTTCACCTTGCCAGGGGGCGCCACCGGATGACGCTCCGCTGCGCGGGCAAGGCGCCGGAGAGCAAGGGGCTGCTGGCGCTCTTCGACACCCTCCAGGGAGAGCTCGCCGAACAGGCCCCTTGAACGCGCTCAGGGAACCGGAATCAGGCAGCGCTCGATCTCGTCCGGGTGGAAGGCGGCCAAGGCGCAGTCCATCTGCTCCCGGGAGACCTCGTCGGTGCAGGCCAGGAAGGCGCGGTGGCTCGACGCGGCCGCCCGGATCTCCGCCAGCAGCCGCTGGTGCTCGGAGGCGGGGAGCCCGGGGCGCTCGTTGCGCGCAAGCTGATCGGCGTACCGCTCCAGGAGCTGGCTGCACTCGTCGCGGTTGACCGGGCGCCCCCGGGAGCACCCCGCCAGCGACGCCAGCACCAGGACCGCGAAGAGGAGGCGCGCGCTCACCGGAGGCAACGGTTGTCGATCTCGTCGTAGCTCCGGGCTTGCCGGATGCAGGCCATCGCCTCCGCGGTGATCTTGCGCCCGGTGCACCGGGGGAGCAGCTCCTTCGCCTTGGCCTCCCGGGCGGTCTTCTTTCGCTGCTCCAGCGTGGCCGGGTCGTTGACGTACTGCCCCTTCAGCTCCAGCTCCACCACCTTGTCGAGGATCTCCTCGCACTCCTGCTGGGTGGCCGGGTGACCGCAGGCGCCGGAGAGCGCGGCGAACGAGAGGAAGATGGCGATTCGGTAGGGGAGGGCAGGGTTCATCCAGGAGACTTTCGATGACGGTGACAGGCTGGGGGGTCGTTCCCGGGCTGGGGGGCGGTGTTCCCCCGAAATTTGGATCTTTCCGGGTGCGGCTCGCTACACTTTTGTTCGTGGCCCGATCAAGCGTCGCCCCCACCCCAGCACCCAAGGGGCGGACCAAGAGCGCGTTGACGCCCGAGGATTACCTCGCCAGGGCGCTCAACGCACGTTCCCCCGCGCTGCGGGCCAAATACGCGCGCCTCGGCCTGGCGATCCGGGCCCCCCTGGAGCGCACCACCCACGCCATGCTGCTCCGCCAGCTCTACATGGCGCACTACGAGACCCGCCGCTTCCGCAAGGCCCGCGAGGTGGCGCTCCAGGCCCTGGAGCTTGGCATCATGGTCGACGTGCTCCACCAGGACGCCGCCCGCGCCTGTGTCGGACTTGACCTGGACGAGGAGGCCATCGGCCACCTCCGGCTGGCGGCCCGCCGCGGCCCCGCCTCCCGCCGGGCCTTCCACCTCTGGACCCTCGGCAGCCTGCTGCTGCTGCTCAACCGCCACGTGGAGGCCATCGGGTGCCTGGAGCGCGCCGCCCGCTGGGGCACCACCGACAAGCCCCTCTACCAGGCCCACGCCGCCCTGGCACGCCTCGCCCGGGGCGAGCCGGCCCCGGAGGCCCCCGAGCTCTTCGAGCGGCTGGAGCAGGCCCCCTGTGGCCAGGGCTACGGGCGCTTTGTCCTGGGGCAGCTTGCCTTTCAGCTCCGGCGGTGGGACGAAGCCAGGCGTTACCTGGAGGCCTTCGTGGACCGGATCCAGCAGGCGCGCCCTGCCATGGCGCTCTCCCTGGCGGGCGAGCTGGAGGCCGCCCGCACCACCCTGGCCCGCATGCGATCCAACTGAACACAGATGCTCCTCCGATCTTCCCCGACCCTGGTCCGACGAGGTGACCCGTGAGCGCCGGGTGGGTGCGCTGGCGCGCCGAGATCGGGGCGGCGCTCCTGCTGCTGGCCGGCATGGCCCGGGCCCAGGTCCCTCCACCCTTGGAGGAGCCGTCCGCCCATGACCCTGCCGGAGCCGGGGCTCCTGCGCCGATCCATCCCTCGGTGATCCTGGTGACCCTGGACGGCGTCCGGTGGCAGGAGGTCTTCCAGGGGACGGATCCGGAGCAGGCCGCCCGCGCCAGGTTGCCCGAGAGCGAGATCCTCACGGCCCGCCAGCTCCTGCCCAACTTCCATGCGCGCTTCGTCGACCGGGGGGCCGTGCTGGGCGCGCCGGATCAGGGGCCTCCACCCCAGACCACCCCGGCGGCGCTCTCCCTCCCTGGCTACCTGGAGCTGCTCTCCGGGCGCAAGGAGGAGCTCTGCGTCTCCAACCGATGCCCTGCGACCAGGCTCCCCACGATCCTCGACCAGGTGCGCCGCGCCCCCGGCGGCGGGTACCACAGCGTGGCCGCCGTTGCCTCCTGGGAGCTCCTCGATCGCGCCGCTACCAACGACCCCACGGGCTTCCCCATGTCCTTCGGCCGGGGCCACGGCATTACCCGGGACAAGATCGCCGTCGACGAGGAGAGCAAGCAGCTCCTCGCCAGCAGCAGGCCCCGCGACCCCTTCCCGGGCTACGAGGACTACCGCCCCGACTGGATCACCGCCGCCCTTGCCTTGCGCTACCTCCAGGCGAAGCGGCCTCGCTTCTTCTACGTCGGGCTGGGCGACGCCGACGAGTATGGCCACCGGGACGACTACCGGGCCTACCAGAACGCCATCCGCCAGGAGGACGCCTTCCTGGGCCAGCTCTTCCTGATCCTGGAACAGTGGGGCGAGCAGGGCGCCGCCACCACCGTGATCGTCACCACCGACCACGGCCGCGGCAGCCAGTCCTTCGAGCACCACGGGCCTGCGTACCCCGAGTCTCGCCGCGTATGGATCGCCGCCGCCGGCGCCGGTATCCCGCGCCGTGGTCTGGTCAAGGCCACCACCGAGCGTCGGCTCGCCGACGTCGCCCCCACCATCCGGGTGCTGATGGGCCTCAAGGAGGACCCCCACCCCGGCGCCGGTGCTCCCCTCCGCGAGCTGCTCCCCTTACCCCTTCTTCGGGGTGGCGCCGAGCTGGTCGAAGAAGGCCCGCATGGCGACGCGCTGCTCCAGGGGCATGAACTCGAAGTTCCGCCCGCGGTCGATGATCTCCCAGAAATCCTTGGAGGTGACCCGCTCCAGCTCGTGGCGGATGGCCAGCAGCCGGTCGAGGGGCTCGGCGGCCATGTCTTCCCGGATCCGCTGGGCCTTCTCCGCGTCGCCGGCGATCATGTAGTACGCGGCGAGCTTGACCTGGGCCTTGCGCACGCCCTTGAGCCCCTGCTCCTTCTCGCGCTCGCTGGCGGGCAGGTCCAGGTCGAGGAAGAGGCGCAGCAGCGCGTCCTCCTGGGGGGAGCGCAGCTCGTGGGCCAGCGAGCAGATCGCGCTGATGTCGTAGGCGACGGTCTCGGCGACGAAGGCCAGGTTCATCTGGAAGCTGGTGTGGCCGTAGTACTTCATGTGGCCGACGGCGGCGACGGCGTGGTCATGCCGCTCGCAGCGGATCATGGACTCGACCAGCAGGCGGTACTGGTTGAGGATGTTGTAGGCGGTGCGCACGTCCCGGGCGTTGAGGGTCGCCCGGAGGTAGGAATTCATGTAGCGGAGCACGAGGGTGATCAGCTCGCCGTCGTTGTCCTTGACCGCGGCCTCGCCCAGGTACCGGGTGTTGATGGCGATCAGGTAATTGATGTCCCGCATGCTGGCCAGCGCCTCGTTGTAGATGCCGAGGTACTGGCGCATCACCTTCCACTCCACCCAGGTACGGCGGGTCTCCAGGTCGCCGAGCGACTCCGGGTCCATGGCGACGAAGTCCGGGTTCTTCCGCAGCCCCCGGCCGATGATGAACCAGCCCTCCCGGGCGTCGTGCTTCAGCGTCAGGTAGGTGAGGGCGAAATCCTTGAGGGCGTCGACGGCGTTGCTGGCGATGATCTTGTCCTTGCCCGAGATGGAGTTGCTGCAGATGTCGGTCAGCTCTTCCATGGCCGAGAGGGTCGCGTCCTGGAGATCCGCCTGCGCCTCCGGGTCGCCCTCGCGGGTGCCGGCGCGGGCGATGTCGACGGCCTCCGTGGAGATGCGGTGGATGATGTTCGCGGGCTCCAGGAAGCGGAAGACGTAGGCGAAGTAGGGGGCCATCAGCACCAGGCCCGCCGTGGTGGAGGACATCACCGCCAGCAGCGTCAGCCGAGGGACCCACTCGTCCCGGAGCGAGACGCTGAACCAGATGCCGCAGACGCAGGAGATGACGTAGAAGCTCAGGACGCCCAGGTTGGTCCTGTCCCGGAAGAACATCTTGGCGACGCCGGTGTACCGCTCCGCCGAGAGCTGCACCACGATGCTCACCACCGTGAGCACGATGCCCAGCACCGCGGCGATCATCCCGCTCAGCGCGCTCACCGCGTCGGCGATCTTGTCCGGATCGAAGCCGAAGTAGCGCTCCGAGAGGTTCCTGGGATCCTTGTAGGGACCGTGGCCGGTGTAGAAATGATCCAGGGTAAAAAGGACCGCGAAGATCGCCAGCGACGAGCCCCCCAGCAGCAACATGGGCAGGATCCACTGGCGCCTGGATTCGGCGTCGTGCTTCACGGCCCGCAGATTAGCCAGGAAGAAAGCGGACCCGAAAGGGGAGAGTTCCGTACCCCGGGGGACTCGCATACACTGGCACCATGCGCCATACTTCTGCCTTGCCTGTCCTCGGGCTCGCGCTCCTGGGAACCTTGCTTGTCCCCCGGGACGCCGGGGCCATCGTCCTCCAGATCAACGGGGTCATCTGCCCCCAGACGAACAACATCGTCCCTGGCCTCAACAAGGGGGAGAACGGGGCTCCCTACACCAACACCGCGACGCCGCCGACGGTGGCCGGGGCGGGGCCCAAGGGGCCCATCGACCCGATCTTCGACGCGGCGGAGGTGCCCCAGGTCTTCGCGGTGCCCAAGACCAACAACAAGTTCAACCAGGTCACCTTCATCGACCTGCTGGAGGGCGCCGGCTACGAGAACACCTTCGGCTGGTACAACGTTGGCGACGACCTCTCCAACCTCAACAACCTCCACCCGGTCCTCACCTGCTCCCCGACCAACTACGAGCCCACGCCGGCGGCCAATTCCCAGGCCACGGTGGACTTCGAGGCCGAATTCCTCGCCGGGCGCTACAAGGGGGGACCCATTGGCTTCTTCCTGGTCACCCCCCAGGGCATGCCGGGGCCTTGTGGGAGTGGCAACAATTGCGGAAACCCTGCCAATGCCGCCTGCGTCGGTCGTATCTACTACACGGAGAAGGCGATCAATGGCGACGGGAACTACGTCCACCACCTGGTCTACCAGACCAAGCGCACCAACGCGTCCGGCAAGCGCCTCGACGACTTCTACTTCGGCTTCGAGGACCTCTACCGAGGCGGCGACAACGACTTCGAGGACATGCTGATCCTGGTGCAGGGCCTGGTGGTGCCCTGCACCCCCTCCGCGGAGATCTGCGACGGCCTCGACAACAACTGCGACGGCCTCATCGACAACGACCCCACCGATGTCGGCGGGGACTGCTACACCGGCCCCGCCAACACCCTCGGCAAGGGCGAGTGCAAGGCCGGCAAGACCGTCTGTGCCAGCACCGGCCCCGGCGACAAGACCACCGTGTGCGAAGGCTCGATCCTCCCCTCCGCCGAGGTGTGCGACGGCAAGGACAACAACTGCAACGGCACCGTCGACGAGAACCTCAACAACCTCCCCAACGCCTGCCCGCCGCAGCAGGGGGCCTGCAGCGCCTCCACCCAGTGCGTCGTCGGCGTCCCCACCTGCGTCCCCCAGACGGGCCCCCAGCCGGAGATCTGCAACGGGATCGACGACGACTGCAACGGCCTCGTCGACGATAACCTCACCGACACCGGCGTCCCCTGCACCCCCTCGGGCAACGACCCCACCGACGGGGAATGCAAGGCCGGCACCTCCGTCTGCAACAACGGCGTCCTCTCCTGCTCCGGCTACCAGGGGCCCAAACCCGAGCTCTGCGACGGCAAGGACAACGACTGCGACGGACAGATCGACAACGACCCCGTCGACCTCCTCGCCAAGTGCGCCCCCCCGGGGGTCAACGTCTGCACCTCCGGCGCCGAGCTCTGCATCGGCGGCGCCAAGGTCTGCATCGGCTTCACCTTGCCTTCCCCCGAGGTGTGCAACGGCGTGGACGACGACTGCAACGGCGCCATCGACGACAACCCGGTGGACGCCGGCGCGCTCTGCGGCAACAGCATCGGCGCCTGCGAGCCCGGTACCCTCGTCTGCAAGCCCAAGGTCCCCGGTGACCCCACCAGCAACGAGCTGGTCTGCGAGGGCGCCGTCGGCCCCACCGACGAGATCTGCGACGGCCTGGATAACAACTGCAACGGCTTCGTCGACGAGAACGCGGACCAGCTCCCCGGGGTCGGCGTCCCCTGCGGCGGCGCCGAGTGCGGCGCCGGTGTGTCCGCCTGCAAGAGCGGCAAGCTGATCTGCGAGACCGCCGGGGGCGCAGGCACCCCCGAGGTGTGCAACGGGCTGGACGACGACTGCAACGGCCTCATCGACGACGACCCCACCGACGCCGGGCAGCCCTGCGGCACCAACGTCGGCGAGTGCAGCCAGGGTAAGACCGTCTGCGTCGACGGCAAGCTCAACTGCGAGGACCCGGTAGGTCCCACCGACGAGGTGTGTGACGGTCTGGATAACAACTGCAACGGCGTCGCCGACGAGGATCCGGACGGCGAGGGGCCCCTGACCCTCCCCGGTGTCGGCGAGCCTTGCCCCCCCGACGGCCTCACGCTCCCTCTCCAGGGCGAGTGCAAGCCCGGAAAGACCGTCTGCCTCGGCGGCACCTTCCAGTGCCTCGGCGCGGTGGGCCCCCAGGCGGAGATCTGCGACGGTAAGGACAACGATTGCGATGGCGTCGCCGACGCTCCCGACCCTTGCCCCGGGGAGTCCAAGTGCATCGCCGGCCAGTGTGCCCAGAAATGCACCATCCAGGGCGAGTTCTCCAACTGCCCCGGCGGCCTCGATTGCATCGGTGGCTACTGCGTCAAGTCCGGGTCCGGGCAGGGAGGCGCCGCCGGCGCCGGGGGCTCCGGCACCGCAGGGATCGGTGGCCAGAGCGCCGGCGGTAACGGAGGCGCGAGCCAGGGCGGCGGCGCGGGCCAGGGCGCCGGTG
>CAZSDX010000183.1:0-11822 GCA_964605685.1 uncultured Polyangiaceae bacterium
CTTCTCCGAGCACGAGACCGAGCGCAGGGCTGCCGCTGCGGTCCTGGTCGCCTTGCAGCCCACCACCTCCCCTCGCCCTCGCGAGCTGCTCCCGGTCCCCCAGGGCGCCGTCGAGCTCCGTGCCGTCCTCGAAGGGATGCTCCCGGGGGGGTTCTCCCCGGCGGAGCGCGCCCGCGCCCTCGTCGCCCTGGAGCCCGACCTGGCCCGCGCCGCTGCCTCCGCCGCCGCTTCCCCCGAGCAGGCCATCCGGGTCGCCGACGCGCTTCTGACCGGCTCCACCGCCGGCTTCGCGCCATTCACCGATGGCCTTGACGGGCTCCCCGAGGCCGAGCGCGCCGCCGCAGAAAAAAGCGCTGCTGCGATCCGCAAGGCGGTCATCCCTGCCTTCGCGGCCCTCGTCCGTCACCCCTCCGCGGCCCTGAAGATCCGGGCGCTCCGGATCCTCGAAGGGAGCCCCGAGGACGCCGCCTCCACCGCCCTCATCGAGGCCCTCCAGGACAGCGACGAGTCCGTCGTCCGCGCCGCCCTGGCCGCCGTGGCCTCCACCCCGGGCGTCCGGGCGCTCCCCCCGGTGGCCCGCCTCCTCGCCTCCTCGCCTTCCTGGTCGCTCCGCGCCGCCAGCGCCGAGGTCCTGGGGTCGCTCCTTCGCCGCGAGGGAGCCTCCCCCGACCTCGCCTTCCAGGCGCTGGGCAAGGCGGCCACCTCCGACCCCTTCTCCACGGTCCGCGAGGCCAGCCTCCGGGCGCTCGCCTCCGCGAAGGCTCCGGGGCTGGCCTCGGTGCTGGATCAGGTCAAAAATGACCCTGAACCATCGCTCCGGGATCTGGCGGCTCGCCTCGGGGGGGCTCCTTGAGAGCGGGGTGGTTCTGGGGTGCGGCGCTGCTCCTCGTCGCGTGCAAGGACATCGAGAGCTACAGCACGGCGGCGGACGAGAGCTACTGCGGCAGCGTGATCCAGGGGCCGTTTGTGCGGGCGGGGCTGAGCCCGTCGGTGCAGATGCGGCTGACCTTCGACGCGAACGCGCTGGACAGCAGCCCCGGGAGGGTGAGCACCAGCGACGGGTTGCTGAAGGACGCTCCGTTGCAGGCGGTGCCGCAGCTCTTCCACGATCCGCTCTCGACCCTGGAGTTCGGGGAAGGACGGCGGCGGAACCTGATCTACGCCGCCACGCCGGCCAGCGAGGGGTCCGCGGTGGTGGTGATCCTGTCGCTGATGGAGAGCGGGGACGCGGAGGTGCGACTGCTGCGGGCGGCGGCAGCGCAGGGGGAGCAGGGGGAGGGGGCGATCTTCGGGGTATTTCCCCTCAAGAAGCGCAAGGGCACCTGCGGGATCTGAGGCGGTTCACCGCGGCTTCTTGCGAGGTGTCTTCCTGAGGATGCTGCGGGGTATCTTCTTGAGGACGGAGAACTCGCGCGGCTTCGGGGCGAGGAGGGCACCGGAGGTGTTTCCCTTTTTCTTCCTGGGGGGTTGCTTCACCTCCACGACCTCGGGCTCCTCCGGGTCATCGAGCGGGGAGCTCTGCTCCGGGCTCCCCGCGGACAGCCGTCGACCGGAGCCATCCGCGCACTCCACGGTGATCGCGTTGGGGGCTCCGACCTTCGCGGAGAGCCGCCTCTCGCGCACAAGTTTGAGCAGCCCGTCGAGGTGTGGCCGAAGGAGGGCCGGGTCGTTGCCGGGGTTGAGGGTGACGAACCACTCGTAGAAGCGATCTCCGCGCGCTCCGATCTCGACCTTGCTGACCGCGGCGCACCGGAAGTAGTGGTTCAGCGTCACCCGGAGGCAGCGCGCCCACTGCTCTCGATTCCCGGGGTCGCCGGGCAGGATGCGGGGGGAAAAGTCAGCGTGAGGCTGGGCCAGGCTGGTCGATGTCTTGCGGAAGTTCTCATCGTTCAGTCCTTTGTCCTTGTGGCACCGTCTGCAGAGCGTCTGGAGGTTCTCGAGACCGTGGTCGCCTCCGTGGTGGACAGGGATGATGTGATCGACTTCGAGGTGCTTCGTGCTTCCGCAGCAGAGGCAGCGCCAGCCGTCCCGCTCCTTTGCCGCGAGCTTCGTCTCCTCGGGGGCCTCGCGTGGCTGGTGATCCTCCGGCATCGAGACCCCCGCGGACAGGTCGAGCGGTGCCGGATCGCTCCCGTTCTGGACCCGTTGCTCGACGCGGCGGGCGACCTGGTCGTACTGGATACGGAACAGGTCGAATCCGGGGAACAGGGCCCTCCAGTAGCGGTCCGCCCTCTCGTACTCGGCCTGCAAGATACGACCGAGGTCCCTTTGCCCGATGTTTCGCTCGTAGATCGAGCGGGCCAGCTCATCGAGATCGTGCCGCTTGCGATCCTCGAAGGGAAAGAACGTGGGCGGCTCGCCGGTGGGGGACTGGGCGATGTGGCGCGCGATGTGGAAGGTGTCCCGTACCAGATCCCCCCCGATGTGATCGGCGGTATCTCCGAAGATCTTGCGCACCCAGCGCTCGACCCGGTCCCTGCAAGATTCAAGATCCGCAGAGGGTTCCGCGAGGTCTTCGAGATTCTCCCGCTGGAGGAGCTTGATCAGCCTCTCGAAGCCGAGTTTGGCGGAGTCGTAGACGAGAACCAGGAGTTCGAGGTGCTCCACCTCGTCCCCTCGCTGGGCCGCCTCCCCTCCGACCTGGACCTCCAGCTCGAGGCGGTACCACCCCACCGGCAACGTCTGGAGGAACGTCGCCGGGGTATCGCTGCTCGGCCGGTACATCTGCGCGGCGAGCCGACGGATCAGCTCGACGGAGATCAGCTTGACCGGGAGCGCCTTCCGCGGGGTCGGGCCGCTCTCCTGGGTGGCGCCCTCGTCGATCCTGAATTCTGCCCAGTTGATGAGCTGTTTCCAGCTGTCGATGAAGGAGACGATGTGGGCTTTTTCGGTGCCGCCGAAGGCGGGGCCACGGAGCGCCCGGCCCACCATCTGCGTGAGCAGGATCCGGCTCGTGGTCTGCCGCGTCAAAAAGACCGTCTGGACGCTCGGCACGTCCGTCCCCTCGGTCAGCATGCGGATGTTGACGAGCACGTCGAGCTTCCCCTCCTTGAAGGCGCGGATCGCCTTCGTGTTGTCGTCGGCTGTCCGGCGGTTCCTCTCTTCCGCGGTCGACGGGGACGCGTCCACATGGGAGTAGACGGCGGCGGCCTTCACCCCGTTCTCCCTCAACCCTTTGCAGAGGTATTCGCACTGGAACCACCGATCCGCGAAGATGAGCGTCTTACCGAACTCTTTCCGGTTCTCCACGTAGCGCTGGATGATGAAATCATTGCGCGCCCTGTTCCTCGCCAGCTCATCGATGAGCTTCTCGGGGATATCCCCGTAGCTCGCTTGCCACCGGGCGAAGTCCGACGGGTCGACCTCCGCGTCGATCTTCGTCTCGAACTGCCTCAGATCAGGGCGGGCGAGCACCCCCGACGCCATGAGATCCTTCGCGGTCGTCTGGTAGAGGATATGCTGGGGGAAGAGCTGGGCCAGCCACCCGGCCCGTAGCTTGTTTTCGTAGACTGGCGTCGCCGTCAGCCCGAGCAGGCACAGCCCGCCCTTCTTCTTCGCGCGCAGCGCCCTCACGAGGCGGGCGTAGGTGGGGGCCGGAGCGTGGTGCGCCTCGTCGAAGACAACAAAGAGCTTCTCCCCGGCGGACTTGAGGAACTCGAGGAGGCTGGGATGATCGTCGCGGTAGGCTCCCGCGATCGACTGGAGCGAGGCGATGAGCACGTCGTCGCTGGCCGAGATGGACGGGACGCGCGCGTGGCCAGGCATCCCGGACACCACCCGCACCTGGAGCGACGCCCGCGGCTCCCGGATGGCGGCCACCTCGCCCGGGTGCGTGGCGGCCTCCGACGTGGGCTGGAAGGTCTCGAAGGCCTGCTCCAGGAGGTGGTGCGTGTGCGCCAGCCAGAGCACCTTGTAGCCCTCCGAGAGCGGGTGTTCGCACAGGAATCGAACCGCGCAGAACGTCTTTCCTCCGCCGGTGGGGAGCACCAGCAGGCCCCCGGACTCCTCGCGCCGGGAGCGCTCGCGGAACCACCTCTCCAGCGCTCCCAGGGCTGCGATCTGGTGCGGAGCCGGGTCGCGCAGGTGGGACCGCCGCTTGCGTTGTACATCGAGGTCGTAACACCGGACAAACCTGTTTTTCTCTGTCGTGCGCTGAGTCGCCATCGCGGGGATGATCCCCCCGTCGATGCCTTTCTGACAGGCTCAGCCGGTCAGCTTGATCTTTTTCTGGTGCTGGCCTCGCAGGGAGGTCACCGAGACCATCTGGCCCTCCTCCAAGGCGAGGGAGCGGCACAGGTAGACGGAGATCTCCTCGGTGGCCTGGTCCGGTTCGCACCAGACCCCCGGAGCGAGCCGGAGCGCGGGGTACCCGGGGACGAGCAGGTAGGCCCAGCCCTTGCGCAGGGCCTCGTTCAACACCACCTCCCTCGCCTCGAAGGCCGCCCCGTGGCCGTGGAGCACCCGGAGGCGGTGGCGGAAGGACCCCTTCGAGAGCGCCTCCAGCTCCTCGGCGTAGATGAGGTCGAGGTCCAGCAGCGGCCGCGCGGCCTCCAGGAGCGCTCCTGTCGCGGTCTCCAGCAGGGGTTCCACCTCGCGGTACGCCGGCTCCGGGAGGTTGGTCCCGTGCCGGAAGCGGTTTCGCAGGGGGACCACCTCGCGTTCCACGGTGGCGAGGGGCCCCGACTTCCCCGCACGGCAGGCGGCCCCGGCGCGCAGGACAGGGTGAGCAGAGGACTGGCCCATGGCAGCGAGGCGGCGGGCGAGGTCCACCCACGCACCGAAGGAGAGCGCCTGGGCGGGCCCCGCATCGTCGGGCACCAGCGGGCGGAGTACCTCTCGCAGAGGATCGGTCCGTTCTCCTCCGTTCTGCTCGCGGAGGGTGCAGAGCATCGACGTGGTCAAGTAGACGACGATCCGCTCGATGAGGTCGATGCGCGAGTTCACCCTCCTCGCCGTGTTGGTCTGCGTCGAGACCAGCCGCTGGAGCTCCGCGATGGGGGCCGGAGCATCCCGGGGCGGAGCAGGCGGAACAGGCGCAGCGGGGGGCGGGGGGGGGCGGGGCGGAGAGAGCGAGGAGAAGGTCACCAGGTCGTCCGCAAAGACCAGGTCAAAGGCCGGCGTGCAGGTGATCCCGTGGGCCCGCATGGCGTCGAGGATGTAGGCGTTGACCTGGCTCCCTCGCCGCGGGAAGCCGAACCAGCGGACGAGCTCCCGGACGGTCACGCTCGCCGGTTTGCCTTGCTGGATGTCGTGGACCAGCGCCAGAAATTCCCGAGGGACCCAGGGAGGCACGGCCGCAGCATACCACCGGAGCCCAGGCTACTTCGCGGGGACGAGCGTCGCCGAGAGGATCCGGTCGAGCTGGGGGAAGTCCTTGTCGAGGTAGGCGTTGCCCTCCATCTGGATGCGGCCCTGGTCGGGCCCCTGGCCCCGGGGCGCCCCCTCGCCGTAGCCCTTGTAGAGGCTGTCGACGACCTCCATCCCCTCGACCACCTGGCCGAAGGGCGAGAACCCCATGCCGTCCAGGCGCCCGTTGTCGACGTAGTTGATGAACACCTGGGAGGTCCGGGAGCCCTTGCCGGCCATGGCGAAGGAGACAAACCCTCGCTTGTTCGACTGCTTCACCGGATCATCCTCGATGTTGGCCGCGCGCCACTTGCGGTTCACCTCCGGCGAGCCATGGAGCCCGAACTGGACCATGAAGCCCTCCACCGCCCGGAAGAACCGCGTGTCGTCGTAGAATCCCTTGGTGATCAGCTCGTGGAAGCGATCCGCCCCGTTGGGCGACCACTCCCGGTGCACCTCGATGGTGAATTTGCCCTTCGTGGTGGTGAACTGCGCCCGGAACACCTCCGGCGCCTTCTCGGGCTTCGCCGCGGGCTCCGGGCTCTTCGCTGGCCGCGCCATCGCCGCCGGCTTGCCCTCGGCGGTCGCCTTGGGCTGGGTCGTGGAGGGATCCGGAGAGACCCCGGGATCCTTGCAGGCCAGGAGCGCCAGCGCCGCCGCTGGCCAGAACACGCTCGTTCTCATGCCCGCGCTTATAGCGCATCGCCGTCGCCCTGTTGTCCGCTCGACCCTCTTGCGGAGGGGGAGCAGGGGGTTTATCAGACCCCCTGCTCCAAGGAGACGAACTCATGCGCGTATTTTCCGTGATTTCTCTGGGTCTGGCCCTCGGTGCGGCTGCCTTTGCGCCTCTTGGCTGCGGCGAGACGACCCCCGATCCGAAGACGGCCCCCCCGCCGGCGCCTTCGACGCCTCCGGTGGCCTCGACCCCGGCCCCTGCGAAGGAAGAGCCCAAGGCGGAGCCCAAGGAGGAACCCAAGAAGGAGGAGCCCCCGCCGGCGCCTCCGCCGAAGACCGCCAAGGACGTCATCGTCCCGGGCGCCACCTTCCAGTTCTCCCTGGCGGACTCGCCGGACGCGATGAAGGCGATCACCGACGCCTGCGCCAAGAAGAAGAAGGACGAGGAGAAGAAGAAGTGCGAGGAGGACGCCCGGGCGGAGGAGGAGAACGAGGGGATCCGCTACGAGAAGGGCGACAAGGAGGGGATCTGGTTCTGGGTCTCCTTCGGCAAGGAGAAGGACAAGGAGGTGATCTACAACAAGATCCCGATCAAGGACCCCAAGTTCGAGGGCAAGAAGGTGGTCTTCACCGTCGCCGGCAAGGACACCGGCAAGCGCGCCATGAAGATCAAGGAGGGCGAGGCCACCCCCGCCACCGAGCTGGTGGATGACAACACCATCTCCATGACCGACCCCAAGAAGGGGAAGCTGGTCTTCAAGCTCAAGAAATGAGCGCGGTTCAGCCGCTCGGCCCCTGCCGGGGTGGGGCGGGGGGCTCCGGCCACCGCTGCCGGATCATCCCCTCCAGCATGCCAACCACCCCGTCCAGGTAGGCACGCAGCTCCGGGGTGGGCTCCGGGAGGCCCCACAGCGCTCGCTCCTCCAGCAGCGGGAAGCCGAAGGCGTTGATCAGCATCTGGATGAGGTGCATGCACTCCCGTTGATCGATGATCCCTCGGGCCGCGAACGGCTGGGCCATCCACGCCACCCCCTGGATCATCTCGGTGAACACCTGCTGCACCAGCGGCCTCAGCGCGGGTCGCTCGATGCTCACCACGAACAGAAAACGCACGTACCTCGGGTGCAGCTCCGTCGCGTACAGGTCCAGACAGATGTCGGCGATCACCCGCGGTAGCTCGTCCAGCCGCTCCGGGAACGCTCCCCGGATGCTCTTCTCCACCATCCTCTTCGCCCCGTGGTGGACGATCTGCTCCACCAGCGCCTCCTTCGTCGGGAAGTGGTGGTAGAGGCTCGGCTGGCTCACCCCCACCCGCCTCGCCAGCTCCCTCAGCGACGCCCCCGCGATCCCCCGCTCGGCGATCAGCGCCAGCCCCTCCTCCAGGATCTGCTCACGCCGGCTCGGGGCGTCGCGCTCGGCGTCGTCGATGGTCGCTTTCCTTCGGGGCGGCACGCGGCACGGAGCCTACCTCAGCTCGTCGTCGCCCGCTCCATCGCCGTCGTCCCCTCCGGCTCGTCCAGCAGGATCTTCCCGCACCCCGGGCAGTGCGGCTCCCGGAAGGCCAGATCGTGCGCCGTCCGGATCACGCTCGCCCCCGCCAGCATCAGGAACGGCGTCAGCATCACCAGAAACGGCCCCGTCATCCCTCCCCCCAGCACCATCACCGCGCAGTACCCCCAGGCCAGCGGCACCGACGCCTTCGCCAGCCACCCCGGACGCACCGCCACCACCTCCGCCCGGCAACCAGGACAGCGCACGCTCTTTCCCTCGGACATCTTGACCTCCCTATCGGTCGATAAGTTGAGGGATAGGTTATCGACCGATAGGTTTCAAGGGGAGGGGGTCGATTTTCTTCACGGAGCGGGGGTTTCCGGGAGCGAGGCCCAGCAGATCCCCTGGAAACACAGAGGAGCTTCCACGGGGCAAGCCTGACCCCCCCAGTAGCCCCCGGCCTGGCAGACCGCCAGGTGGCCCGCAGAGAAGCATCCCTGGACCTCGCCTTCCTCGCACGCTGGCTCGGCGGGCTGCTCTCCCGGTCCCTGGCCTGCCTGGCCGGCGTGGTCGCTGTCCTCCGGGGTGGAGCCTCCTGCTCCGTCCGGTGGCTCGCCGTGCTCCTCGCCGCTGTTGGTCCCTGTGCTCCCGGCGCCTGCGCTCCCGGCAGGGTGCTCTTCCTCGGGGGGGCCCTGATCCTGGCCAGCGGAGCCCTGGTCCTGGCCGGCGGCTCCTGCGCCTTGCTCTTGCCCGGCGGCGCCTTGCTCGGAGCCGCCCACGCCCGCCACGCCGAGGTCGCTGAAATCCACGGGGCCGGGCCTGGCGGCCCCGCGGACGAGGTTCTTCCAGCCGGGATCCGTGGATCCAGGGCCGGGCGCGGCAGGAGCCGAGGGACCAGCGGGGGCAGGGCCCGGGGAAGGAGAGGGAGCCGATGCAACGGCAGAAGGCGCCGGTTCGCCGGGGTCGACAGGGGCGCAGCCGAGCAGGGAAGCGATGAAGAGCAGCGAGCCGAGGAGAGCGAAACGGGAGGGAAGACGCACGAACGGAACTCCTTGAGGGGTGCCCGGGGCACCGGGTTGCGGGCCCTCATCGGGCGGGGTTCCGGGGAGTTGCGTGAAAAGTGATCCGAGGTGGTCCAGGGTAGGCGAGGTCAGGTTCCGGGGGGAGGCTCGTCGGTCAGGGGCCCGAGGGAGCCCGAAGATGTCCGCCAAGTACCCCCGATCCCCGCACTTTCCCTGGTCTCCTGGGGGGACCACGGACGACCGTCGGCTGCTGGACGTGTCCTCGCTGGTCGGGGTGGAGCTGGTGGTGACGGAGAAGTGCGACGGGAGCAACCTGGCCTACACCGCGGGGCAGGTGTACGCGAGGTCGCATGCGAAGGCGCCGGCGCATCCGAGCTTCGATCTGGCGAAGGCGACGCATGCGCGGATCCGTGGGGGGCTGAGCGAGGGGCAGACGGTGTTCTGCGAGTACTGCTACGCGGTGCACTCGATCGAGTACGAGGGGCTGCCGGGGTACTCGATGGTGTTCGGGGTGAGGGACGACGCGAGGGGGGTGTGGTGGTCGTGGGGGATGGTGGAGCTCCAAGCGCAGCTCCTCGGCCTGCCGACGGTGCCGGTGCTGTTCCGGGGGCGCGTGTCGTCGGAGCGAGAGCTGCGGGAGCTAACCGACGATCTCTCCCGGGAGCCGTCGAGGTTCGGAGGCCCGCGGGAAGGCGTGGTGGCGCGGGTGGCAGGGGAGTTCGAGGACGGGGCGTTCGGGCGGAGCCTGGCCAAGTGGGTGAGGGCCGGGCACGTGCAGACGGAGGATCACTGGCTGCACCAGGAGATCCGTCCCCAGCGGCTGGCGGGGTGAGGGTGCTACCAGGGATCAAGGGGGCGGCGTCATCCCGCCGATGCACTGGGCGAGCCCCGGCGGGCCGACGCAGCGGGCGCCGGAGATGCAGTCCGCGTCGCTGCCGCAAGGCCACTTGCAGCGACCGACGGCCATGTCGCAGCGGGCCCAGGCGCAGGTGCCCTCGGGGAGGGAGCAGAGAGGCGCGTAGGGCGCAGGCTGGACGGCGGTAGGCGGCGGGGGAGGCGGGGGGGAGGCAGAAGGAGAGGTCGCGGTGGGGATGGTCGCGGTGGGGGGGGGAGGTTGCTCGGCGGGGGTGTCTTGCCGACGGCAGGCCGCCAAGAGGGCGAGCCCCCCCCAACCCGCCAAGAGCAAGCTCATCCACCCTCGGAGCGCCCGGTGACGCAGCATGAGGCCACGGTACTACGGTGACCCACGGCAAAAAAGAGCGAGGAGGCCCGCAGGAAACTCGACGACGTGGCGGGGTTGATCCTAAATCGGGGCCGTGCCCCGCGATCTGTTCAAGGCAGCACTCAACGAGGCGGCCGCCCTGCGGCGCCAGTCGGCGCTGCTGCACCGAGGGCTGAAGCCAAGGGGGGTGCCCCTGACGCCCCACGGGGAGCCGGTGGATGTGGTGTTCCTGCTCCACGGGTTCCTCGCCACCGCAGGGGTCTTCGAGCCGCTGGAGCGGCACCTGCGCTCCGAGGGGGTCGAGCACGTCGCCAGCTTCACGTACCACCCGTTCCGCACGGTGCCCTCGCTCGCGGCGGAGCTACGGCGCTCCTGCGAGGCCTTGCCGCGGCGGGCGCGGCTCCATCTGGTGGGCCACAGCCTGGGCGGGGTGGTGGCCCGGTACTACGTCCAGGAGCTGGGCGGCGCCGGTCGGGTCGAGCAGATCATCAGCCTGGCGAGCCCGTTCCACGGCACCGAGACGGCGCAGAAGCTGCCGTCGCCGCTGGGCAAGGTGACGCCTATTTTGAGGGAGATCGCCCCGGATTCGCCGCTGCTGTCGCGGCTGCGGACCCGCCCGGTGGCCGTCCCCCACACCAGCGTGGTCGCCTCGGAGGATCTCCTGGTGACGCCCCCCCGGAGCGCCGCGTTCCCGGGGAGCGAGGTGGTGGAGCTGGACGGCGTGGGGCACAACGGGCTTCTGTTCGACGAGCGGGCGGCCCGGGTGGTGAGCCAGAAGATCCTGGCGCGCCGCGGCCGTCAGGCCGCCGAGTAGCGTCACTCCGGGAAAGCCCCCGCCGTGGCCGTCCCGGTGCTCCAGCGGAAGTCGTCCACCAGCGCCAACGAATCGAAGAGCGCGTCGCCCACGTCCCACAGGGCGATCCGTAGCGCGATCTCCTGGCCCGGGTGGACCGCCCCCCGGACCACGAACCACCCGGTCGCGCCGCCGATGGCGCAGGGTTTTCCGGTGGGCACCTCGAAGCCGGTCCCCGCCAGCGCCACCGCGCCCTCGCCGCAGGCGTCCGGGTGGACCTTGCTCTTCCAGCATGCAGGCTTGGTGGCCTCCGGCTCGCAGACGGTGAACCGCGGCGTCAGCGCCAACGGCAGCGACAGGGGCCAGTCGACGCCGTCCTGGTCCCTGTAGATCAGCAGGTTTCCGTCCGGCGGAGGCTCCGCGGCCCCGGGCCCCCCGAGCAGCGCCACGTACTGGTCGCTGTAAGAAGTGCAGACAAATTCCGGGTACTCGGCGGACACAAAGCGCGTCCTGAAGGAGAACGAGCGCGCGTTGGTCGGCGCTCGCAGCCTCAGCGCCACCACCACCGAGTCCGCCGCGCTCTCGCTGCTCTGCCCGGGGCACCCCCCCACCAGGGGCAGCGAGCTCCCGGGCTTGAGCGGCGGCCTCTCCGCGGCGAACCAGTCCGCCACCGAGCCGGCTCCCCCGGGCTGCGCCAGGCTCACCGCGCTCGACGGCTCGTGGACCCCCGACACGTTACTGCCCAGGGGGGCTCCTCCGTTCGGGCCAGGGTCTTTTTGGACACCATCCGAGGCGATTCCGGTAGAGAGCACCAGCAGGCGGGCTCCCTCCAGGGGGGCCGGTACCAGCGCGCCGAAGGAGGGGCGCAGCGAGAGGGCGCGGAGGTCTTCGAGGGGGCTGCCGTCGGCCCGGAGGAGGGTCGCCTCCAGCAGCCCCCAGCGGCGATCCGAGGCGGTCGCCTGGGCGCAGACGCCGAGGGCGCGGGCGGCGGCGAGCCCGTCGCTCGCGGCGGAAGGGAGCCCTTCATCGCAGGAGGCCAGGGCGTCTCCCTGGTCGGTGAGGCCGTCGCAGTTGTCGTCCAGCCCGTTGTCGCCCACCTCGAAGGCGCCGGGGTTGACCTCCTGGGGGGAAGGGCACTGGTCCGGGGTATCGCAGCAGTCACCGTCCTGCTGGGTCCACCCGTCTCCGTCCAGGTCGAGGCCAGGGGCGCCGCCGCTGCCGGCCTGCGCGCCCTGCCCGGCTACGCCCGTGTCGCCCGCGCTCCCGCCGCTGT
>CAZSDX010000184.1:0-11813 GCA_964605685.1 uncultured Polyangiaceae bacterium
CTCCACGCCCGCCTCCACCAGCGCGGTGTCCAGGCGGCTCGGCGCCACCTCGCTCCGCATCACGCCCAGCGGCCTGCTCCCGGGGAAGACCTCCCGGTCGGTCACCCCGTAAACCACCAGCTCTCCCTGCTCCACCCAGCCGTTCACCGACAGCTCGTGCCCCGCCAGGAACTCCTCGATCACCACGCCCGCCCCCCCGTGGCTCACCTCCTCCGCTGCCCGGTACGCCTCGCCGAGCGCCGCCGGATCCTCCACCCGCGAGACCCCCCGCTGCCCCCACCCGAAGGCCGGCTTGACCACCAGCGGCGCGCCGACCTCCAGGGCGAAGGCCCGCGCCTCGTCCAGGCCCCGGGCGTGGAGGAACCTCGGCACCGGGAGCCCCGCCCCCCGGTACGCCTCCCTCATCGCCCCCTTGTCCTGGCACCGGAAGATCACCTCCGGCGTCGCGTAGAAGGGCAGCCCAAGCCGGAGGGCGACCCGGGCCGTCGTGGTCAGCGCCAGCTCCGATCCGGTGGTCGTGATGGCGTCCGCGCCGGCCCGGACGATGGCCCCGGCGATGGCCTCCGGATCCCCGGTGGACGCCCGCTCGAAGCGATCGACCAGCGGCACGCCGACCGCCTCCGGGTTCAGGTCCAGGCCCACGATGGAGAGGCCGAGCCCCCGGGCCGCCCGCAGCAGGCCGAGCTGGGGGAAGCCGCAGCCGACGACGGCGATCTTACGCGGAGGCATGGGGAAGCTCCTGAGGGTCTTTTTTGACATCTTCCGCTCGGGCGAGGGAGGCGCCGTCGATGACCTCGGCCACGAGGAAGGTGGGGCGGGCCTGGGCCTGGACGTAGATCCTGGCGATGTACTCGCCGATGAGCGACAGGGCGAGGAGCTGGGCGCCGCCGAGGATGGCGACGATGGAGATGAGGGAGACCCAGCCGGTGACGGTCTGGCCCCAGACGAGCTTGTAGACCACGGCCCGGAGCGCCACGAGGGCGCCGACCGCCGCGCAGCCGAGGCCCAGCATCCCCACGTAGCGGAGGGGCTTCGACGAGAAGCCGACCACCAGGTCGAAGGTGTTGTTGATGAGCTTGGCGAGGTTGTACTTGGTGCGGCCGCTGGCGCGGGCGGCGTGGCCCACGTCGACGACGGTGTAGCGGGCGCCTACCCAGCAGGCGAGCGCCGACAGGAACTTGCTCCGCTCGGGGAGCTCGGCCAGCAGCTTCGCCGTGGAGGCGCGCATCAGCCGGAAGGTGGAGATGTCCTCCGGCAGCTCGATCTCCATGCGGCGCATCACCCAGCGCATCCCCCGGGAGGCGGCCCTGCGGAAGAGCGGATCCTTGCGGTTCTTCCGGACGCCGTAGACGATGTCGAGGTCGGGCCCCTCGAAGGCCAGCAGCTTGGGGATATCCTCGGGGGGGTTCTGCAGGTCGCCGTCCATCTGCAAGATCCAGCGGCCCCGGGCGTGGAGGTAGCCCGCCTGCACCGCCGCCTCCTGGCCGTAGTTGCGGGTGAAGCGCACCGCCCGCACCCGCGGGTGCTCCCGGCACAGCGCCCGGAGCAGCGTCGGCGTGAGGTCGCGGCTCCCGTCGTCGACGAAGACGATCTCGTAGGGCTTGCCCACCTGGTCGAGCACCTTCGACACCCGCTCCGCCAGGGGCCGGATGTTGCCCTCCTCGTTGTAGACGGGCACCACCACGCTGTAGTGGGGCCCGCCGCCCTCCTCCTCGCTCACGCCACCGCCTCGATCAACCGGTCGCATACGTGATCCACGTCCTCGCTCGGGATCCCGGGCCACAGCGGCAGCGAGATCGTCCGCGCCCCGATGTCCGCGGCGACCGGGAGCGCCTCCTCCGGCAGCCGGAGGCGCTCGCGGTAGTAGGTCAGCGTGTGGATCGCCCGGTAGTTGATCGCACACCCGATCCCCGCCTGACCCAGCTTCGTCAGCACCTCCTCGCGGCGGCCCCGGGGCACCAGCACCGGGAACAGGTGGTGGGCGCTCTTGCCTTCCCGGCGCATCAGCGCCACGCCCGCGACCCCCCGAAGCCGCGCCTCGTAGCGCTCCACCGCCGCCTGCCGGCTCGCCCGCCGCGCCTCCGCCCGGTCGAGCTGCGGCAGAAGCAGCGACGCCTCGATGTCCGTCAGCGCCCCCTTGAAGCCCAGCTCCATCATGTCCCAGTGCTGGTACGCCCCGCCGTGGCGCGAGGCCGCGTCCTTGGAGACCCCGTGGTTGCGCAGCCTCCGAAGCCGCGCGTCCAGCTCCGGGCGCCGGGTGGCCACCGCGCCGCCGTCGCCGCTGGTCAGCGTCTTGGTCGCGTAGAAGCTGAACACCGCCGCGTCCCCCAGCGCCCCGGGCCTCAGCCCGTCCCGCTCCGCCTCGAAGCCGTGGGCCGCGTCCTCGATCAGCAGCAGCCCGCGGCCATCCGCGATGGAGCGCAGCGCCCGCACGTCGCACATCTGCCCGTAGAGGTGCACGCACAGGATCGCCTTCGTCCTCGCCGTCACCTTGCGGGCCACGTCCTCCGGGTCGATGGCCCCGGTCGCCGGATCCACGTCCGCGAACACCGGCGTCGCCCCCACGTAGAGCGCCGCGTTGGGCGTGGAGATGAACGACATCGGCGTGGTGATCACCTCGTCCCCGGGGCCCACCCCCAGCGCGTGGAGCACCATGTGGAGCCCCAGGGTACAGCTCGACACCCCTACCACATGAGGCACCCCGAGGGCCTCGCCGAGGCGGCGCTCGAAGACGCCGACCCGGGGGCCGAGGGTGAGGAAGGTGGTGCCCAGCGTCTCCCGGAGGGAGGCCAGCTCCGCCTCGCCGAGATCGTGGCGGTAGAAGTCGACCTTCCGCTGGCTCACGAGAGCACCTGGCCGTCGATGGCGACCTCGCGGAAGGTGCGCTCGACCTCCGCGAGGAAGACGTACTGCTTGAGGGTGTAGAAGCGGCGGTCGTCGGGGTCGACGCGGCCCTCGCGGAGCGCCCGGTGGACCTCGGCGATCCCGTCGTCGACGGTGCGCTGGGGGGTCCAGCCGAGGACGCGCTCGATCTTGTCGAAGTTCACGTTGTAGTCCCGCAGATCCGGGTCGGAGCCCGCGATGTCCAGGTGGGTCCCGGGGATGGCGTCCCGGATGCGGTAGGCCAGGTTGAGGATGCGCACGTTGTTGCCGTTGTTCCCGACGTTGATCACCTCGCCGCGGACCTTGTCGGCGGGGGCCTCCAGGGCGCGGAGCAGCGCCTCGGCCACGTCGGCCACGTGGACGAAGGGACGCCACTGCTTGCCGCCGCCGTCGACGACGATCCGCTGCTGGGTGTAGGCGTTCTTGGTCATCACGTTGACCGCGAGGTCGAAGCGCATGCGCGGCGCCAGGCCGAAGACCGTGGCGAACCGGAGCGCCGTCACCGTCATGGGGGTGGTCCGCCCCAGCTCCAGGAGCGACCTCTCCACCTCCGCCTTGCACCGGGCGTAGAGCGAAACCGGGTGGAGCGGCGAGGTCTCCGTGAGCTGCGTCCCCTCGCCGTGGCCGTAGACGCTGCACGAGGAGGCGAACACCACCCGCGCCACCCCGGACCCCTGCGCCAGCCGGTGGCAGCGCCGCGAGCCTTCCAGGTTGACCGAGCGGGTCAGCTCCGGGTCCAGCTCGCAGGCCGGATCGTTGGAGATCCCCGCCAGGTCGATGAGCCCGTCGACCCCCTCGAAGACCCGCGGATCCACCCGCCGCACGTCCGCCTTCACCACCCGCAGCGAGGGGTGCTCCGGCAGCGTTTGCCCGCCGAAGTACAGCCTGTCCACCACCGTGACCCGGTGGCCTCGCGAAAGCAGCATCGGCACCAGCGTCGAGCCGATGTACCCGGCCCCCCCGGTCACAAGAACGTGCATCATGGGCGCTCGCTCTACTCAGAGCGCAGGAGCACCGCAAGCCCTCCTCCTGTCAGGACCGCGCCGGGGCGGTCGTCCCTGGAGGGGTGCTCCCCCGTCTGCCCGCGCCCGTCGTTGCTCCTCCGCCCCCCCGGCGGAGCTCGTGCTCCTGACCCCGCGGCGTGGACGAGGGACCATCGTCCGCCCCCGCCCCCGCCAGATGGCCGGGCAACCTGCCCCCGGGAGCGTGCATCCTACGGATCGTGCACGCCGATACCCCCAGCAACCAGGCTCCCCTCCTCGTCATCGGCGCGGGGGTCGGGGGCCTCGCCCTCGCCGCCCGCCTCGCCTCCCGGGGGTTCCCGGTCCGCGTCCTGGAGAAGGAACCCCAGGTCGGCGGCAAGATGCGGGCGATCCCGGTGGCCCCTGGCGTCTCGGTCGACGGCGGACCCACCGTCCTCACCATGCGCTGGGTCTTCGACGAGCTCTTCCGCGAGCTGGGCGACGACCTGGATCGCCACGTCTCCCTCGCGCCCCTCGACCTCCTCGCCCGCCACTCCTGGCCGGATGGTGTCACTCTTGACCTTTGCCGGGATCGAGACCGGAGCGCACGGGCCATCGCCGAGGTCTTCGGCCCGCGGGAGGGGGAGGCTTTCCTGCGGTTTTCGCGCCACTGCGACGTCATCCTGGAGGCGGTGAGGGAGCCCTTTTTGCGGCGTCCCCTGCCCCGGCTGGCAGACATGATGTCGGTGGAGGGGCTGCGGCAGGCGAGGGCGCTGGCGAGCATCGACGCGACGCGGAACCTGTGGGACGCGGTGGGGGCGTTCTTCCGGGAGCCCCGGCTGCGGATGCTGTTCGGGCGCTACGCGACCTACGTGGGGTCGTCGCCCTTCGAGGCACCGGCGACGCTGAACGTGATCGCGGCGGTGGAGCAGGCGGGGGCGTGGGTGGTGCGGGGAGGGATGAGGGAGCTGGGCAAAGCGCTGCGTGGGCTGGCGGAGCGGCAGGGGGCGGAGATCCGCACCGGCGAGGAGGTTACGGGCATCCTGACGGAGCGGGGTCGGGCCTGCGGGGTGAGGCTGCGCTCGGGGGAGGAGCTGCGGGCCTCGGCGGTGGTGACCAACGGGGACGTGGCGCACCTCAGGTCGCTGCTGGGGCCGCTGGGTAGCAAGGCTCCGCGCCCTGTGGTGCGGTCGCTGTCGGCCTTCGTGATGACGGGGCTCTACGAGGTCCGGGGCTTCCCGCTCGACCACCACAACGTCTTCTTCTCCTCGGACTACCCGAGGGAGTTTGCCGAGCTGTTCGGGCGGCGCACCATGCCGTCGGAACCCACCCTCTACGTCTGCGCTCAGGACCGGGGGCCCCACGGGGGGGTGCCTGCGGGCCCGGAGCGGCTGCTGATTTTGTCCAACGCGCCGGCCACCGGCGACGAGCCCGGGGCGTTCCCCGAGCACGAGGTCAACGCATGGGAATCGAAGATCCTGGAGCATCTGTCCAAGCAGGGGCTGCACCTCACGCCCCGGGGCCACCGGACCACGACGCCGGCGGGCTTCGCGCGGCTGTTCCCGGGGACGGGGGGGGCGCTCTACGGGCCGGCCTCCCACGGGATGCTGTCGGCCTTCGCGCGGCCGTCCTGCCGGACCTCGGTCCCGGGGCTCTACGCGGTGGGCGGGAGCGCGCACCCGGGGGCGGGGGTGCCGATGGTGGCGCTCTCGGCGCGGATCGCCGAGCAGACGCTGCTCACGGACCTCGGTGCGACGTCGCGCTCCCGGACGGGGGCTACGCCTGGTGGTACGTCGACGGCCTCAGCGACTGCGGGCGCTACGGCGTAACGGCCATCGCCTTCGTGGGGTCGGTGTTCTCCCCGCGCTACGAGGCGCTCCGGGGGGATCCGCGGCGCCACGTCGCCCTCAACGTGGCCCTCTACCGCCTCGACGGCGGGGCCTCCTCCTGGATCTTCGCCGAGCACGACGGTCGCGCCTCGTTCCGCGACGGCGGGGCGCTGGCGGTGGGGTCTTCCCTGCTGGAGCGCTCCGGTGACGGGCTGCATCTCTCCTTCGACGAGGTGACCTCGCCGTTCCCGAGGCCCGCCTTGCCCCGGAGGCTCCGCGGGACGATCCGGCTCCGGGGAGAATCCCGGGGAGACGAGCCCCCCATCGCCCTCGACGACCGGGGCGAGCACCTGTGGTGGCCGCTGTTGCCCCAGGGCATCCTGGAGGTCGACGTGCCGGAGCTGGGCCTGCGCTGGCGGGGCAAGGGGTACCACGACGCCAACGCGGGGGATGCGCCGCTGACGACGGCGTTCCGCCGCTGGACCTGGGGGCGCTTCCACCAGGGAGAGCAGTCGCTGCTGGTCTACGACACGGAGCCCCTCGTCGGCCCGTCGCGCTCGGTGGCGCTCTGCCTGGGCCATGGCCGCCGGGAGGCGCTGCCCTCCTTCGCCACCCGGACCCTGGGGCGGGGGGCCTGGGGTCTGCCGGTGGTGGCGCCATCGGACCGGGGCGCCCGGGAGCCTGTGCTGCTCCACACCCTGGAGGACTCCCCCTTCTACGGGCGTCACGTGGTCGAGGCCACGCTGCGGGACGAGCGGCTGCGGGGGGTGACGGAGGTGCTGTCGGCGGAGCGCTTCGCCCGGGGGTGGGTGCGGTTCCTCCTGCCCTTCCGCATGAGGTTTGCGGCCAGGGCGACGCCGGGGTGAACCCCGGCGCTGGGACGAGTGCCAGGGGAAACGGAGGGAAAAAGCCCTCCTTCGAGGGCTCGAAGCGAGACGACGTAGCGAGGCCGCGAAGACGGCCTTTGTCCCTTCGCTGCCCAAAACACACGTTCCGGCGCCGGGGTTCACCCCGGCTGCCCAGACGAACTCGAAAACCGCTCTAAAGAACCTTAAATCCGGGTTCAGGGGCGAGGAGGAGGGGGGATGGAGAGGCGTCGTTGGAGGGCGGAGTGCGGATCACCCGCGGGTAACGCCGAGGGCCAGGCTCTCGTGGACTTGGCCTTGTTCAGAAGGCCGACCACGGGCCCGCCGACGAGGCCGCCGGGGTGAACCCCGGCGCCGGGACGAGGGGGAAAGGAAACGAGGAGGGGAAGCCCTCTTCCGAGGGCTCGCTTCGGCACGAATCGAGGCCGCCAAAGCGGCCTTCTCCCTGGCGTAGCCCTCAGGCATACGTTCCGGCGCCGGGCTTGAGCCCGGCTGCCTCGTCGACGGGAACCGTACTCGTGGATACCCCCCAAGCCTGGCCGGACTTGTGAACAAGGCCGTGGACTTGAGGTGAACTCGGAGGGACTCGCTGACCTCGGGGCGCCATGGCCACCCTCCTCGGTGCAACGTCATGGTTGAAGGGAGGGATCCAGTGCGGCATGGTTGGTTGTGATGCCAACCGTGGTCGCCGAGATCCTGGAACGCGCAGCAGCCCTGCCCAGGGCGGATCGCCTCCGTCTTGTTCATGCCCTCGTGGAGGGTCTTGCTCGCGAGGAAGCGTCGGACATCGTTGTTCCTACGGAGGTGGAGGTGTGGTCTCCGTGCGAGGCCCACGAGGCGGCAGCCGCGATGCTCAGGTACCTTGCCGAGGCGCCGGAGGTATGACCCAGTTCGTTCGCTTTCCGTACGTTGATCGCGATGTGTCGAGGCCCGGGGTAAGCATGATGCCCTACGCGCCGATCTCCCTCATCGTGGGTGACCTTGTCGCGGTGGAGCAGGCGCTGCTCGACACCGGCGCTGCGGTGAATGTGTTGCCCTGACGGGTGGGCGTGGCGCTCGGTCTCGAATGGGATGCACAGACCTCCCCGGTGACGCTCTCCGGCAACCTTGCGGCCTCACCTGCCAGAATCGTCGCTCTCCGGGTTCAGCTCGGAGCGCTCCCACCAGCACGCCTCGTGTTTGCGTGGACACGGGCCGACGGGATTCCTGTTCTTCTGGGGCAGGTCAACTTTTTCCTCGAGTTCGATGTCTGCTTCCACCGGCATGCAAGGCACTTCGAGGTGCGGACGCGCAGGTAACCATCTCCTCGTTCGCCAGCCCCAGCGCCCAAGAGGGGGCCTCAGGGGCGAGGCGGAGGGGGGATGGAGAGGCGCTTCTGGAGGGCGGAGTGCCAGACCTGGAGGGGTTGTTCGGCGGGGGTGTTCCGGGCCAGCTCCAGCAGGCGCGCGACGATCTGCGGGGTGTGGTCGCCGGCGCGCCTCGGGTCGGAGAAGGCGCGGCGGGCCCGGGCCACCGCGGTGACGACCTCGGCGTAGCGCCGCTCGGCCAGGTGGAGCCACGCCTGGGTGAGCTCCCGGTGCTGGGTGGGCTCCGCGTCGTCGAGCTTGACCGCGCTGGCCTCCCGGAGCCAGGCGCTGGCCCCCTTCGGATCGCCGCTCGCCAGGCAGACGCGGGCCAGGAGCGACGTGGCCTCCACCTTGCCCCAGGGGTCGACGCGCTGCTCGTCGCTGGCGAGGAGGCGGGCCTCTTCGGCGAGCCGGCGGGCCTCCTCGAAGCGTCCGAGGTCGAAGGCGGCCATGGCGGCGATGCGGGCGCTGTCCGTGCGGCCTCGCACGCTGCTGAGCGCCTCGAAGCGTGCCTTGGTGACCAGGGCGCGCTCCAGGGCCTGGACGTGCTGGTTGGCGCTGTGGGCGGCCTGGGCCAGGGCGAGGTCCACCTGGGCCAGCCCCAGCGCGTAGCCCAGCTCGGCGAAGGCGGCCCTGGCCTCGGTGAGGTACTGCTGGGTGGCGGCGAGCCTGCCGGCGGCCATCTCCGAGCGGGCCCGCACCATGGTGCACTGGGCCAGGCTCAGCAGCTCGCCGGTGGCCTGGAACCCCATCGCCGCGTTGGCCAGCCGCTCGATGGCCGTGTCGTAGTGCCCGAGGAGCGACTCGATCTGACCGAGGACGAACTCACACTCGGCCCGCCCCACGTCGTCTCCGGCGGCGAGGAAGTGGGCGTAGGCCTGCTCCACCAGCGGGCGCCCCGCCGCGGGCCTCCCCTCGTCGCAGGCGATCTGGCCCAGCAGCCGGAGGCAGTGGGCCTGGTGGAGCTCGTCCCCCACGCCGCCCAGGTAGCGCTCCGCCGCCAGCGCGTTCGCCCGGGCGGACGCCAGGAGCCCCGCCTGCCGGTCCACTTCCGCCTTCCAGCGGCGCCACACCCCGAGGAGCCTCCCCGAGAGCTTGTTCTCCAGGAGCCCCAGCACCGCGCGCACCGCGGCGGCGTCCCGGAGCCTCGACCAGGACGCCTCGACGTAGTGGAACACCTGCTCGGCAGCCATCTCCGGCTCGCCGGCCAGCAGCAGGATCTGCGCCCGCTGCCGCACGATCCGCTCGGTCCCGGCGTCCGGGTGGAACACCAGAGCGTCCGCAGCCAGCCGGAAAACCTGGGCCGCGTTGTCGGACTCCCGCAGCTTCGCCATCGTGTGGTCGTGGAGCAGCGCATGCGCCCACCGGAAGCGGTTGCCCGGCTCGTGGATCAGGATCTGCGCCCGGTGGAGCGCCGCGATGGCGGCGTCCACGTCCGGTGGTTTGGTGGAGTCCGCCCGGCGTCGAGGCAGCGTGAAGAGGAGCTGCCGTAGAGGGTCGATGTGGATGTCCGTCCCCAGCGCCGCCGCAGCGTAGGCCGCCCCGCGGAAGGCGTCCGGGATCCCCTTGAGGCGCTCCTCCCACAGCTCGGCGGTGGTCCCCGCGTGGCCGTGGAGCGCCGCCTGGTTCACGGTGTAGAGCCCGCCGCGGAGCTGGAAATGTCCTCCGCCCGCCCACGCGTGGACGAGCTGGAGCGCGAAGAGCGGGTTGCCGTGGCTCCGGGCCACCACGACCTCCTCCGCCTCCGGGGCCAGCGGCAGCGTGCTCTGGAGCAGCCTCCGCACCTGCTCCTTGTCCAGCGGCGCCACCCGCAGCCGCACCGAGGAGAACGACGCGCACAGCCGGGCCAGCCGCTCCGTCGCCTCCGGATCCACGGCGATCGCCTCCGCCCTCGCCGTCGCCACGAGCAAGAAGCGCACGCCCGCCAGATCCTGCCGCAGCGCCGCCAGCCCGTCGAAGGTCGCCTGCGACGCCAGGTGCAGGTCGTCCAGCCACACACACAGCCCGCGATCCTGGGCGATCCGGGAGAAGGCGTGGCGCACGATCGCGTGCCCCACGTCCGGGTTGTCCACCACGAACCGCTTGCCCGCCGGCCCCACCTCCGTCGGCTCGTCCGGCGCTGGCGGCCGGAGCCACTGCGCCGTCGCCGCCACCCAGGTGCGCCCCTCGTCGTCGTTCTTGCCGATCTCCCACTCGTTGAGCAGCGCCGCCTCGATCATCTCCCTCGACTGGCCGTGGAGGTTGTAGTGGGTCAGTATGGCCCCACGTAGGCCGTCGGAGGGAGAGGCGATCTGCTGGTAGCGAGCCCGGAGCGGGATGAGGAGGCCGTGCTCGTGGGTGTGCTCGCAGAGCCACTCGGAAAGGCGACTCTTGCCGACGCCGGCCTCGCCTTCGAGCACGAGGAGGCGGTGGGCCGGGCCGTCGCCCCGGACGATACGCTCGACCATCTCGAGCATGATGGAGCGCTCGCGCTCGCGGCCCACCAGGGGGCAGGGGCGGAGCGCGAGGATGCCCGGGGCGAGGTGCTTGGTGGGGGTGGTGAGGGAGGCGGGAGGGGTCTTGGGGGACTGGGAGACGGTGGGGTGGATCCGCTCGAAGGAGCGGGAGGGAGCCCAGTGGACCTGGCCCGGGGGCTGGAAGCGCTTCCAGGCGGCGCGGGCGTCGGCGGCGAGGCGGAAGCGGTGCCAGGGGCGCTTGGCGAGGAGGCGCTGGGTGAAGGGGGCGACGCCCTCGGGGACGCCGGGCTTGAGGCGGGGGGCGGGGGGCGGGAGGTCGCGGTGGGCGCGGAGGATCTGCTCGGTGGTTCCCTCGAAGACCTCCCGGTCGGAGAGCAGCTCGAAGAGGATGCAGCCCAGCGCGTAGAGGTCCGTCGGGGGGCCGACGTGGGGGGTCGCGTGGCGGATCTGCTCCGGGGCGAGCCAGCCGGGGGTACCGCCCCCGAGGGGCATGGCCGGGGCGTCGATCTGGGTGCCGACCAGCCGGGGGTCGACGTGGTCGGTGAGGAGCCAGGCCAGACCGAGGTCGAGGATGTAGGCCCGGATGGGCTCCACGCCGTCCCTCGGGTCGAGCATGATGTTCGACGGCTTGAGGTCGCCGTGGATGATGCGCCGGGCGTGGGCATGCGCCAGCCCCGCCAGCACCTGATCGACCACCGACCAGGTGACCGGCCAGGGGAGCGTGCCCAGGGACTGCTTCCAGGCGTGGAGGGAGCGACCATCGAGGGCGTCCATCACCAGGTAAGGCGATCCGTCGGCGGTGGAGCCGAAATCCCGGGCCCGGACGATGGCCGGGTGATCCAGCGCTGCCAGGGCGCGGGCCTCCTGGTGGAACCAGATGGCGTAGCGCGCCGTCTGCTCGGCGCTCTCGAAGAACAGCACCTTGATGGCCACGTGGTCGCCGGTGACGCTGTCGCGGCACAGGTAGACCGCCGCCATCCCCCCCCGCCCCAGCTCGCGCACCAGCGTGTACCGCTCGGCGATCAGGTCGCCGCGGGCGAGGGGCTGGGGTCTGCTGAGTTCTTCCGCTCGGGGCACGGCGCGCCTTTGCTGTTATCCCGGTCGATACCCCGCCACCAGCGACTGCGCCAGCAGTCCCCAGCCGTCGATGGCGACAAAAAGGAGGAGCTTGAAGGGGAGGCTCACCTGGGTCGGCTGGAGCTGCTGGAGCCCCAGCGCCACCAGCATGTTGGCGATCACCAGATCGATCACCAGGAAGGGCAGGTAGAGGGCGAAGCCCAGGGCGAAGGCACTCCGCAGCTCGGTGGTCAAGAAGGCCGGTCCCAGCACCGGGAGGTCGTCGGGCCCCGCGGCGGGGCCTCCCTGGGCGGCCCGGCGGGCGATCTCGGCGAAGCGCGCTCGCTCCCGGGGGTCGGCGTTGGCCCGGAGGAAGCCCCGGAGCGGCTCCCGCACCGCCTCGACGATGCCCCGG
>CAZSDX010000185.1:0-11766 GCA_964605685.1 uncultured Polyangiaceae bacterium
GCGGGACCGGCGGTGACGCCGGCGCGGGCGGCGACAGCGGGAGCAGCGGCGCGGCGGGGAGCGGCCCCGACGAGTGCGACGAGGGGACGAAGGATCTGGACGGGAGCCTGCTCACCGGCAAGGGCGGCTGCGAGTACAAGTGCCCGGTCTTCCCGGTGAAGACGGAGGATCCGATCGACGACAAGTTCCTCGACGAGAACTGCGACGGGAGCGACGGCGTGGTGGAGGGCTGCGTCTTCGTGTCCGTGGGGAAGGGGAGCGACGACGACGCGGCCGCGGACGGCACGCGGTTCAAGCCCTACGCCAGCATCAACAAGGCGATCCAGGTGGCGGCGACGAACAAGATCCCGGGCGTGTGCGTGTCCGGCGAGATCTACGACGAGCAGGTGACGATGGTCTCGGGGGTGAGCCTCTACGGGGGCTTCGATCACCTGGACAGCGAGTTCATCTTCCGCCGCAAGGCGAACATCACCACCACCATCCGGGCCAAGGGCACCGTGATCCTCGCCCCCAAGATCGACACGGACACCCACATCGAAGGGCTCACGATCATCGCGGATACCCCCGATGCTTCCAGCGAGGATGGTAGCGTCTACGGCATCCGCCTCGGCGGGGGGAGCGCCAAGCTCTGGATCCGCTGGAACAACATCACCACCGCCGCGGGCCGCAAGGGCAACGACGGGGAGAGCGCGGGCCTCCCGGCTTCCCTGATCGCTCCGGGAGGGAACAACGGCACGGACGGGAAGCAGAAGGACAACGGCTCTGGCATCGGCGGGCCCGCTCCGGTCTGCGATATCCCCGGAGGGAAGGGGGGCGATGGCGGTGCGGATGCCTTGGAGGGTGCAGACGGCTCTGCTTCTCCGGACGGTACTCCTGGCGGAAGCGGCGCCGACGCCAACGGCTGCACCCCCGCCATCGGGAGCCCGGGCAAGACGGGGGGACAGGGGCAAGACGGGGCCGACGGCGGCCAGGGAGAGCCGGGCCAGGGAGGCCTGAAGCTCGGGTTCGCAGATCAAGAGAAGTTCCTTTACACCCCTGCGCACGGCGGCGACGGGAAGCCCGGGAAGAATGGCAAGGGCGGCGGCGGCGGCGGCGGCGGGGGTAAGGGAGAAGGCTGGTGCTTGGGGGACTGGGACAAGGGCGGTGGCGGCGGCTCCGGTGGGTGCGGTGGGCTCGGCGGCGGCTTCGGTCGGGGAGGTCGGGGCGGCGGCGGCAGCTTCGGGATCTTTGTCGCCGCCGGGACGGCCGAGGTCGATCGTAACAAGATCAAGACCGGCAACGGCGGCGACGGGGGCAAGGGCGGCGACGGGAACCTCGGTCAGTCCGGCGGCCCCGCAGGGAACGGAGGAAAGCACAACGACGACTCCGGACCCGGTGGCTCCGGCGGCAAGGGCGGCAAGGGGGGCTCCGGTGGCCCCGGCGGTGGCGGCGGCGGCGGCCCCAGCGCCTGCGTCGGTTTCGACTTCAACAAGGCCAACGTGTTCATCTCCAGCGATGGCTCGTGCAGCACCGGCGCCCCGGGGCTCGGCGGCAAGGGCGGCACCAACCCTGACGGTGCCCAGGCCAACCCTGGCGAGAACGGCCAGACCGGCGAGAAGGTCGGCTTCAACAATTTAAGGCAACCACCCCCGGTTCGCGCCGATAGGGGGGCCACTTTCACCAAGAGGGCTCCCCATGTTCACTCGATCCTCCGTCTTCGCGGTTCCTCTCCTGTGTCTTGCCTGTGCAGGGGAGACGTTCCAGGATGCGTCCCTTCCGACGGCAGGGGCCGCAGGCTCCCCCGGGGAAGCCACCGGAGGAAACAGCGGCCAGAGCGGCGACGGAGGGAACGCTGGGGGGCCCGGGGGTTCCGGGGCGGCTGGGGTCGGGCTGGGTGGCGCCGGGGGCGCCGGGGATCCGGCAGGGAGCGGAGGGGAGAGCGGGCTGGCGGGCGGATCTGCCGGGGTCGGTGAGCCGGGAGGCTCCGCGCCGCAAGGCGGGGCCGCCGGAGAGACGCAGGAGGTGCCGGGGGAGGCGCCGGGGCGGGTGTCCTCTGCGAAGAGGGCCAGTTTGTCTGCAAGGAGGGGGCCCTCTTTGCTTGCTCAGGGGGCTCGCTCCAGAAGAAGCTGGAGTGCGCCGCCGAGCTCTGCGATGCCTCCAAGGGCGCTTGCCTGAACTGCGCCCCCGGGAGCGTCCTGGGTTGCTTCAACGACAACATCGTTCTCCGTTGCGACGAGGCGGGCCAGGAGAAGATCCTGGAGACTTGCCTGGGAGAGAAAACCTTCTGTGCTGGAGGCAAGTGCGTGGAGTGTCTCCTGGATACGGATTGCAAGGAGGAGATCGATTGCTACGGCGCGATCTGCGCCAACGGATCCTGCGTCCAGGAGCCTTCGCCAGCGGGGACGCTGGCCAAGGAGCAGACCCCGAACGATTGCCAGCGGAAGGTCTGCAACGGGAAAGGAAAGAGCATCAGTGAGCCGGACCTGGAGGATCGTCCGCTGGCCTCCTCGACCTGCACGGTTGGGGTTTGCGCGCCCGGCGGGCAGCCGGCGCAGAGCCCTGCCGAGGTGGGGAAGCCCTGCGAGGGCGGGGGCTTCTGCAACGGTCAGGGGACGTGTGGCGAGTGCATCCCTGGTGAGGTAGCCTGCGACGGAACGGGGAGCAAGAAGGTATGCGGGGAGGACGGCAACTGGGGGAAAGGCGAGGTGTGTCCGGCGGCAGCGCCCGCCTGCAGCGCCGGAGTGTGCCTGGGCGTGACGCAATTGGCCGCCGGGGAAGTGCATTCCTGCGCGCTCCTGTCGGACGGTACGGTCCGTTGCTGGGGGCACAACCTCTTCCATCAGCTCGGTGTGAGCGATCTGACTGGCTCTAGCAAGCCCGTCCCGATCCCGGAGCTCTCGGCGGTGGATCAGATCACGGTGGGGGCGAACCACTCCTGCGCGCTCGCCAAGGGGAAGGTGTATTGCTGGGGGCTGAACGTCCACGGCGCCGTCGGGGACGGTTCGAGCATGAACGGGGTTGTTCAAAAGCCTTCTCCCGTGGATACGGAGGAGAATTTTTCCCAGATCGCGGCTGGAGAGAGGCACACCTGCGGCGTAACCGAAGGGGGGAGCGTGTATTGCTGGGGAGACAACTGGAACGGGAAGTCCGGGCAGAAGTCCGTCGAACAGCTCGGGAGTCCATCCCTTGTCCAGGGGCTATCCGGCATCCAGAAGGTGGCGCTCGGTGCCAACCACTCCTGCGCGCTGGATAGCTCGGGAGCCGTGTGGTGCTGGGGGGATAACTCCCTGGGGCAGCTTGGCGACGGCAAGGCGGTTCTGTTCCGTTATACGCCCAAAAAGATTGTTGGCCTGGCGGTGTCGGTGGAGAACCTCTTGTCCGGCGCGGATCACCTCTTCGTGACCCGGAAATCCTCCTCTGCGAGCAAGATCCTGGATATCTGGTCCTGGGGGGGTAACGAATTTCGGCAGAATTTCAACGAGGATTTGAAGCCAATTACCAAGCCTCAACCCCAGGATCTTTCCGATATGGGGAAACATGTGACCCAGATCGTCCCCGGCCAGCAGACCTCGGTCATGATCGCGTTGGGTCTTGCCATGCCTCTGGGCCGAAACGACACGGGGCAGCTCGGGATCGGGAAGAAAGATCCTTCCTGGGGGACCGGTGTCATCGAGGGCCTCCCGGGGGTCGTCGAGGTAGCCCCCGGCAAGGAGCACATGTGCGCCAGGCAGGCGGCGGGGAAGGTGTGGTGCTGGGGGCAAGGGAGCAAGGGACAGCTCGGGAACGGGGCGAATACCGAACAACTCACCCCCGTGGAGGTGGTCTGGTAGCCTCCTGACCTGTCCATGCCTGCGATCGACGACATCCTCAAGCTAGCCCACGGCCAGGGGGCCAACGAGCTCCGCGTCGGGACCGACCGGGCCCCCGCCATGTTCGCCGCCGGCGCTCCCAAGTCGCTCACCCTCCGGCCCACCAGCGACGCGGACCTCCGCTACCTCCTCGGCCCCCTGCTCACCGAGGAGCGCGAGGCGCTCCTGCGCCGCGATGGCCAGCTCGAATTCTCCTATTTTCTCGCGGGAATAGGGAACTTCCATGTGACCTTCACCCGCCGCGGGCTCGACGCCAAGGAGGGCCCCCTGGTCTTCGACGGGCTTTTCCTCCACGGTCAGCCTCGCTCCGGCGCCCCGGCGCCCCTCGTCGTCGAGCCCCGCTGGGCCTCCTCCGAGGCGCCCACCGGGGTCGTCGAGCCCTCCTCGGGGCCTCCCTCGGCCCCTGCCGTCACCGTGGCGGCCCCCCACGTCGACCCCCGGCGTGCCACCCGGGACACTGGCCCGCCCCCCCTGGAGGACCCTCCCTCCTCGGTGGAGAGCCCGCCGGTCCAGGAGCTCTCCCGGGCGCTGGTGTCGCTGCTGGCGGCGGTGGTGGAGCGCAAGGCCAGCGACCTGCACCTGCTCTCCGGCGAGGCTCCTTACGTGCGCGTCGACGGCAGGCTGAGGCCGCTGAGCGAGGCGCCCACGGAGAGCGTGGAGGCGGTGCTGGGGGGGCTCCTCGGCGCTGCGGAGCGGAGGCGCCTGCTCGCGGGGAGCTCGGCGGACATGGCGGTGCACGTCGCCGGGGTAGGGAGGTTCCGGCTCAACGTCTTCCGGAGCAGCAACGGGCTGGCGCTCGCGGCGCGCTCCCTGCCGGTGAACGTCCCCTCGCTCTCCTCGCTGAACCTGCCGGTACCGCTCGACGATCTCCTGGATCTGCCCGGCGGGCTGGTGCTGATCACCGGGCCCACCGGGGCAGGAAAATCGACCACCCTGGCGGCGCTGGCCCAGGAGATCCTCCGGCGCCGCTCCGCCCTGCTCATCACCCTGGAGGATCCCATCGAGTACGCCTTCGCCCCGACCAGCAAGGGGTCGCTGGTGCGCCAGCGTCAGGTGGGGCGTGAGGTGGCCTCGTTCGCGGCGGGGCTCCGGGACGCGCTCCGGGAGGATCCGGACGTGCTCCTGGTGGGCGAGATGCGCGACCCGGAGAGCATCGCCCTGGCGCTGACCGCGGCGGAGACCGGCCACCTGGTGCTGACCAGCCTCCATAGCCGCTCCGCCTCCAGCGCCGTCGAGCGCATCGTGGACGCCTACCCGCCGGAGCGGCAGCGGCAGATCCGGGTGCAGCTCGCCGACGCGCTCCGGGCGGTGCTGGCGCAGCGGCTCCTGCCCCGAAGCAAGGGGGGCGGGCGGGTCCCGGCGCTGGAGGTGCTCCGGAACACCCACGGCGTCGCCAGCCACATCCGCGAGGGCAAGACGGAGCAGCTCCCCTCCGACATCCAGACCGGGCGCCGCGAGGGGATGATCGCCCTGGAGCGCTCCCTGGCGGACCTGGTACGCACCGGCCAGATCACCGCCGAGCAGGCCCGCGCCGCCGCCAACGAGCCCTCCACGCTGGGCGAGTACCTCCGGGGGGGTTGAGCGCCACAGGGGGAGGAGGGCCTGCGGCCTCGCTACAGCGCGGCCAGCCAGGCCGCGAGGTCTTCGAGAACTTCCTCGCGCTCCTGGGGGGACAGGTGTCCAGGGAGCACGTCCAACAGCGGTTCGCGCAGGGCCCGCAGTTCCTCGCGGATGGCGACACAGACGGGCTCCTGGCTGCCTTGGATCTGCGATCTGAGGCTGGCGCGGGAGGCCAGCACCGCCACCATGTCCTCCAGGTCGTGGCTTTCGTAGAAATCCCCCTTCCCGCGGTCCTTGAAGGCCTCGATCTTGGTCGCCACCAGGTAGAGCGGGGTGATGATCTTCACCTCGCGCCCTGAGGCGAGAGAGACACGCTCGGCGCAAGCGAAGGCTTCTGGGTACCAGCGCGTCGAGAAGCCAAGCAGGCTTCCCTGGGTGGGCACCACGTCGAGCGTCACCAAACCTCCCTCCCATCGTAGGCGCCACCGGCAGATGACGTTTCCTCTGGGCTCCTCACAGAAGCCGCGAGCACGCATCCGGTCACCGAACTGGTAGTAGGCCGGCATGGCCATGTCGACCATGCAGTCCACGTCGTCGGTGATCCGCATCGAGGGGGTGTGAAACAAAGTTGCCATACCGCCCACGAAGACAACCTGGTCGAGGTCGTCACCAAGAGCCTCGGCAACGCGCTCCAGCTTGGCCAGCAGCTGCGCTTTGGGGTCGAGCAGGGTCATGCGGCGTCGCCCCACAGAAGGCCGAACTGCTGCGAAGCCCAGGCCCGCTCACGGGCCCGACCCACGCGGAGGCATTCAACCAGGCTCATGTACCAGGAAAAACGCTCATCCAGGAGGGCCAGGGCGCTGACCCAAGGTGCGAGCGGCTCCAGGATGAGACCCGCAAGGAGCGGCCTGCTCGTGCACGCCCAATCCATCGCACTGTCTTGCAACGGCCAGACGATCTCTTGCTGTTCCGGAACGATCAGGCCCATCCCTGAGACAACCCGGGGGTCGCTCCACGCGGTGGGGACACCAACCCCGTAACCCAAGAAGGTCGCTGGGAAAAGGAAGGGAACCCCGTGGGCAAGCAGCCGGGCAAGCACGGGCCTGGCGACCCGCTGGCTGCGCGGAGCAACCAGACGGGCGCGTTGCAGACGATCCAGGGATGTCCTCAGCTGTTCAAGAGGTACGACCCTCCCGAGTGCGCTGTTTGCCTGCTCTCGAGCGTCCTGGTGAGCGGTGAGGGCAAGGAGAACGGCGATGTCTTCCGGCTGGACCGGGTCCACCCAAGCAAGATAGCCTCCACGTTCGAGGATGCCCAGAAGCCCGGGTGTCGTGGGGTGGTTTGTGGGTCGGAGCCACAAAGCAAAAAACCTGGAGGATCCAGGTTTTGTCGTGTCTTGCTTCTTGTCGGGGCGAGAGGATTTGAACCTCCGACTCCCTGGTCCCGAACCAGGTGCGCTACCAGGCTGCGCTACGCCCCGAACCCTCGCCTTGGCGAGAGGCGCGTAAGGTAGACGACCCCCCGGGGTCAGGCAAGGGTTTTTTTCTGCCCGCGAGCCACCGCTGGGGGGGGCCCTCGAACAGCTCGTAGAACACCCAGCCCGCCGCCACCGACACCAGCACCCCCGCCAGGAACAGGGGGCCGCGCTCCAGCCGGAGGCTCCCTACAGGCTCGCGGAGCACCAGCAAGAGCGGCTGGTGGACGAGGTACAGGCTGTAGGAGACACCGCCGATCCAGGCGAGGAGGCGGGCGGGGGGCGATGTCCAGGTTGACCCCCTGACGCGGGCGACCAGGACCAGCACGGCGCCGAAGGCCACGGCGTTCACCGGTCGGTCGAAGGGGTAGTTGAACCAGCCGGTGACCTGGACGAGATGAGAGGTGGGGATCCAGAGGAGCGAGAGGGCCACGAGGAGCCAGCGGGGGGCAGGGCGCTCCTCGGCGACGAAGGCCGCGGCGACCATCCCGGCGGAGAACTCGACCAGCCGGGCAGGGATCGCCTCGAAGAGCACCCCGTAGCTCTCCCCGGTCATCCCCCGGAGCTTGGCCCACCGGAGCACCAGGAACCAGAGCAAGCTGGCCCCCATCCCCAGCGCCGCCACGGCCCCGATGCCCCGGCGGCGCCCCAGGGCCACCAGCAGCGGGAAGAGCAGGTAGAGCTGCGCTTCCAGGCCGAGGGACCAGTAAGCACCGTTCATGGTCCAGAGGGTCTCCGGGTGGAGGTTGTGGACCAGCGCCAGGTGCATCCCGATGTCGAAGGAGGTGATCGGGCGCATCACCACCTGCCTGGTGGCGGGGAGCGAGGCCAGCGCCGTCAACACGACGAGGGAGGCGTAATACGCGGGCAGGATCCGCCCGGCGCGGCGCCGCGCGTAGGGGCCCAGGTCGACCCGGGCGCCGCCCACGCCGCCCCGGAGCGCCAGCGGGTAGTAGAGGCAGAAGCCGGAGAGCGCGAGGAACAGGCCGACCCCGTGGAACCCCAGGCGGCTGAGCCACCAGAGGGCCCAGGAGGGGAGGGACGTGGCGGCGTCGTGGAGGGGAGCGAAGCCCTGCCAGAAGGCCCCTTGCCACCAGAGCCCGACGTGGAAGAGGACGACCCACAGGCAGGCGAAGGCCCGCAGCACGTCGACCCCGGGGAGGTGGGCGCTGCGGGCCTTGTCGGGTTCGCCGGGAGGGGAACCGGAGGGGGGAGCCCCCATCCGATCAGTTCCGGGTGGCCTTGATGGCCGAGGTCAGCTCGGGGACCGCCTGGAACAGATCCGCCACGAGGCCGTAGTCGGAGACCTGGAAGATGGGGGCCTCGCCGTCCTTGTTGATGGCGACGATGACCTTGGAGCCCTTCATGCCGGCGAGGTGCTGGATGGCGCCGGAGATGCCGACGGCGAAGTAGAGCTGGGGGGCCACGATCTTCCCGGTCTGGCCGACCTGGTAGTCGCTGGGGGCGTAGCCGGCGTCGCAGGCAGCGCGGCTGGCGCCGACGGCGGCGCCCAGGGTGTCGGCGAGAGGCTCGAGGATCTCGTTGAAACGCTCCTTGAGGGCGCGGCCTCCGGAGACCACGACCTTGGCGTCGGTCAGCGCCGGGCGCGCCGACTTGACCTGATCGAAGGAGACGAACTCGACCCGGTCCGCGCCGGCGCCGGGGGGGGCGACGGGGAAGGGCGTCACGGGGGAGGCGCCGCCGGAGGGCTCCGCGGGGGCGAACTCGCTCTGGCGCACGGTGACCACCTGGACGGCGGTGGAAATGGTGCAGTAGCCGAAGGCGTTCCCGGCGAACATCGGGCGCTTGTAGACGAGCTTGCCGCCGTCGACGTGGACCGCGGAGATGTCGCCCGCGTAGCCCGCGTCGAGGGCCGCAGCGACCCGGGGGAGGAGATCCTTGCCCACGGAGGTGGCGGTGGCGACCACCAGACCGAAGCCCTTGGCGGCCCCGATGACCGTGGGGGCAAAGCGCTCGGCGGTGTAGTTGGCCAGCCCGGCGTCGTCGGCGACCAGCAGGGCCTTGGCGCCGAAGCCGGCCAGCTCGGAGGCCGCCGCGGAGGCGCCGGCGCCGAGGACCAGGATGGAGAAGCTGCCGCCGGTGCCCTGGGCGGCCTGGCGGGCGAAAGTGATGGCGGAGTGGGTGGCCTTCTTGACCTTACCCTCGGCCAGCTCTGCAACGACGAGAATGTCAGCCATGGTGAACCTTATGTCTTCAGGCGAGGAGAGGGGAGGGGATCAGAGGACCTTGGCCTCGTTCTTGAGGCGGTTGACGAGGTCGGCGACGTCCTTGACCTTGACGCCGGCCTGGCGCGCGGGCGGCGGCTCGAACTTGAGGTACTGGATGCGGAGAGCGGTGTCCGGGGAGAGATCCGTCAGCTTGACCTCCGCGAGGGGCTTCTTCTTGGCGGCCATGATGGCGGGCAGCGGCGCGAAGCGGACGCCGTCGTTGTACTTGAAGGTCCTGGCGGTGCTCCTGGAGTAGACGCTGGTGGGGGCGACGATCCGGAGGTCAACGGTGACCAGCGCGGGGAGCTTCACCCGGAGCGTGAGCACGCCGCCGTCGACCTCGCGGCCCACCAGCAGGGCCCCGGCCTCCTCCTGGATGGTGGCGGCGAAGGTCGCCTGGGGCCACCCGAGGAGCTGCGCCAGCATCTGCCCCACCTGGTTCGAGTCCCCGTCGACCGCCTGCTTACCCATCAGCACGACGTCCGGCTTCTCCTTCTCGACCAGGGACTTGAGCGCCCGGGCCACCAGGGCGCCGTCGAGCTGATCATCCTTGGCGTCGACCCGGATGGCCCGGTCGGCCCCGGTCGCCAGCGCGCTGCGCAGCGTCGGCTCGATCTCCTTCGGGCCGAAGGAGACCACCACCACCTCGCCCTGGCGCGCCTTGGGGCTCGCCCCGTTCTCGGTGAGCCGGAGCGCGGCCTCCAGGGCGTACTCGTCGAAGGGGTTGGGCTTCCACTCGAGGCCCGTCGTCTCGATGGTGGCGCCCCCGGCGGGGATCTTCACCTTGTTGGCGTTGTCGGGGTCGGCCACACGCTTGAGCGGAACCAGAATTTTCACGGGAGCTACCCTCCAGGAAGCGGGATAGAGGCACGGTTCGGGCGGCAGAGGCTCGCCGCCGCCCGCGTTTCGGTAGTGCCCGCGGGGCGTTGCGTCAATGCTACAGTGGGCCCTCCATGACGGATGCCATCTCGTGTGATTTTCTGGTGCTGGGCAGCGGTATCGCGGGCCTCTCCTTCGCGCTCAAGGCGGCGGAGCTGGGCGAGGTCATCGTGGTCACCAAGCGGGAGAAGGACGAGTGCAACACGCGCTACGCCCAGGGGGGCATCGCCGCGGTCCTCGACCCGAAGGACTCCTTCGAGGCCCACATCCGGGACACGATGGTGGCCGGCGTCGACCTCTGCCACGAGGTCGTCGTCGAGCTGTGCGTCAAGGAAGGCCCCGACCGCATCCAGGATCTGCTCCGGTGGGGGGTGCGCTTCACCCCCGCCCGCCATGACAGCGAGGGCCACCCGGACCTGGACCTGACCCTCGAAGGGGGGCACTCCGCCCGCCGCGTCGCCCACGCCGACGACATGACCGGCCAGGAGATCGAGCGCGCCCTCGTGGAGGCGGTCAGCCAGAACCCGCGCATCACCGTCCTGGAGCACCACACCGCCATCGACCTCATCATGCTCTCCAAGTTCGGCGGCCCGGAGCGCTGCGGTGGCGCCTACGTGCTCGACGAGCGGGCGGGGCAGGTCAAGACGCTGCTGGGGCGCGCCACGATCCTGGCCACCGGGGGCGCCGGCAAGGTCTACCTCTACACCACCAACCCGGACGTGGCCTCCGGCGACGGCATCGCCATGGCTTACCGGGCCGGCGCCGAGGTCGCCAACATGGAGTTTTACCAGTTCCACCCGACCTGCCTGTTCCACCCGCAGGCCAAGAGCTTCCTCATCAGCGAGGCGGTGCGGGGCGAGGGGGGGATCCTGCGTCTGCCGGACGGGACCGCCTTCATGAAGAACCACGACCCCCGGGGCGACCTCGCCCCCCGCGACGTGGTGGCCCGCACCATCGACTACGAGATGAAGCGTACGGGCTCCGAGTACGTGCTCCTGGACATCACCCACAAGCCCGCCGACTTCCTCCGGAAGCACTTCCCCGGGATCTCCGCCGCCTGCCTCCGCTTCGGCATCGACATCACCACGCAGCCCATCCCCGTTGTACCCGCCGCCCACTACCTCTGCGGGGGGATCTCCACCGACCTCCACGGGCGCACCACCATCCCGGGGCTCTGGGCCATCGGAGAGTGCGCCTGCACCGGGCTCCACGGCGCCAACCGCCTCGCCTCCAACTCCCTGCTCGAAGGCCTGGTCTTCGGCCACCGCGCCGCCGCCAAGCTGGCCACCCTCCTCGACGATCTGCGCAAGGAGCCGCTCCCCTCGGTCCCGGGCTGGCAGACCGGCAACGCCACCCCCAGCGACGAGGCGGTCATCATCACCCAGAACTGGGAGGAGCTGCGCCGCCTGATGTGGAACTACGTCGGCATCGTCCGATCCACCAAGCGCCTGGAGCGCGCCATGCGCCGCATCCAGGTGCTCCAGGAGGAGATCCGCCAGTATTACTGGGACCACCTCGTGACCCGCGACCTGCTGGAGCTACGTAACATCGCCACCGTGGCCGAGCTGATCGTTGCCTGCGCCATGAACCGCAAGGAGAGCCGCGGGCTCCACTGCACCCTCGACTATCCCCACACCGACCGCGAGCTGCGCTACGACACGGTGATCCGCCGCGGCTTCGCCCCCAAGCTGCGGCCGCTCTGAGCCGCCGAGGTCCCTTCTCGGGGGTCTGTCCGCCATTGTTGATCAAGCGACCCGGCGCACCTCTCCCCGGGTTT
>CAZSDX010000186.1:0-11750 GCA_964605685.1 uncultured Polyangiaceae bacterium
TGGGAGCCGCCCGATCCGGGCAGCCCGCGAAGAATGATAACGGTCGATCCCCGCGTGTGCGGGGGAGCCCAAGGTGGCGGATCTGGTGCGGTGGGGCGCGGAGGTCGATCCCCGCGTGTGCGGGGGAGCCTCTAGAAAGAAACGTTACACTTCTCGGACGGGGGTAGTCAACGGGAGCGGTCGGCACTCGCTGGCCGCAAGGGGTGCGGGGGATGTCAAAGAGCGTCGCCCGTCTACGGCGAGGGCGGCGGGGACGGCGGGATTTTTCCTGCCGTGGTGGACTGAGAGCGGGAGGCAGCGACCAGGGAGGGGAAGTGGCGTTCTTCCTCGGTGCCCCAGGCGAGGAAGAGCCCCCCACGGCGCACCTGATCGTAGGAGCCTTGCAGCAGGGTCCAGCAACGCCCCTGCATCTCGGCCCAGTCGGTTGTCTTCCGGTCGGCGGTACCCAGGTGGGTCAGCAAGCGCGAGGCGATGGCCTCGGCGGTCTCGCTGTCCTCCGGAACGTAACGCTTGCGATCCAGGGAGAGCTCCTTCTGCCGGGTCGTGTAGATCGCGGCGAGGGCTACCAGGTCGTTGGCCAGATCCAGGTAGCCGCCTCCCTGGCGGATCGTCGCCACCCGCGCCGCGATGTCGGCGTCGTCTTCCAGGTTGTACTCGATCACCCGGAGCATCCTGGCCCGCAGTGCGAACCCCGTCTGCGCCAGCTCTCCGGGAGGTTGATCCAGGCTGGAGAAGAGCAAGAGTTGATGCCGCGCGTACCAGGCGGCCCGGGCGGTGTCTTCCGTGTCCTCCAGGCAACTCGCCGGGAAGAGCCCCGTCTCGGCCAGCTTCTTGAACCCCGTCAGCAGACGCTTGCTCCCGCGGACGTGCCTCGCCACCCCGAGGGCCACCGTCGCCGCCACCTGGATGTCCACGTTCGCCAGGAGGAGCGCGTTCTTCTCCAGAGCCTTGGCCCTCGCCTCGACGCGCTCGTACGATTTCGCGAATTCCGCGATCTGCGTGTTGGTCTCCTCGGGGGGAGCCGGGAGCTTGGGGGCTGGTGAGGGGGTCGGTTTCTTCTTGGTACCCATGAGACCCATCTTATCCCGGAAGAGCAGCGCCCTGTCTGCAGGAACCTCGGCAGGAGGGGTCCCCCTCTCCTGGAGGCTCCCCGGGAGCCCCGAGGATACCCTCTGGCGGAAAAATTCGGTTCCGGTGAGCTGCCGCGAGACCCTCCGGCGGAAAAATTCGGTTCCGGCGAGCTGCGGAAAGACCCCTCGACGGAAAAATTCGGCTCCCGCGAGCGAGGACAAGACGGGCGGGGGTGGTCCCTCGGCTCCCGCGAGCAACCGAGACACCCGGGGGACTCCCGAAGTGGGTTCTCCTGAACCCTCCGTCACCCTGTCCCCCGGGGGCCAGAACCCCGCGCGAGCCCCTCCAGGATCTTCTCGGTCTCCGCGGTGAGAGGGCGACAGAGCAGGGGGAAGTCGTCGATCTCGTGGAACTCGTGCCTGGGAACACCGAGCACCCGGAGGGCCTGTCCTCCAGGGGATTTGGCTTCCGGCCAGGTCATCACGATGGCCTCGTCGGCTCCCCCGAGAAACCAGTCGTCGAGCACGGTCCACACCCGCTCCCGGACGGCCTGGGACATGCGCGGCGCGGTGTAGACCCCCGGGGCGATCTCACTCATGCACGACGCCAGGAACCCCCGGATTCGATCCGCCACGTTTCGGGTGACCACCACCGTCATCGGCATCGAAAAGCTCCTTGATACGGTCGATCATCCTGGCGATCACCTGCTGCTTGCGGAAGGTGGTCGCAGCCAGTTTACGCACCGCCCGCTCGATGGTCCGAAGGTCCGCGCCCCGCACGGCGCCGAAGGCAACCGGGAGCGTGATCTCGTCGCGGAAGAGATCGGCGACATCCAGGGTGAAGGCGTGCCCGGAGTCCTCGTGGATAAAGCCGAGCGAAGGGATGGCGCCGGCTACCGCGACGGCCACCATGGCGGCGCCTTCCACCGCGGAGGCAGCGTGGTTGATCGCCTGGTTGACGAGGTCGTTTTGCTCCGGATTTTGCCGGTCGTAGCGGCGCCCGGACCAGGGGATCCCGAACTGTTGCGCGAGGTTGGCGTACATCTGCTTCATGCGAGCCCCCTCGATCCCGCGGAGCACGGCGATCTCGCTGTCCGGCAGCACCTCCCCGAGCCTCCACGCATACATCCTGCGGACGATCTTGCTTCGCTTCCTCTCGTCCGCCCAGGCTTGCGCCTGCTTCCTGGCGCGCTGAGAATCGCCGGGCCCGAAGGGCATGCTGGCGTAAAGGCGGACGCCCCCTTCCCCGACCGCCAGGAGCCCCGCACCGTGACGCGCAAGCAACCGGAGCGCATCGTGGCTGACGGTGGTCCCCGGTTGCATCAAGAAGCAGGAGATCATCTGGAAAGGAATGGAGTGATCCCCCCTGGGCCAGTCCTCATCCCCTGCCGTGACGAAGCGCAGCGACCCCGCATCCACGGAGAGATGCCCCCGCCCCAGCCACAGCAGGCCGTGGCGATCCGCGTGAGGGATACGAGCGGTCTCCAGGCCGAGGCGTCCCTTGAGCATGGTCACCCCGGCTTCACCAGCAACATGCCAAAACCAAAGGTTCGGTGGCGTCCGACGCCTCGCGCCAGGAGCTGGGAGAAGCTCGCAGGATCCGTCACCTCCAGCAGCCCCTCGAACACCGCGTCAGGACGCTCGACCTGGTGGCTCGTGCGCTGCTCCTGGTGGTCGCGCCGCAGGAGCCTCTGGCGCTGGAACCGCACCATCTTCCCCTGGAGCAGGGTCGCCCCCGAGGCGGCCAGGCGCTCCCCGAGCCAGTCCAGGTAGACCCTGGCGCGATCCACCTGGACCCGAGGGCCGACGGACCAGCACCGGTCCAGGAAAACATCCACCTCGGCGCCCTCCTTGTGGTGCGCTCCGGCGCTGGCCTTGCGCTTCACCGGGCAAGCGCGAAGCTCGAAGGCGAGGCGTCGCCCCGCGGTCCAGGTCGTCGGCATCGGCTTCGTGGCCAGCGTCTCCCAGTCACACGCCTCGTACACGTCCGGAGAGGCATGGATCCGGGCCTGCTCTTCGAGCTGGGCCCGATCCGCGCGGCTGTAGGCAAGGACAGGGAGATGGCGCCCCGTCGCAGCCCCCGGCTGCTGCTCTCCGAGGACCGCAAAGGGGCTCGGAGCGAGCCCCCCGAACAGCTCGGAGAGAGCACAGTGGACCAGGTAGCCGGTGTCGAGCAGATGCAGCGGGAGCCGGTTGCGCCGCCCGAGCTGCACCAGGCGCCGCTGCTCCAGGGCCAGGCGTACCATGTGAAGCGAGTCAACCATCGGACCCCTCCATGACGAGGGAGAGCAAGCCCTCCCGGAGAAAGCGGCGCCCCGTGTGGATCTGGTTCTCCCAGTCCCGATCCTCAAAGACCGGGATCAACCTGCTGTCCGGCGTTTCCTCCTCGTCCGCAGGCCACCAGGCCAGGAGCTTCTCCTGCCGTCCTTGCTGGTGGCGGCGCCGGGCGACCGGGGTCATCCGCAGCGCCTCCCGGAGAGAAGGAGCAGAACGGCGAGCGAGGAGCAGCGGCGCGGAAGGGATGCAAGGCTTGCGTCCGAGGAAGAGCGGACGCTCCGGCTCACGCAAAGCAGCCTCCAGGTCGTCCAGGGAGGGAGAACCTTCCGGCGGGTCGAGGGAGAGGGCCACGGTGTAGAGCGCGTCCGCCAGGTAGTGCCGGTACCGGATGTGCGTCCCCTCGGAGGCGCTGCCACCCCTCCGGCTCTCGACCCGGTGGCGCATGGTCCACCCTTGCAGGAGGAAATCCTGGCCAAGATCGACGGTCTGGTAATCGACAAGGCGCTGCCCTGGGGCATCCTGACGGGCGGCCAGGCGAAGGCGCCGCTGGAGGTCCGAGGTCCGGGAAAAATCCCGGTGCTCGTACCCGAGGGCGTTGGCGAGCATCCCGGCGACCATGGACCGGAGCGGGAACGCCTCGGTCTTGTTGACCTCGTCGACCCGGACACCTCCGAAGCTCATCAAGGGGGCGTCCAGGCGGAGCAGGAGGACATCAACCATGGTCCCCTCGCAGCAACTTCCCTGCCCAGGTCGCCACCTCCGCCAGCGGAGCGCGGCCCCCTGCGGCCCCCTCCAGCTCCTTCGTGGGCTTGATGGCCGCGAGGCGACGCTGGTGCCTGGCGCCGTACATGGCGTCCAGCTCTGTCAGGAACTCGGCGAGGGCCTGGTAGGTGTTGCCGAGGAGATCCGGGCGCTCCTTGACCGGGGAGAGGAAGGCGTTGGCCAGGGTAGAGGGCTGGGCGTTCCCCGCCTCGACCAGCACCAGATGAGCGCTGGCGTGAGGAGCCGTGGCGCCGAGCTTCGCCCCCGGGGAGACGGTGGCGACCAGGTGAACCAGGCGCTCGATCACGTCCCCGGCGAGCTTGCGATCCGCGGAGAGCCAGTCCTTGCGGTCGCAGCCGGTGAGGTTGGAGACCAGCAGCGGGACGTCCACGACCACGTAGCCATAGAAGAGGCCGCTGGTCAGCTCGGCGCTGTTGATGTGACCGCTGCCCAGCTTGCCGTCGGCGGCCTCCAGGTCATCGACGGCGGAGAAGTAGTCGGTCTCGCTCTGCTCCTCGTGGACGGTGAAGGCGTGGGCGACGTGGAGGGCGGCGTCTCCCCGGGCCATCAGGTCGCTGGTCACCATGCGCCCGAAGAGGGATGCATCCAGGCCGGCAGCGAGGGGGATGTTCTGGAGGTTCTCCTTGAGCTCCTTGGACTTCTTGAGCTGCTCGTCCACGATCCCCCTGGCCTTCTCGGGGCTCTGCGCCCGGTCGCAGAGGAAGGCCGTCAGCTTGCGGATGTACTCCACCTCGGGGCGCCCGAGCACGGTGACCTGCCCGGTCTGGAGCACCTGCTGCTCCACCCCCGCGCCGTCCTTCTTCTTCTTCTTCTCGCCTTCGGCCTCCTCCTTCTTGGTCTTGTCGCTCTTCCCCAGGAGCGCCGGGAGCAGCGCCTCGACCACCGCGCGCACCAGCCTCTCGTTCTTGCCCTCGGCGATCAGGGGCTGGATGACGTACCGCTCGAAGGTGTAACGAGAGCGGATCGATCCTGGCTGGTTCAGCTCGGCCAGGGAGTGCTCCCCCTGGAAGGTGCGCCAGTGACGCTTGAGGCACTGGGAAGAGATCCGGGTGCGAGAAACGCCGCCAAAGGGGATGCGCTTGGCGAAGCCCGCGTCGTCCCGGTTGAGCAGCGAGGCCGGGTAGGACGTCAGGGTGTGGATCTGGAGAAAACGGGGTGTCTGGGTCGTGGTCATGAGGTTGGTTTCCTGGGTCAAGAGGCGTCTTTTTCCGCGAGGTGAAGGGCCTGGTAGAAGTCCCGGGCCAGGCGGCGACGAACGGAGTCCGCGCGCTCCCTGCCGTCGGAGAGGATCAGGTCCACCAGGTCGGTCCAGTCGAAGGGCTCGGCGGCAGAGGCAAGCTGGTGGGCGGTGTGGCGCAGCTCATCCCAGAGCCGCTCATCACGGGCCCGGAGCAGGCGGGTAAAGCGAGCCTCGGAGGTCACCGCCGCCAGCGCAGCCCCGGCCCTGCGCCCTGGCGCGTGGAGGCCCGTGGTGTGGGCCATGCAGGAGAAGAGGACCGCCCACCGGGGCTCGTCCGCCGCGGAGAGGGGCCGGTCAGCAGGGTTCAGGAAGGTCAGCGTCAACCGCCAGAAGGCCGGGCAAGACGGGTTGTTCGGCTGGAGGCGGCGCAGCTCCGCGGCGGCGCCCGGGCTGCTCTCGCTCAGCCGGAGAATTTCCTGGGTGATGCGATCCACCAGGGCCGCCAGGCCCTTGCGTTCCGGGGAGGTCGTGGGAGGGAGAGGTTCCGTCATGAGGGTTCCTGGGGAGAGAAGGGCGGGTCTGGAAAGATTTGAAAGCGATGGCACCGAAGGTTTGCTCGGCCCTGGCGATGGCCCGGTAGCGCCGGACCAGGGGGATGGGGGCCTCCCGGGTGGCCCGCTGGAGCAGCGTCCAGGCGAGGTCGACGAGGGTCTGCTTCCAGCGCTGGTTGGCCTGCTCGAGCGGGAGCTGCGCGTCGGTCCAGAGGTGCTCGAAGAAGAAGCGATCCACCTCCTGGTCGAAGGCATCGAGCCAGCGGTCGGTCCTCTTGTCCTTGTTGTTGACCTTGTCGGGGCCTCCCTGGAGCAGCACCCGGAGGGACATCCCCAGCAGCTTGAGCCTGACTTCGCTGGCCACCTGGATGCGATCCCTGGCCCGCTGCCCGAGCTGGCCCCAGGCGTCCTGGCTCTGGAAGAGGGAGCGAACCCTGGAGGGGATGGGGACGATACGCTCGTGGTACCCCTCGGTGGAGCCTTTCCCCCGGCTCAGAACCTGGCCCAGCCAGAACAGCGAACCCTTGCCTGGGGCATCCTGCTGGGCGGGAGGAGCCTCGAAGTCCTCCCCGAAGAGGAGGCGGCTGGAGAGCGTGTAGTGAAAACCTTGTTCGCGTACAGTCAGCGCGGATTGATTGTCACGACGGATGGGAGTCCAAATGTCTCCGGTATTCCCATTATTCGCCTTCGCATCAATTCGGGTAACTTTCGACTTCTGTTTAAAGACGAGGATATTTTTGTTACGTTTGGTGAAACGAACCCGGCGGCAGATTTCAAGAAAGAATGGGTCGAGACGGTCCAGGGGGAGGCTGGTGTCACCATTCCAGGGCTCCCGCCAGAGCAGGCCAATTCCTTTCTCAGCGTATTCGTGATCCTCCAGCAACCTGCTACGGGTCTGAAGCCATAGCGTTGTATCACGCAGGAAACGGCTTCCGTTGCCAAAGCTTGCGATACAACCCACATGGGGACGACTACCAATACCGCTGCTCATACGAGCGATTCCGTAGTATTGCCCCAAGTACCCCTCGAACGTTTGGAGAGCGATGAGGGCGAAGATCCAGTGCTCCGGGGTGGGAGCGCGGGACGGTGCGAGCTTGACGTCGTGGTTCTTGGAGGTGACCAGGATGTCCAGTTCCTCCGGGGTGGAGACCTCCTTGAACTCCTTGAGGGTGCCCTCCGGGACAGGAGGCTGGAAGAAGGCAGGGCGATCCAGGGCGTCGACCACCAGGCACCAGGGCTCCCGCTGGCCGTCGGTGAGGGCCAGCAGCGCGTCGCGCCACGGCTCCTCCTGGGTGGGAAACGCGTGGGCCAGGTGGTGGTGGGAGGCGAGGGCGCCGAGCTGGCAGAGGAAGGCATGCCAGGGGTGCTGCTGGTGGGGACGGAGTCCCGGGAATTCGAGCGCATCCCCCCGGCTCAGGGCCGCCAGGATCCCCGGCAGGGTCGCCGTGGCGAGGGAGCCTCCGTGTTCGGTGCGAAAGACAGGTTCACGAAGGAGATCATGGAGTGGGTCAGCCATCGAGGGCCTCCGGGTGGGGTTCGTCGTCGAAGGGACGCAGGCCAAGGCGGTCGTAAAGGAAAGAGCGTGTACCGATGGAGAAGCCGCTCCGCCCCTCCAGAGGGCGCGGCGAGTCGGTTTCTGACAGACCGTGTGCCAGGTGAGCGGGCAGGGTGAGGGTCCGGACCGGGCAGCCGAAGGGCCCCGGGAAGGGGGGATCGAAGGTCAGCAGCCGATCCTGCTCCCCCAGGCGCGTCGTGATCTTCCGGGCCGCGTCCTTCGGCTCGTCGGGGAACCTCGCTTGCCCGAAGGGCTGCTCCCGATCGATCTGGCCCAGCCTGGCCGTCCGCCGGTCGGCAAGGAAGAGCCCCTTGAGGTGGCGCTGGTGCTGTTCCCAGGGGCCTCCCAGCTCCTTCACCAGCGCCGCCAGGGCCTCCGGGTGCGTGCTGCGCTCCACCAGCTCGCGGCACATCGCCGGGATCTGGAAGCAAGGGGATTGCTCCGCCAAACGCCAGGTAGCCTCCAGGATGCGAAGGTCTTCGTACACGGTCCCGAGACCGTGCATCCCGCGTGCCTCCCCCCGTGCATGGAGCAGGCCGCCCAGATCGCGCTGGGGGGGGGCGAGGAGGATCGCCTGCGCGTGAGCAAACCGGGGAGGACGATGCGGGTCACGCGCCCGGTGCCGGTGGAGCCTGCCGAGGCGCTGGAGCAGGACGTCCATGGGACACAGGTCCGTGAGGAGGAGATCCGCGTCCAGGTCGAGGCTCTGCTGGATCGTCTGGGTGGCCACCACCAGGCACCCACGAGGGTAAGCCGGAGGCGAGAAGATCGACTCCAGGGCGCCATCGAGGGCCTGACGGTGCTCCCGGGAGAAGCGGGCGTGGTGAGGCGCGATCTGTCCGTTGCAGGAGAACAGCAGGGAGAGCTGCCCCTGCTCCCTGGCGAGTTTTTCTGCGGCGTCTTGCACCTCCAGGCAACCGCGGACGGTGTTGCGCAGGACGATGACCCGGGCTCCCTGCGAGGCCGCGTTCAGGGCAAGGTCCGCGATGGCCCGGGCATCGTCGAGGATCGGCTGGATATCGATCTCCACGGAGCGACCTGGCGCGGTGTCCTGGATAGGAAAGATCGCCGAGGCTTGCCCCGCAGGGGAGTCGGTCAGCGCCGGGTAGGGGAGCTGAAGCGTCTGGTCGAGAGAAGGAGGCGACGGATCCCCCAGGAACCGGAAGCGCGCCTCGGAACCGAGGGTGGCGGACATCAGCAAGGCGTGGCCACCAGCGCCCAGGTGGTGCTCCAGGACCGCCTGGAGCAGCGCGGTCATGTAGGCGTCGGACGCATGAACCTCGTCCACCACGAGGAGCTGGCGAAGGAGCGCCGTGGCCCGGAGATGGGCGTGGGAGACCTGGAGCGTGGAGAGCAACACCTGGTCGATGGTGCCGACGACGACCGCCCCGGCGAGGTACCGCTTGGGGTTCTCCGCGGCCCAGTAGCGGTGCCGGTTCTGCGCCCGCTGGTCGTCGTTCCAGAGCACCTCGAAGCCAGGGAGCTTGGTCCCGGTCACGTCGTCGACCCGGAGGTACCCGGGGACCGCCAGCACCACAGGGGGGCGAGAGGACGCCTCCGGAAAGGCGCGGGCCACGGCCTGGCAGACCCGCTCGTGGATCTGGGTGGCCGCCGTGCGGGTGGGGAGCGCAAAGTAGAGCCCGTCCACGAGCCCCTGGTGGAACAGGAGCAGGAACCGGGCGAGGGCGGCTTCCGTCTTCCCGGAGCCGGTCTCGGACTCCAGGATCGTGAGACCTCCCCCGTGCGGCGAGGGCAGCTTCAGGACCGCTTCCTGGAGCGGACGAGGCGCGTAGGGAGAGATCGAGTCGAAGCCGGGGGGCGTCGTGCCGAGGCTTCTTCGGCTGGACTCCGGGTGCAGCCCCATGCGGGCCAGGATCTCCTGGGCGCCACGGCGGGCGAAGGTGATCCGTGGACCGTCGCCGGGCTCGCTGTAAGGGAAAAAATCCGTGCTGGAGCCGAGCCAGTCCGCCAGCATCACGAGGCCGCTGAAGGCGTGCTGAAACGCAGGCGACGCCGGGAAGGGATCGCAAGGATCGCAGGCCCTTGGGAACCAGCGGAACGCCGCGTCCACGAGCTGACGGACGCCGTCGAAAGGGTCGAGCCCTCGATCTGGCTGCCAGAAGCGCGGCTGGTGGCGATCTGGCCCATCAAGAGGCACCGGACGGCCGTGGTGAGCCACGGAGGCCAGGAGCAACCCGGTCAGGGTCTCCTCGTCCTGGGTCCAGGAGAGGAACTGCTCCGGCTTCAGGGCCTCGAAGAACTGCCCCCTGGTGGCGTGGTCCCGGCCGAGGATCGAGACAAGCTCCGCCACATGGCCTGCGGTAAACGAGGGGTTGGCTTGCGCCTTGTTCTGGAAACCAAGGTTGAACTTCCCGAGGTCGTGGAGCGCGATGAGCACCCCGAGGCGAGCGAGGTGGGGCTCGCTCAGGTTGTCCCATCCTGCGAGACGAGCGAGGCGTTGCCGGAGGAGCGATCCCCGGAGCAGCGCCTCGCCACAGGCGGCCACGTCGGCGCAGTGATCCAGGAGCGGATGCCAGGCCACCACGCCCCCCCGGTCATCCTTGCGGAGCTTGCCCCAGAAATCCGTCGGCTCTCCTCGCATCGTCGCAGAATGAAACGAACTTTCCCTTGCGACCTGCAAGCAAAAAGAGCGTTGCAGTCTGCTCCGGGTGGGGAGGCCGAGGGGCGCAGGTCAGGGGTAGGTGGAGGTCTGGAGCCTCTTGAGGGTGCCGGTCAGGGTGGTGCCCTTGCTTTTGGCCTGCTCCTCGGGGGTGAGGCCCAGGGTGCCGTCGACGGACATCCTCGCCGGGTGTCCGTCGGCGATGCGGACGGCAAGCTCGCCGGTCAGGGTGATCAGGACGCCCTTCATCATGCCCTTGGTGGAGCGGACGACGGTGCTCAGGTCGAAGACCGCGAGCTCGCCGTCGCGGCGCTTGAAGGTGGCCTTGGGGGGGTCGACGGTGATGCCGCTGCGGCCGTCGTCCATGGCGGAGCGTAGCTGCTCGCCGAACGCCGCGCCGAGCTCCGGCAGCTCGTCCCCCGGCTTGAGGGGACGGCTGGGGAGCGCCGCCTCGACCGGGTTGGGTTTGCCGATGTCCTTGAACTCGTCGGAGACGGCTTTTTTGGCGGGGCCGAGCACCGGCTTTCCCTCGCCGGTGGTGACGTTCACCTTGCCCTTGACCACCTCGACGACAAAGGTCTTTCCGGAGAGCAGATCGGGGGTCTTGCGGACCCTCCCGCCCTCGGAGCTCTCCTTGCTGTGAGCCTCGTAGGTGACCTTCAGCTTCGTGATCTGGTCTCCCTCGACGGCGAGGACCTCCTCGGTCCTGCGGTTGGACTCCTTCTCGGTGAGGGTCATGTCGCGGGGGCCCATCTTGAGCTGCATCGTCAGCTCGCCGGACTCCTCGACGATGCGTTTGGCGCCGACCTGGGGGGGCTTGCGCTGGAGGAGCACCCCGGTGTCGGGGGCCTCCGTGGCGCTCGCGGACGCCGTCGCAGAGGCAGCGGCCCCCGGCTGTCCGTCGTCCTTCTTCTTGCCACAGCCGCCGAGGACGGCGCACAGCACCAGGGAAGGGAGAAGCGCGTGGATTCGGATCATCAAGAAACCTCCAGGGAAACGGGGGAAGGCCCGGAGGAGCCCTCCCCTGCCCCGGAAGCATCGGCGCTTCTGCCGGAGATGGCAAAGGTACAGACGAAAACAGCCGCCCGAGTGTGGTCTCCGTGGTGACGTTTCCGTCGGCTTAATGGGCCGATGCTCTACCGCTGAGCTACACCCCCGTAAGTGTGGAGGTGGCAGGATTCGAACCTGCGGCAGTCGAAGAGTTGCGTGTAGGGAGACCGCGGGGGGCGGCTGGTAACGAGGAGAGACGGGGAGCCCCGAAGAATCCTGACCAGGCGGCGAAAAAAGTGTTCCCGTCGACGTGGACGGGCTCCGAGTTTGCGGACGGGCTTCGCGGACGTGGCGGTCCTCCCGCAAGCGTCCGGCGTCGGGCTTTCTTGTCAGCGACCGATGCGCTTGCGGATGGCGTCGCGGACGTCGGCAGGCAGGTGGGTGAAGGCCTCGTCAGGCAACAGCTTGAGCAGGTGGTCGGGCATCGCCAGGATCGCCCGGTCGCCCAGATCCACCAACCGCTGCTCTGGCGCAAGCCCTGCCAACCGCTGCTCCGGCGCCAGCCCCGCCAGCCGCTGCTCCGGCGCCAGCCCCGCCAGCCGCTGCTCCGGCGCAAGCCCCGCCAGCCGCTGCTCGGGGGCGAAGTGGGGCAACACCTCCTCCGGCGCAAGCCCCGCCAGCCGCTGCTCCGGCGTCAGCGACGCCAGAAACCGCTCCACCACCT
>CAZSDX010000187.1:0-11745 GCA_964605685.1 uncultured Polyangiaceae bacterium
CGTCCACCGCCGCCTCCAGCAGCGCCACCTCCGTGGTCTGGGCCGGCGCCCCCACCACCGCGACCCCGCGGCCCCCCGCCTCCCGGGCCGACCGGAACCCGCACCCGGACAGCGCCAGCAGCAGCGCTCGCCGCGGGACGATCACCCGACCACGACGTTGATGATGCGCCCCGGGACGTAGAGGAACTTCTTCTCCGTCTTGCCCTCGGTGAAGGGCCGCAGCGCCGGATCCTCGGCGATGGCCGCCCGCGCCTCCGCCTCCGTCGCCGTCTTCTTCAGGCTCACCCGGCTCCGGACCTTCCCGTTCACCTGCACCGCCAGCTCCACCACGTCGTCCACCACCAGGGATGGGTCAAATTCAGGCCAGGTCTCCCGCGCCAGCAGCCCCGCGTGCCCCAGCCTCGACCACAGCTCCTCCGCCAGGTGCGGCGCGAAGGGCGACAGGATCAGCGCGAACTTCTCCGCAGCGTCCGCCGGGATCTGCGGGAGCTCTGCCAGGCGGTTCGCCAGGATCATCATCGCCGAGATCGCGGTGTTGAACCGCATCCCCTCGATGTCCTCCGTCACCTTCTGGATCGTCTTGTGGAGCAGCCTCAGCGCGTCGTCCGGGAGGGAGGGCGCCGAGGAGGACGCGGAGGTGCAGATGTTCCATACACGCTCGAGGAAGCGGAAGACGCCGATGACGCCGTTGGTCTGCCAGGGCTTGACCGCCTCCAGGGGGCCCATGAACATCTCGTAGACCCGGAGGGAGTCGGCGCCGTGCTGCTCGATGATCCTGTCCGGGTTGACGACGTTCCCGCGGGATTTGCTCATCTTGAAGGAGCGCGCGTCCACCACGACGTCGGGCTTGTCGGCGAGGACGAACTTCCTGTCGATCTTCTGGAGCATCGACTCGGCGAGCTTCTCCCGCCGCAGCGGGAGGCCGGTGCCCTTGCGCCTGGGGGCGTCCTCGTCGGTGAGGTCGACCTGCTCGAAGCTGACCGGGTTGCCGTCCTCGCCGCGGAAGGTGGAGAACTCCAGCTCCCCCAGGATGAGGCCCTGGTGCACCAGCTTGGTGAAGGGTTCCTTGTGCTTGACCAGCCCCGCGTCGAAGAGGACCTTGTGCCAGAAGCGGGCGTAGAGCAGGTGGAGCACCGCGTGCTCGCTGCCGCCGACGTAGAGGTCGACGGGCATCCAGTCGTCGTAGGCCTGCGGGGAGAAGGGCTGCCGGTCGTTCTTCGGGTCGAGGAAGCGCAGGTAGTACCAGCAGGAGCCGGCCCACTGGGGCATGGTGTTGGTCTCCCGGGCGAACCACCGGCCCTCCCGCTGGAAGTAGCGCCAATCGAGGGCGCGGGCCAGGGGGCCGGAGGGGTCGTCGGAGGGCTTGTAGTCCTGGAGATCCGGCAGGCGCAGGGGCAGCTCGTCCTCGCCGACGGCGATGGGCTGGTCGAAGCGGATGGTGTGGGCGTCGGTCCTGGGGTCGGAGGAGCCCGCGTGGAGCTCGACAGGGAAGTAGATCGGGATGGGCTCGCCCCAGTACCGCTGCCGGGAGAACACCCAGTCGCGGAGTTTGTAGTTGACCCGCCTGGACCCAAGGCTCTGCGCCTCCAGGTGGGCGATCATGGCCGCCTTGGCCTCCGGGGTGCGCTTGCCGTCGAGGAAGCCGGAGCGGACGTTGACGCCGTCTCCATCGAAGGCCTTGCTCCACGTGGAGGCGTCGTGGAGCTCGCCGTCGTGGCTCACCACCTCGACGATGGGAAGGCCGAACTGGCGGGCGAACTCGAAATCCCGCTGGTCATGGCCGGGGACGCTCATGATGGCGCCGGTGCCGTAGGAGGCGAGGACGAAGTCGGCGATCCAGACCGGGATGCGCTCGCCGGAGATCGGGTTTCTCGCGTAGGCCCCGGTGAACACCCCGGTCTTGGTCTTGCTCAGCGCGGTGCGGACCATGTCGCTCCGGGAGGCGACCTCCGAGCGGTAGGCGAGCACCTGCGCCCGCTGCTCGTCGGTGGTGATCACGTCGACCAGCGGATGCTCCGGGGCCAGCACCATGTAGGTGGCGCCGAAGAGGGTGTCGGGGCGGGTGGTGAAGACCTCGATCTGCCCGGAGCCGTCCGCCAGCGGGAAGAAGACCGTGGCCCCCTCGCTCCGGCCTATCCAGTCCTCCTGCTTCTTGCGGGTCTCGGGCCAGTCGAGGCCTTCGAGGCCCGCCAGGAGCTGCTCCGCGTAGGCGGTGATCTTCAGCGTCCACTGGCGCAGGGGCATGCGGACGACCGGGTGGTTCCCCCGCTCGCTCCGGCCGTCGATCACCTCCTCGTTGGCGAGCACGGTGCCCAGGGCCGGGCACCAGTTGACCGGGATCTCCGACTGGTAAGCCAGCCCCCGCTCGAACAGCTTGAGGAAGATCCACTGGGTCCAGCGGACGTACCCCTCGTCGGTGGTGCTCAGCTCCCGGGACCAGTCGTAGGAGAACCCGAGGCTCCGGAGCTGCCGCTTGAAGGTGGCGATGTTGGCGGCGGTGGTCACCGCCGGGTGGACGCCGTGGGAGATGGCGTACTGCTCCGCCGGGAGGCCAAAGGCGTCCCAGCCCATCGGGTGCAGCACGTCGAAGCCCCGCATCCGCTTGTAGCGGGCCACGATGTCGGTGGCGGTGTAGCCCTCCGGGTGGCCCACGTGAAGCCCCGCCCCCGACGGGTAAGGGAACATGTCGAGCACGTAAAGCTTGGGCCTGCCAGGGCGCCGGATGGAGGCGAAGACCCCCTCCTGCTCCCAGCGCTGCTGCCATTTCTGCTCGATCTCGGCGGGGACGTACCGTGGACGTTCGTTGGACATGGGGGGCGTGTCTTTATCACGACGCCCCCGGGGGCTCATCCCTGACCCGACACGCCGGGGGCCGCCCTCACTTGCGCACCAGCACCGTGAGCCGCTTCTCCGGGGGGATCTCCGCCCCTAGCCAGCCCTCCGGCACCTCGCCCCCGGCCCACCGCCACAGCCACCGGGCGTCCGCCGGCGACAGCAGCACGTGCCCTGTCCCGTGGAGGATCCCCACCCGTGGGATCCAGTAGCCCGCCGCCAGGTACTGCCCCGACGACAGCCGCATCGCCCACGGCACGTCCCGGATCTCCGCCTGCGGATCGAAGGGACCTGTCCCTGGCGGCGCGATCACGTACTTCGCATCCAGGGTGAACGTCCCCTGCTGCGTCGAGTGGGAGCCCCCGGACCGGTCGATCCCCGTGTTCACCAGTGTGGCAAACACCGGCTTCTTCCCCTCGTAGGCCACCAGCGTGCACCCCACCACGCTCACGTCGATCCACCGGGTATCCTCCCGGACAAACTCCGGGAACTTCTCCCGCCGGTGGATCATCGTGATGTCCCGATTCCTCACGTAGCTCCCGTCCTTGAGCGCCCAGTACCGCTCGTTGTTCCTCGTATGGAACTTCCCTGTGATTTCGGCGCGCCCCCGCTCCAGCGTCCCCTGCACCTCCACCTTCCTGTCCACGATCTTGATGGGCGCCACGCTGTCCTTCACGATGAAGCCCAGCGGGAGGCTCCTGTCGCTCTCCAGCTCCACCCCCTGGAAATCCACCTCCGGCACCGGCTCCAGCGCGCTGGTCGGCAGCACCCGCCCGTCCGTCAGCACCGAGGCCGACAGTCCCTTGCCGTCGGGCCCCTTCACCCGCGTCGCTCCCAGCACCGCCACCGCCGCCCTCGGCATCAGCTCCCCCACCTGCCTCGTCCCCGCCGCCGTCGGCTCCAACACCGGCACCCTCGTCCTCGTCCTCATGTACCCGAAGGGCAGCGGCGCCTCCAGGTTCGGCGCCGGAGCCGCCAGCGCCGGGTGCTTCAGGTCCAGCGACGCCCCTTGGTCCAGGCAGACCACCCCCCTCGGGTACACCGCGAACCATCCCCCCTCGCACCCCTGCTTCCCCAGCGCCTTCTCCGACCTCGCCACCGTGCCCCCCAGCCTCAGCCGCCCGATGGGCTCCCCGGCCCCCGGGCGCTCGTACACCGGGAGCCCCGCCGCCACCGCCCCCAGCCTCGGCCCCCCGGGCGACGGCGCAGGGATCTGCACCGCCTCCTTGCTCAGCGCCATCGCGTCCCCCTTCGACGCGCACCCCGCCCCCAGCGCCACCACCCCGAGCAACCACAAGCCTCGCTGACCCATGCCCGCGTGGAAGCACGCCGCCGATCCATGGGCCAAATTTCCTCCACCTCTCGCCCTCCTTTCCCCGGATTTTCTCTACACTATGACAAAAAATGTCCTATCATGGGCTGGCGAGGTGAGGAGGGCGACGTAGCCTGGGAGCAAGGAGTTCACTGCCATGATGACCACGAAGATGAACCACACTGCTCCGGCCGGCGCCGCTGGTCGGATGTCGCTGACCAACATCACCCGGGGCAAGCAGGAGAAACCCCTGCGAGCGATCATCTACGGGGTGGAGGGCGTGGGGAAGTCGACCTTCGCGTCGCAGGCGCCGAACCCGATCTTCCTCTGCTCCGAGGACGGAACCTCCCAGCTCGACGTGGCCCGCTTCCCCAGCCCCCACACCTGGACGGAGGTGCTGGAGGCGATCCGGGTGCTGACCCACGAGGATCACCCATACAAGACGCTGGTGATCGACACGCTGGACTGGCTCGAACCGCTGTGCTGGCAACATGTCTGCCAGATCAACGGCAAGCAGAGCATCGAGGATTTCGGCTACGGCAAGGGGTACGTGATCGCCGTCGAGCACTGGAGGCAGCTGCTGGGGCGCCTCGACATGCTGGTGCGCAGCCGCCGCATGCACGTGATCCTGGTGGCCCACGGCGCGGTGCGTCGGGTGGATGACCCGCAGACGGGGCCGTTCGACCGCTACCGGATGAAGCTCCACGACAAGACCTCCGACGTGCTGCGCGAGTGGGTCGACGCAGTGCTCTTCGCCCGCCACGAGGTCGTCACCTTCGAGCGCAACGGCAAGACCCGGGGGCGCTCGTCGGGGGCCCGGGTGCTGCACACCACCTGGACGGCGGCCTACGACGCCAAGAACCGCTTTGACCTCCCGGACACCCTGCCGCTGGCCTGGGACGAGTTCGAGGCCGCCGTCCGCTCCCACGTCCCCGCCGACGCAGGCAAGATGAAGGCAGAGCTCAACGAGCTGATCCCGAAGCTGAACGACCCGCAGAAGGCGGAGAAGGCGCTGCGCGACTGGGCCGGCGATAACCCCGCCCGCCTCGCCCAGCTCCTCGACAAGGTCCGCGGAAAGCTCGCCCTCCAGGAGAGCGGCGAGGAAGGCGAAGCCGCGCTGGACCCGACGGGCTTAGCCCAGCGATCCGGGCGCGCTACGGGACCGTGACCGTCACGAAGGTGACGACCTGGCTCTCCAGGAGCAACGGTACGTTGCCGCTCTTGCCTGCGGAGGTGGTGTAGGAGAGCGTTGCGCCCGGGGAAGGTTGCGCGTTGAGGAGCACCGCCTGCCCGCGGCTCCCGGTCTCCGTATCGGTGAACTGGGGGCCGCTGTCGTACGCCGTGATCGCCCCGAACGAGGACTGCACCTTCACGCCAGCCAGCGGAGCCCCGGCGCTGGTCACGAAGGTGACGACCGCGTGGGCCGCGTTCGTGTTGATCGCCGGAGACCCCGGGAGCACCCCGAGGATGGTCACGATGACCCCCGTGTCCACCACCGGCACGTCAACGCTGCTCGGGAGCGCGTTCGGATCCAGCTTGAGCTGGAGCAGACCGCCTAGCACGACGTCCGCGAGGGCCGTGGGCGCCGCCTTGATCCAGCTCTCCCCGGACGCCACCAGGTTCAGCGTGAAGGTCCCGTTGCCGAGCCAGTTGCCCACCGGGGGCTGGGTGACGTCCGCTGGCGCCCCAGAGAGCAGCGCCGCCTGGGTGTAGATGCTCGGGCTGGAAAAGGTCGTGTCGCTGTGCACCACCACCGTCCCCTGGAGCGACACCCCGGTCAGGGCGTTCCCGGCGTTCCCGGCGTTCCCGGCGTTCCCGGCTTGCCCTCCGGCCCCCGCGGAGCCGCCCGCCCCGCTGCTCCCGCCTCCCACGATGGTCGAGGCGCAGTTCACCTGGCACTCGACGATGGGGGGCTTCTCTTCTTTGTCGGCGCTGCAAGCGGAGAGCAACAGGAGCAGGGACACAAGGCCACGGCGAGGCATGGCTCGATGGTACGCCTTCCCCCGCTCAGCGGCCAAAGTCGAAGGCGAGTTTCCCGGCGGCGCGAGCCCGGTGCAGGACAAACGCCACGGCGCAGAGCGCTACGCCGATCCACTGCGAGGTCGAGAGCCCGAGGAGATCGCCGCGGTCGTCGCTCCGGATGAACTCGAGGAGGAAGCGGGCCAGCGCGTAGAGCGCCATGAACGCCAGGAAGACCTGCCCGTCGTAGCGCTTGCGCGGGTGGAGCCACACCAGGCAGAACGCCGCGATCAGCAGGCTGGCCGCCGACTCGAGGATCTGCGCAGGGAGCACCGGCAGCGAGGGCTGAAACCGGGACTCCAAGAGCCCCGCCTTGAACTGCCACTCACTCGCCGGGCTGCGCTCCGGGAACACCAGCGCCAGAGGGGAGTCGGATCGGACCCCGAAGCAGCACCCCGCCAGCAGGCAGCCCATCCGGCCGAAGGCGAGGCCGATGGCGACGGAGAACCCGGCCATGTCCGCGGCCTTCCAGAAGGGAAAGCGGTCGCGCTTGAGCAGGAACCAGGCGGCCACCGAGGCGCCGAGGAAGCCGCCGTAGTAGGCGAGGCCGCCGGCCCAGAACTTCGCCCAGGCCCAGCAGTCGGTTTGCCTGGGGTGGCAGACGTTCTTGGCGGCGTCCCAGGTACCGTCGTAGGAGGGGCTGGCGCACTCGGCCTGGGTGATGCGCCAGTCGACGAGGTGGAGGTCGCCGGTGCAGAGGTGGACGTAATCCCAGAAGTAACCGTCGGCGAGCACGTGGAGGATGCGCCCGCCGATGACGCCCGCCAGCAGCATCGCCAGCCCGAGGTCGATGATGACGTCCGGATCCTCGCCGATGCGCCGCGCCCAGAGCGCCCCCATGGTGGTGGCGAAGAGGAAGCCGGTGAGCAGCAGGACGAAGTAAGCCGGGAAGCCGATCTCGAGGACGGAGAAGAGCTGGGGGCGCATCGATCAGGCCGGCGGCTCGGAGGGGTTCGCCACCGGGGCGACCGAGGGAGGCTCGGGAGGCGGGGGCGCCGGCAGCGGGGGCTCCTTGCGGGCGGTCACCATGTCGACGGCCATCAGCCCGACGCCGACGCAGATGGAGATGTCCGCCACGTTGAAGGTCGGCCAGTGGTGAGGGCTGCCACCCCAGACCAGGTAGAAGTCGATGAAGTCGATGACGTGGCCGTAGCGCACCCGGTCGACGAAGTTCCCCAGGGCCCCGCCGAGCACCAGCGGCAGCCCCCACCGGAGCGCCGTCTGCGACGGGTGGAGCTTCCGGTAGAGCGACAGGATGAACAGGATCGCCAGTACGCTGACGGTGACGAAAAAGGGCTTGCGGTACTTCTCCTCGTAGCTGTGGAGGAGCCCCCAGGCGCCGCCCTTGTTCCGGGCCAGCATGAAACCAAAACCGCCCCAGGCCGCCTTGAAGATGCTCTTTGGCAGCGGGATCTGCGAAGGCGTCTGGAGCGCTTTTTCGGCCCAGTGCTTGGTGCCCAGGTCCGCCACCAGGTTGACCAGGGCCACCAGGAACAGGAACAGGTAGCTGGCCCGGTAGGGGAGCTCGCGCCCTGGCCCGGGGGGTACGTCAGGGGGCGGAGCCTCGGGAGGTGTTTCGGGCGAGAGGTTCGCCCCGGGATCAGGGGGGAGAGGGGTGCTCATCGTGCTGGGGGCCGCGGTCCGGCTCCGGGAGTCCGTCGAAGGGTCTTACGACAAGCCCTGCCCCGGCGCTACCCCGACGCCAGCGCCCCCCAGCGCCCGGTGGCCGATGTCCCGGCGGAACTGCATCCCCTCGAAGTGGACCCGCCCGCAGGCGTCGTAGGCCCGCCCCAGCGCCTCGCCCAGCGTGTCCCCCTGGCTGGTGACGCAGAGCACGCGACCTCCCGCGGTCACCAGCGCCCCGTCCCGCTCCTCGGTCCCGGCGTGGAGCACGTAGGTCAGCTCCACCTCGGCGGCCTCCTCCAGCCCGGCGATGGGCTGCCCCTTGCGGGGCGACGATGGATACCCCTCGCTGGCAAGCACCACCGCAGCCGCATACCCGTGGACCCGCGCCTCGCCGACCCGCGCCAGGGAGCCGCTGGCGGCCTGGTGCAGGAGCGTCGCGAGATCCTCGTCGATCAGCGCCACCAGCACCGCGGTCTCCGGGTCGCCAAAACGAGCGTTGATCTCCAGGAGCATCGGGTCGCCGGAGGGGGTCACCATCAACCCGAAGAAGAGCACGCCCCGGTACGGGATCTCGTCCCGGTGGAGCCCCAGCAGCGTCGGCTCGACGATCCGCTCCACGACCCGCGTCATCCCCGCGTCGTCCAGCAGTGGCGCTGGCCCGTAGGCGCCCATCCCTCCGGTGTTCGGCCCCCGGTCGCCGTCCAGCAGCCGCTTGTGGTCCTGCACCGCAGGCAGCACCAGGTAGCCCCGCCCGTCGGTGATCACATGGACGCTGGCCTCCGAGCCCTCGATCACGTCCTCGATCACCACGGTGGCGCCGGCTTCCCCGAAGATACGGCGCTCCATCAGCTGCGCCACCGCCTCGTGGGCCTCCGCGGGGGTCTGGGCCACCACCACCCCCTTGCCCGCGCAGAGCCCGTCGGCCTTCACCACCAACGGCCCTCCCCGCTCGTCGACGTACCGGTGGGCCTCCGCCGCGTCGGTGAACACCCGGAACGGGGCGGTAGGGAGCCCGTGGCGTACGGCGAAATCCTTGAAGAACGCCTTGGATCCCTCCAGCCTCGCCCCCGCGGCGCCGGGCCCGAAGGCCAGGATCCCGGCGTCGCGCACCGCGTCGGCGGCCCCGCGCACCAGCGACGCCTCCGGGCCGAAGACCACCAGGTCGACCTCCAGCTCCCGGGCCAGCGCGGCGATGGCCGTGGGGTCGTCGGTGCCAGCGAGGGGAGCCCAGCCCAGCTCCCGGCGGGTCCCTCCGTTGCCGGGGGCCACGATCACCTCCGCCACCCGTTCGGACGTGGCCAGCCTGGTCCCCAGCGCATGCTCCCTCGCGCCCGACCCGATCACCAGCACCCGCATGCTCGACGCCGTCATGGCGGCGGCGCCTAGCACGATCCACGGCGGGCCGCGACCGGCGCTCGGTGGTCAGGGTTTGCCCGGGGACCGCCGTTGTCGCGTAGGATGACCGGGATGACCCAGGGTGCAGCTCAGGCAGATCAATTCCGGTGCGACAACTGCGGGGGGGTACTCCTCTACGACCCGAAGAGCCGCGGGCTCCTGTGCAAGCACTGCAAGGCCGCCGCCGCTCCTTCTCGGCTGGCGCCGATGCCGGGCTACCAGGTGCGGGAGATCCCGCTGGAGCAGGGGCTCTCGCGGCCTCCCCTCGGGCTCGGCGTCCAGCTCGAAGGGATCGAGTGCAAGGAGTGTGGTGCCACGGTCAACATGCAGCCTGGCGAGCGCTCCACCACGTGCGTCTACTGCGCGTCTCCCACCGTGGTCACGGTGAACCGGTGCGACTCCACCATCACCCCCGAGTCGTTGATCCCGTTCCTGGTCCCCCAGGATACCGCCTCGGAGAACTTCAAGAAGTGGCTCTCGGGGCTGTGGTTCCGGCCCAGCGACCTGAGCAAGCTGGCGAAGCTGGAGCAGATCTACGGCGTCTACGTGCCCTACTGGACCTTCGACGCCACGGTCCACTCCTCTTGGACCGCGGAGCGCGGCCACCACTACTACGAGACGGAGACCTACACCGAGGAGGTGAACGGCGAGACCGTGACCAAGACGCGGCAGGTCCAGCACACCCGCTGGGAGTCCGCCTGGGGTCAGCGCACCGACTCCTTCGACGACGTGCTGGTGTGCGCCTCCAAGGGTGTCCCGGAGAAGCTCGCGGACAAGCTCTGTACCTTCACCACGAGCCAGCTTGTGCCCTACAGCCCTGGCTACCTCTGCGGCTGGCGCGCCGAGTCCTACGCCATCGACCTCCCTACCGCCTGGAAGAAGGGGCAAAGCATCATGGAGTCGGAGCAGTACAGCCGCTGCTCCGGCGACGTCGGAGGCGACACCCACCGGGGTCTCTCCGTCTCCAACTCCTTCAACCACGAGACTTTCAAGCACGTGCTGCTGCCGGTCTTCGTCGCCGCCTACCGCTACAAGGAGAAGCCTTACCAGGTGCTGGTCAACGGTCAGACCGGCGAGGTCGTCGGCAACGCCCCGTACTCCTTCTGGAAGATCCTGCTCCTCATCCTCTTCATCATTGGCGTCATCGCCGGGCTTGTGTGGCTCACGGGGAAGAACAACCAAGACCCCCCCCGACCTCACAGCGCTTCGTCGATGCAAGCCACCAGCAAGTCTACTTCTGCTTCGACCACGACCACCAACCCAACCGCGACGGCCTCCCCCCAGCCCACCGCCAAGCCCTCGGCCAGGCCCCCGACCAAGCGCTGATCAGGACATCGGCCGCGCCTGGCTACCTCCTCTTCCCTCGTTTTCTCGGGGTCCGGGGAAGACTGCTCCGTGTCCGAGGGGCCGGACCTCCGGGGGGACCCCGATGCCGGAACGGGTGCGCCGGGAAACAAGGGGGAGAAGGATGAAAATGTCCGGTGCAGGGCTTCAACCGGGCTGCTAAATTCTCTTCGAAACACGCTCAAGCTGAATGATTTCTCTCTCGAAATGCAGAACAAATGCGGTGTTCCCGATTCGTTTTAGAAGGAATATCGCCGCGCTTGGCTCGCTATAGGGTGGCTGATTTAGCCCGAAAGATCCTCTGTCCCCCGAGGTGTACGTCTCGGTTTCCATGCGAAGCTCAGAGCCTTCGGTCCTGCGCGTCTTGCCCTGCCATTCCTCCCACGTCTCGTCGCCGTACAAATACATCTCCCGGTGGAGGAAGAAGGTGCTGTCCTCGCAAAGCTCCAGGGAGATACGCTCATCAAACGGCTGGCGCATCTCGGCCGTGTAGAAACCAGCCCATCGTTCGCTTTGATCGTCTGTGGCTCCGGGCTCTCTTTTGTCATCAACCGGCACCATGTCGTCGAGGAGGAGCTTACCCCAATCGGCATGACGATGTCACCGAGGAAGAGCTTACCCCAAACGGCTGGATGACCACCGGGCGGATCACCAGATCGCCCGGGGCTACCACTGGAACGAACCCGATCAGAACACCGGCCGCGCCCGCCTGGCGATCTGGATGCCCTTGTCGTTGAGCACGCGGGTCTGCCCCGCGTAGAGCAGCGGCAGCGACGAGACCAGCAGGACACCCCCGGCGATCACCGTCACCAGGCCGACGGTACCGATGGTCTCGTTGTGCTTGATGTTCGTCCCGAGATCGAGCCCGATGCCGACGCCTCCCACCAGCGCTACCGGGAGCCCAACCAGGTAGGCGAGCGTCCCCCAGCGGTGCAGGTCCGCGCGGCCAGGTTTTACCTCGACGCGCACCGGGCGTTCCCCGGGCTCCAGGAGGAACGTGTGGGAAGGGTGAACGTTGGCCCCGCCTGCGCGGAATTCCTTGTCGATCACCGGGAATGCCTGATCGCACGGCGCCAGGCACAGCGTCCCCCAGGGCCCCTTCTCCAGCCGGGGGCGCCCCTGGATCTCGACCCCCGGAGGCGCCACCACCCGCAGCGTCACCGTCGAGGCCGCCGGGGCGGGGGCCGCCGAGGCCGCCGGGGTCGCAGGCGGAGCGG
>CAZSDX010000188.1:0-3202 GCA_964605685.1 uncultured Polyangiaceae bacterium
GGCCCCCCCCTCGCGCCCCGGCGCCAGGGGGACGTAGGCCCGCAGCTCCGCGCGGAGCGCCTCCGGGCAGGACGCGGTGCCGGTGAGGATCTCGTGGGTGATCAGCGCCCGCTGCCCGTTGTCGTCCACCGAGGCGAGGCGGGCGCGCACCCGCAGCGGTTCGCCGGAGGGGAGCGGCGCCCGGGGCTCCAGGACGCAGCCCGCGTTCAGCACCCGGACCATCCGGTAAGGGAGCCCCGCCAGGGTACGGGCCGCCAGCGGGAAGGACCACTGGGGGAACAGATGCGCAGGGACCACGCCCCGGTACGCCGCGGGGTCGCCACCGACGTGGCGCAGGTAGGCGTCGATCAGCGCGGCAGGGCGCGGCGGGAGCGTCGCCTCGACCCAGGGACCCGGCGCCTCGAAGGAGCCACGCCCCGGAGGGAGGACGGAGGAGAGCGCCGCCCTCCCCAGCGCCGCCAGCACTGGCCCCTGGGCCAGCACGTACCGGGCCGGGACGGTCATTCGGCGGCCTTGCGCTCGGGGGACGTGGGGGCGGCGAGGTCCGCCAGGATGCGGTGGCCTGTCGTGGTGATCTCCTCGTGGAGCATGCGGGCGCGGGGCTCGGCCCGCTCCAGGTAGCGCTCCAGCAGCTCGCGGCGCTCGGGGAAGCGGCGGGCCTGCTCCAGCAGGATCTCCGCGATGGCCTCGTCCGCCAGCAGCCGGGTCAGCCGCTCGGCGTGGAGCATGGCGAGGGCGAAGTCGCGCTTGGGATCCCAGTTCTGGGTCAGGGCGGCGGTCCACCGGTGGACCGGCACGTCCGCCAGGGAGCGGAGCTTGCCGGCGGCGGTGCGGGTCAAGAGGAACTGCTGCGCCCCCAGCGAGAGGGACTGGAGCCGGGCCACGCCCTTCTCCAGCTCGTCGCGGCTGGACAGGGCGCGCCACCGCGCCTGGCCGAGCCTACGGGCGAAGGCCTGGGGCCTCTTGAGGATGCCCAGGAGCGTGTCCTTCATGGCCATCAGCGCCTGGATCTGGCTGGTGCCCTCGTAGATGGGGAGGACGATGGCGTCGCGGAGCAGCTTCTCGGCGCCGTACTCCTTGATGAAGCCGACACCGCCGTGGATCTGGATGTTACGCCGGGCCATCTCGACGCACTTCTCCGCGGCGAGGTACTTGAGCAGCGGGGTGAGGCGGCGGGCGCGGGCCTGGTGGCGCGGCAGGTCGCGGGCCATGCGCTTGCGCTCCGCCAGGGTGGCGACGTCCCGGAAGAGGTCGAGCATGGAGAGCTTGTTGGCCAGCTCCTCGTGGTAGGCGGCCTCCACGGCGAGGGCCCGGAGCGCCCGGAGGTCGATCCGCATCTCGTCCAGGTAGTCCGCCAGCATCTCGTGGCGGGCGATGGGCTTGCCCATGCTGCGGCGCTCGGAGGCGTAGGCGCTTGCCATGCGGTAGGCGGCCTCCGCCAACCCGATGCACTCGAAGCCGACGCCGATGCGGGCGTTGTTCATCAGCGTGAGCATGTACTTGAAGCCCTCGCCCCGCTTGCCGACGAGCTGCGCCGGGACCCGATCGAAGGAGATCGCCGCGGTGACGGAGCCGTGGTGGCCCATCTTCTCCTCGATACGCTCGATGGCCACGCGGCGCTTGCGGGTGCCGTCCGGGAGGTCCTCGTAGGCCTCCACGAGGAACATGCTGAGCCCCTTGAGCCCCGCCATCGGGTCGCTCGGGTCGGAGGCGTCCTCGGTGCGAGCGACCACCAGGTGGTACTTCCCGTGGCCGGAGGTGATGAAGATCTTCTGCCCGGTGAGGGTCCAGTTGCCGTCGGCGTCCTGCTCGCCCCGGCAGCGGAGCCGCGCCATGTCGCTGCCGGCGTCGGGCTCGGTGATATCCATGCAGCCCCAGGCCTCCCCGGAGGCGATCTCCTCGATCATCTTCCGGAAGCGGGTCTCCTTGATGCAGCCGCCGGCCACGTCAAACTCCGTCGTCCCCTCCCGGATCGAGTAGAGCAGCGACGCCATGGCGATGCCCCCGTGGAAGGAGAAGTGGGTCATGGTGGCCGAGTCGCCCCGGGCGATCATCTCGCCACCAAGGAAGTAGACCAGCAGCGGGACGTTCAACCCCCCGAGCTCCCGCGGGATGCACAGCCGGTGCACCTCCGCCCGCCGGAACGCCTCGTTGATGGCCCGCATCGCCGGACCCTCCACCGCCTCGCCGCCCTCCAGGGTCGCATGCTCGCTGTCGAGCTGCGCCGCCCGGACCGCCACCTCCGTCGCCGCCAGCTCCCCCAGCGACGAGGCCAGCTCCTGGTAGAACGCCACCGCCTCCGCCGGGTTCTTGAAGCAATCCGGGGCGCGGTAGCCGTACTCCGTTACCTCCACCAGCGAGGCCCAGTCCACGCCCCGCTCCAGGTAGAACCGGATGTCGTCGTTGTCCGCGTAAAAATTCTCGCTCATCGTGCTCTCCTCATCCTCGCTTCGTGCCCCGGCCCCTGGCGCCCCGGGGCTGCTCGCGCCTCGCCGGCGCCTCCTCGCTCGCTCCTACAAACAACGCGCTCCGCGCCGCCCGGCACACCTCCCGCTCCAGACGCCCCATCTCGTCCCCCTCCAGCGCCGCCCCCATCACCGCCCGGGATGCCGCCGTCGAGATCACCATCAGTAGCGTCGCCACCACGTAAGCCTCCGGATCTACGTCCCTGTGGTGCCTCCCCGCCTCGCACCCCGCCCGGATGTACGACGCCACCATCGTCAACCACGGCCTCACCGGCCCCCTCAGCAGCTTCCTCATCTCCTCCGGGCGATCCAGCATCTCCCTCACGAAAATCCGCGCCCGGTCCGGGTTCTCCAGGAAGAACCTCCACAGCTCCCCGAACACCGCGTCAAACCTGTCCCCCGACCCCGTCGCCGCCTGGAGCAACCTCGGCAACGTCTCGTTCCAGTGCCCCAGCAGCCCCTCCAGCACCGCCCGCCGTAGCTCCTCCTTGCTCGGAAAATGGTGCAGGATCGCCTGCTTCGTCACCCCCACCTCCGCCGCCACCTCCTGCACCGAGGTCGCCTCGTAGCCCCGCTGCGCGAACAGCCGCGTCGCCTTCGCCAGGATCACCTCCCGCCCGGTCCCCGCCGCTCTCGTCGCTCGCTCGCTTACCATGTGGTAAGCTATGCGACTACCACACGGTAAGCCTCCGAGCAAGACCTCACCCCCCGGCCCCCTCTCCCTCAAGGGCAGAGGG
>CAZSDX010000188.1:3302-11704 GCA_964605685.1 uncultured Polyangiaceae bacterium
GGTGCGGGAACGGGACCTCACCCCCCGGCCCCCTCTCCCTCAAGGGCAGAGGGGGTGCGGGAACGGGACCTCACCCCCCGGCCCCCTCTCCCTCAAGGGCAGAGGGGGAGGAGAGTCAGAAGCTCCCGCTGCCGCCGTTCATGCACTGCTCGCAGCCGGGGGCGTTGGGGTTCTGGCTGCAGGCGAGGGGACAGTAGTTGACGCGGTTGAAGACCTTCTCCTCCACCGTGTCGCACTCGACGGAGACACCCACCACGGTCATCTCACCGTAGCCGCCGCTGGAGGCGAATTGCTGGGCGCAGGCGATCTGCTCCGGCGTGCTGGTCACCCAGGAAGGGAGCGGGGGGAAAGGCTGGGCGACGTCCGCCTCGTTGTAGTCCGCCTCGGTGCAGACGTGGGCCACGATGCAGTCGGAGGGGGAGGCCGTCTCCGCCTTGCCTGCCCGGAGCGTGTAGCAGAGCTTGAAGTGGCCAGCGCAGTCGACGGTGAGGGTGTTGGTGGAGAAGGGCTCGGCGGGGGCGGCGAGGGGGTTGCTGATCTTGGGGCACTGGGCCTGCCCGGGGCCCGTCTCGACGGTGGAGACGGCACCGATCACCTTCTTGTTGCTGTCGCTCACGAAGCAGGGCGACAGGTTGTTCAGCTTCCACTGGCCGCCGGAGAAGCACTCGCAGCGCTCCTTGGAGCTGGTCGGGTTCGGCTTGGGCAGCACGTAGCCCTCGCACTTCCCCCACTTGGCGCTGGTCTCGCCCACGGCGACGCAGACGGTGGTGCCGTCCTTGCAGATGCCGCGGTTGCGGTTCTTCCGGTAGCCGGGCCAGCAGGGAGCCTTCTCGCCGGGCTTGTCGCAGGGGCACCCTTCCCGGTTCTTGTCGCTGGGGCACTCGGGCGTGCCTCCGATCACCGGGGTGTTCGCCGGCCCTCCGTCGCAGGACGGCGGCGGCGGATCGTTCACGAAGAAGGCATCCGGATCGAAGCCCGCGTCCGGGACCTCCACGACCCCGGACCCGCCGTTCCCCTGCCCCCCGGAGCCACCGACGCCGCTCCCTCCCGCGCTGCTCCCCCCGCTGTTGCTGCCGCCCTTCCCTCCCGGGGAGCTTGCCGGGTTGCTTACGGCGTCGTCCTCCGAGGAGCATGCCTGCCCCGCCAGCACCAGCACGAGGAACGAGGCAGCGAGGCCCAGGGGCAGCGGCAGGAGGGTACGGCGCATGAACGGGAGGCTATCACGCCCCCGGATAGCGTTCCAGGGAGGCAAAGGCCACCACGTCGCCCGCGGCGACCACCGCCTGCTTGCCCCCGCGGAGCACCAGCGCGCCCTGGCCCGCGCCCCCGCGGTACTCGGCGAAGAGCATCTCCCGCTCGACCTCCGGCAGCTCGGTGCCAAAGCGCTCGACCAGCACCGGGAGGCGGCGGGTGCGCTCCAGCATCGCCTCGCCCCAGGGGAGCGTGGAGGGAGGCTCCGACCCCACCGGGATCTGCTTCTCCCGGGAGAGCCAAAGCACATCGCTCCGGTCCGGGAAGGCGACGAGGATCCGGGCGACCCCGGGGGCGCCGACCCCGAAGAAGACCGCCGCCACCGGCGAGCCTCCCTCGCTCAGCCGGAGCCCCCCGGAGATCAGCAGCTCGTCGTCCTTGGTGCGAGCGATCACGTCCCGCAGGCCGCAGGGGAAGGCCGCGAAGGGGTTGGGAGCGGACTGGACCGACGGAGCGTGGGTCGCCTGGGACGCCTCGTGGCGCTCCCGGGCCTTCCGTCCCGAGACCCAGCCGACCGCCGCGGCGCTCGCGGCGACGCAGGCGAAGAAGATCATGCTCATGGGGGGTTGCCTCGCAGGGCGCGCGCCAGGGAGCGCGTGCGCGCCGTCACTTGTGCCATGTCCTCGCCGTCTGGCAACAGCGCTCCGATCACCGCCCCCACGGCGCCCGCCGCGGCGACCTCCGGGGCCCGCGCCGGATCGATGCCGCCGATGGCGACCACCGGGCAGGAAGAACGTTCCGTGGCCCGCCGCACCAGGGCCAGCCCCACCACCGGATCGGGGTTCTCCTTGGACGCCGTGGGATAGACCGGACCTACCGCCAGGTAATCTGGCCGCCAGGCGAGGGCCTCGTCGATCTGCTCCGGGGAGTGGGTGGAGACCCCCGCGAGCAGGTCCGGAGCGACCCTCCTGGCCTCCGGAAGAGGCAGGTCTTCCTGGCCGACGTGGAACCCGTCGCAGCCGGAGAGCGCCGCCAGGTCCGGGCGATCGTTGGCGAAGCACAGGACGCTGGCCTGGCGGCAGAGGGGCACCAGGCGCCGGAGCAGCGCGAGCGTTTCCCGGGCGCCGTGCCCCTTGGCCCGGAGCTGCACCACGGCGGGGCCTCCGTCGATCACCGCCCGGGCGAAGCGGAGCGGGTCCAGGCCGCGGCGCTCCAGGGAGGTCAGGTCGACGATGGTGTAGAGCCCCCGGGCGGGGAAGGTCGGCCGGGTCACAGGGTCGGCTCCGTGATCGGCTGGACCGTGGTCTCCCGACCTACCCGGCGGTCAGCGCCCGGGGACAGGTGGACCAGATCCCCGCGGCGGAGCTCCTCCCAGGGGGCGTTTGCCCCGGAGGCTTCCCGGTCCAGGCGCATCGCGCGGAGCACCTCCGGGGCCGACGACTCGCCGCAGAGGTCGATCTCCAGCTTGCCCTTGGTCTTCTTCGGGAGGTTGACCACCCGGAGCGTCCGGGCCGGGATCAGCCCCCGCAGCCCCCGCCCGTCCCTGCGGATCACCAGGTAGCTGAAGGTCAGCCCCTCGTAGCGGAGCCCCGCGGCCCGCGCCACCGGGACAAGCCACTCGGGCAGGTTGACGGCGCGGTCCTCGTGGCACCAGTCGCGCTCGTTGGCCAGCATCGGGCACGCGAGATCGTGGAGGCACGGCGCGAAGATCGAGCGGCCCAGCGCGATGAGCCGGGCCCGGAGCCGGTGCAGGTGCCGGGTCCGCTCCCGCAGCGCGGGCTCCACCACCACCAGCGCGCCGCCGGGGGCCACGCAGCCCTTCAGGAGCCCGTCGAGCCACGTCGCCTGGCGCTCCGCCCGCTCGTCGGGGCGCAGCCCCCCCTGCATCTCGGAGAGCGCCTGGCCCACCAGCACCAGATCCGCCTCCTGCGCTGGCGCCGAGAGCAGATCCGAGACCAGGGTGCGGACCCGGAGCGAGACGCCTCCTTCCCCCCGGGCCTCGGCGGCGATGCGGGTGGCCAGCGCCAGCGCCTGCGGATCCTGGTCGACCAGCGTGGCCTGCACCTCCAGGGACGCGCCCAGCGCCGCGAGACCGCGGACGACCCCCCAGGTCATGGCGCCGAGGCCCGCCCCGAGGTCCAGCACCCGCAGCGTCTTCTCCGGGGAGAGCGTCGGGAGAAGCTCCGCCGCCGCGGCGCCCCCCTTGGGCACGTCCCGGGGGAACGAGAAGGAGAGGCGCGCCGCCAGGGCCTGCCGGGGCGAGACCTCCGGGGCGAGGCCGTTGTAGAAGGCGGAGAGCTGGGCCACCGCGGCGCCCAGGGGCTTGATCTCGTGGCTCTCCGGGAAGCGCTGGCTCCGGGCCACGCCGTCCAGGATCCCTCGCCAGCGCTCGTCGAGCGGGGCCTCCAGGGCCCCTCGCATCCAGGTCATGCTCTCGCCTCGCATACTCCCGCCGGGGGGCCGCACCAAGCCCCCGTTCTTGCGCGCCGCCCGGGAAAGCGTGCTACGACCCTCCGCGTGTCCTGGTCGAAGCACCCACGCGCGCCGCGGCGCCTGCTCGCCGCGGCGCTCTGCCTTTCCTCGGGGCCCCTGGCTCACGCCGAGGAGGTCGCCAAGCCTGCCCCGCCTCCGGAGGCCGGGGTCTCCCTCTCCGTCGCCCCTGCCCGCTCGGGCCCCTGGCGCATGGTGCTCGCCAACGACGGCCCCGCGCCGGTCCGTATCCTGGCGGACGCGCGGCTGCTCTGGTTCGAGGTGATCACCGCGCCGGAGCCCCCTCCGCCGGGGAAGAAGCCCCCCAGAGCCCAGGCGTTCCCCCGGGGGAAGATCCCGATCTGCCGCCCTCCCGCCGAGCTCCGCCCGCAGCACGAGTTCGAGCAGCGCGCGCTGATCCTCAAGCCCGGCGAGCGCTACACCGAGGACTTCGACCCCATGCTCCTCTGCGGCGCCGGCAAGCAGATGCTCGGCCTCAAGCCCGGGGCCGTGATCTACCCCCACTACGGCTACCCCGATCCGCCCAAGAAGCCCCCCCACGGGAAGAAACCGGGCGGACCCGTCCTCCCGCCCCTCCCCCACGTCCTCGACTCCATCGCCGAGCCCCGCGCGGTGCTCCCGGCCCGGGGGATCGAGGGGCCGGTCCTCGTCCTCTCCAGCTACCAGCCTCCCCCTGAAGCCAGCCCCGCCGAACCGACCCCGGAAAAGCCCGCGGAAGTGACCAAAGAGGGTGAAACCAAACCCACACCGGCCCCTCCGGTGGACGAGCGAGCGCCGCGGCTGGTGCTGACGGCGACGCCCTTCGTGGACGCCCACGACCGGACCTCCGTCTCGGTGACGGTGACGCTGAGGAACGAGGGACTGCGGCCTGCGCTGCTGCACTTCCGCCCCGACGACGTCGGCTTCGTGGTGCGCACGCCCACGGGCGAGACGGCACGGTGCAACCAGGTGGATTCCAGCCGGGGAGCGGTGCGGGATTTCTTCGAGACGCTGGGCGCAGGCAAGCGGCGCAGCGTCACCGTGCAGCTCAGGGAATTCTGCCCCGGCGAGCTGTTCGACCGCCCCGGCGTCTACCGCGTGCAGGCCTTCGCGGACCTGCACCAGAGCGGCGAAGCGTTCCGGCTCCCGGCGCTCGTGGCCCGCGCCCAGGCGGAGGAGGAGACCCGGCTCCGTATCCGCACCGGGACGCTTCCGTACCAGACGCAGCCCCCCGTCGTGGACGCCCCGCCCCCGCCTCCTGCCCCGCCGCCTCAGTAACACACCAGCACGCTGTCGAGCCCGGAGCGCCCCCGGACGACGGCGAAGGCCCTCCCGGCGTCGGCGGCGATCACCCCGACCACAGGCCCCTCCGCCACGGGGAGATCCACGGCGCTTTCCTGAGGAGAGGCTCCTCGCGCCAGCGCGTCGAGGTCGATCCCCTGGAGTCCCTTCTCTCCCTGCGCCACGAGCAGGCGGCCTTCCGCGATGGCGACCCCGGGGATTCCCCGGGCGTCGTCCCACTCCAGGGCGCCCACATGTCCCTCGAAGGAAGCGCGCTCGTCGAGGGTATCCAGGTCATAGAGCCGGGTGAAGCGCCGCAGACCTGCGTGGCTGGCGAGGGTCTGGCGGAGCGCGAGGAACCCGTGGCCCGAGGCGACCGAGGAGGCGTGGCCATGGAACATCCGGACACCGGCGGGCCGGGGAGCCTCCGGAGAGGACACGTCGTAGAGGAGGAAGTACCAGGGGAAGACCACGTCATCGACCGCGATCAGGCGCCCGTCGTGGAGGACGAAGCCGTCGATGCCCTTGCCTGCGCTCGCCACGGCCTCCTGGGGGACTTCGATGGCCTTCCAGCCTGGTTTTTCCCCGAGGGTCACCAGCCCCAGCAGCACGCCGAAGGGCGCCCTCCCGCCCACGTAGGCCACCCCGCCGTGGATCAAAATCGCCGTGACCGACGACACCCACGACACCCGGAGCGAGCGGGTCTCCATCCTCCCGCGGAGCATCCCTCGCACGAGGAACACCCGGCCTCCGTCGCCGTAGACCAGGAGATCCTGGGCGACATCGAGGGCGAAGGGGGCACCCAGCGGGACCGGAGCGGGGCCGACCTCCTGGGGCTCCGGGGGGCGCTCCCGGTAGCCGGAGGTAGCCCCGGGGACCACCAGCACGTTCCGGTTTCTTCTCGGGAGGATCCAGGCCACGGAGATCAAGGGAGCGCAGGGACACCGACGAGCCTGCGGTGCCCGTGGAGCACCGCGACGTAGAGGAGCAGCGCGATCAGCGGGCGAACCCACCCGATCTCCGGGAGCACCAGCCGGTTCTTCCCCCGGAGGATCGCCCCGAACGGGAGGACCGAGGTGGCCTCCGCGAAGGGCCCCCAGGCCTCCCCCAGCGCCCGCGCTCGCCGCCGGTCGATGTGCACCATCCCCGCCAGCGCCAGCGCGATGAACGACGAGAACAGGATCAACGACCGGAGATCCCCGTTCGCCGGGATGTGCAGCGCCCCCCACAGGACAAACCCCCACAGCGCAGGATGCCTGGTGATCCTCACGATCCCCCGGGGACCATTTTGGATGACGCCGCTCTGCCCGGCGGAGGTCGGGTTGGGGGTGGAGAATCCGATCACCCACAGCAGCATCACCAGGGGCATCCCCCCGATCGGGAGCCACCGGGCCCACCCCCAGGACCACAGCTCGATGTAAGGACCGTGCTCGAAGCCATAGACCATCCCCGCCAGCGCCAGCCCCACCAGGACCGAGTACGCCCCCTGGAACGCCTTCTCCCCCAGCGCCCCCAGGAGCCTCGGCCGCAGCGCCTCGCTCGACAGCCCGAGGTGCAACCCGACGAAGGCCACCGCGCTCAGCAGCAGGGGCAGCAGCCCCCTCGGATCCGGCGGCGGGAGCGGGGCCACCGACGCCTTGCCTTCGATCTGCGCGATGGCCTGCTCGATCTCCTCCGGGGAGAGCCGGAGGCGAGGCATCATCCCGGCCGGGTACCCCTCGACGACCTCCGCGTCTGGCTCCTCGATGGCGCGCCGCAGGTACGACCGATCCGCGATCACCTCCCGGGGGGCTCCGCCGACCAGCACCCGGCGACCGCGGCCCGAGAGCCCGGCGAAGGTCGGCCCCTGGCGCGCGCTCCCGTCGAGGGAGTGACACGCCACGCACCCCTTCCTCTCCAGCACGCCTTCCTGGGCGGCGAGAACCCCGGGCCAGAGCAGCGCTCCCACGATCAAGATCCAGTGCATCACCCCGCCAGCCTAGCTCACCGCGGTTCGTCCGGCGCAAACGGGACGTCGCTCGTGGTGATCCCGAAGGCCAGCGGGGCCGCGCGCTGGGGTCCCGCGCCCATGCGCCGGGAGCGCAACCTGGGCGCCAGCACCTCCCCGTACCAGCGTAGCTCCAGCATCAGCTCGCTCAGCTCCTTCGCGCTCATCTTCTGCGGGACCACCACCAGGATCTCGTCCGCCCGGAAGACCTCGAAGGCCAGCGCCTGGGCGTACGCTCCCTCGTCGAGCTGGGCCCCTGCCGAGCCGGGGAAGAAGCGCCGGGACTCGTCCACCGGCGCGCTCTTGCTGCGCTGGTAGACCCCGAGGCCGCCGCTCATCCACCGGTACGCGAGCTTCTCCCCGACCTTCGGCTTGACCGCCAGCACCTTCCTCGGCTTCTCCTGGCCGCCCTCGCTCACCTCGATCCGCTCCAGCCACTCGACGGGGATCGACGCCCGCAGGCGCATCCACCCGAAGACATCCTCGTAACGCCCAACCCCACGGAGCAACGCATCGTCCTCCTGCGAGAGCACCACGCCCACCAGCCAGCGGAAGCTCGTCTGTCGCTGCTCCAGCAGCGGCCCGAGCGCCCTGCCGAGGGTGGCAACCTCCTGCCTCGCGTCCACCGCCAGCAGCGGCTCCGCAGGGGCGTCCACGTCTTCCCCGCCCCGGGCCACCTCCCGGAAGAGCGCGTCGTCGAAGGGGCGCAGCGGGTGCCTCGCTGCCCCGGAGCCCCACAGCTTCCCCCCGGAGTCAACCAGGAACGCCGCCCCCTTCGGCTTCCGCGCGGTCCGCAGCACCTCCGGGGCGAAGGTCGCCGTGTCCGGGAGCTGGAACGAGGCGATCCGCAGCCGCTCGTCCCCCTCCACCTGCGGGAGCCTGTGCCGGGCGCTGTGCCGGGCGAAGAGCAGCCCCACCAGCAGCCCCAGGGAGAGCAGCGCCGAGGCCGCCGCGCGCAGCGCCACGGTGGCCTCCTCGGGCCTCGCCTCGCCGGCCTCCCGCTTCACCTCCCGGAGCAACAGCAGCAACGGCGAGAGCTGGAGGATCACCAGCACCGGTGACGCCAGCGCCAGCGCCGTCGCGCCTCGACCAAGTACGGTGAATTTCCCGATCTTTTCCGCCAGAGAGAGCGGAGGGGACTTGCTGTAGAGCCACTCCAGGCTGCTCAGGTGGACGTGGATCGCCCCGCTCCCGAGGGCGAGGAGGCCCGCCAGACCCAGCAGCGAGGCGGCCACCGCGTACCGGTCGAGGAAGGCTCCCCGCTCCTCCTCCGGGGGCCACCGCCTGGCCGCCCGGAGCGCCACCCACGCCGTTCCCAGGGGCAGCAGCAGCGAGATCAGCAGCGGCCACCCCTCCCGATCGTACCGATGCCAGCGGAGCCCCTCCCAGGCGAGCGCCTTCGTCCCCAGCAGCACCAGCCCCACCGGGCCCGCCAGCGCCGCCAGCGCCGCCCCCGGGATCCTGCCGGGCAACC
>CAZSDX010000189.1:0-11640 GCA_964605685.1 uncultured Polyangiaceae bacterium
TTTTCAAGAAAAATCGTGCATGAGCTCGCTTCCCCAAGAATGGCGGACAGACCCGTCTGCATGGCGGAAAATCCTTCCGAGTGCGTCTACAGCAGCGAAGGGATTGCTCAGGGAGTGGCTCCCTTCCTCCAGTTTGGTCCTGGTGCTCCGCCGGGGGGTTGCACCTGCCGGGTGGGTCAACCCACCCACGCTCCTGTGGCTTCGCTCTCCCTGGTCGGTTTGCTGGCTGCCTTGCTGCTTCGTCGTCGGAGGAACCCGTGTTCCTGAAGCGCCTGTTGCCTCTCCTTCCCCTGCTGGGGCTTCTTTCCTGCGATTCCTCCCGGGAGAGTCTTCCCGTGGACAAGCTCCAGGGGCAAGAGCAAGACCCTTGCCCCAGGTTTTACCGCTACCGGGATGGACAGTGCGAGGTGCGGGAGGTCTACGTTCCAGGGGGGACATTTGTCATGGGTCGAGGGCTGTGCCCGGTAGCGCGACCGATGGAAGACCCGGTGAACGGGTGCGAGGTGAGCGATAACCCCCAGGAGGTGGAGGTCAAACCCTTCTTTATCGACATCGCTCCGGTGAGACTGCAAAATTTTCCTTGCGATCCAACCCAGGGGAAGTGCTTGCAGAATTTGTGGGGAGGTGAAGAATACGAAACGAAGGGATCGATGAGGCCGTACATTTCCTACATAGCCTCGGCTCTTTATCACATGGAGGAGCTTTGCACGCTGTTCGGAAAACGTCTGATCCGGGAGGACGAGTGGGAGTACGTGGTGACGGCGGGAGGGACAAGGACTTACCCCTGGGGAGACTCTCCTCCCGATTGTGGACGCCTCTTGCTGGATCAATCCCTCTGTCCGCTCAGCGAGGATCAGTTCTGGGGAGATGACGAGCCCTTGCTTGGAACTTATCCAGCCTCCCAGGAAGGGATCTACGATCTGGTCGGATTTTACCCTCACCTCGTGGCTCCCACCCCTGGGCTCTACTCGGAGTCCTACTCTCCCCCTTTTTACGATCGTCACTACCCACGCATCGCGGAGTGCCAGAAAGGCATCCCCGACCCTGCTTGCAAACATGAGCCTTACCCCTGCGTCCCTGATGGCTATCCCTACCCCAAGGTTTGCGTGGATCGATCCTGGGTGGTTCGAGGAGGTCGAGCCATGGCGTTCACGACAGATTTCCGCAAAACGTACAAGCGCACGGAGGAGGCGTTGAAGGGCTACGTGCGCTCCCTGTCCCAAGGGGGTGCGGAAAAGGTCTTGATCCGTTGCGTGCGGGATGCCCCTTGACCCGGCAAGGATGATTCGGCCTTGTTCAGAAGACCGACCACGGGCCCGCCGACGAGGCCGCCGGGCTCAAGCCCGGCGCCGGAACGTGGAGGAAGGGAAACGGGGAGGGAAAGCCCTCCTTCGAGGGCTCGGTTGGGGACGAATCGAGGCCGCCCGAGCGGCCTTCTCCCCGGCGAAACCTCCGGCACCCGTTCCAGCGCCGGGCTTCAGCCCGGCGGCCTCGTCGACGGAAACCCTCCCCGTGGACGGCCTTGTGAACAAGGCCCACGCTGGCTCGCTGACACCGTGAATCAAATCGCGACTCAGAAGGTCACGGCGAAGCTGAGCCGAAACAGCACCCCGGAGGCAGAGAGCGACGGCAACCGCGTGACCCCCACGCGCCGCTGCTCCTCCTCGTCGTCGAGGTCGGCGCGGAGCTTGTTCTCCACCTTCCCAGTCATCGTGTACCCGAGGTCTGAAGAGACCCACATGCGCGCGGAAGGCCAGTCGTCGTTGCCGACCGCGCCGATCATCACCGCCGCGCCCGCCGAGGCGTCGGCGCTCCAGGTCCAGCTCGTGGAGACGAGGTCGTAAGGGAGATCCCCGGAGGCGAGGGAGGTCCGGAAGTAGCGGGCCCCCGGGGCCGCGCGGGCCAGGAGCGAGAGCCGACGGTTCAAGGCGTAGCGCCCCTCGACGCCGATCTGGAGGTCGTGGAAGCTCAGCGAGCTGGAGAGCTGGCGAGCGGTACCCGGGCTGCCGGTGCCACCGGTGCTCCAGCCGGCGAGAACCCAGGCGGACAGCGGGCCGTCGTTCCAGACGCGGAGCATCCCCTCCAGGTGGACCCCGATCAGCAGGTCGTTGCTGGCGTAAGGGTCGAAGCCTGCGTCCCGCACCCAGACGTAGCGCGGCGAGAAGCGGCCACCCACGCCCCACTGGGGAGCGAGGTACGGCGGCGAGGAAAGCGTCTGGCGGCGAGGGACCTCCTCGGAGGTGGCCGGCGAGTTTTTTTGGGGGGGCTCCGGAGCTGCGGGGGCCGCGGAGGACGAGGCCGATACGGAAGGAGAAGGCTCCGGGGGCGAGGGAGGCTCCGGGGGATCCTGGGCGAGGGCGAGGGCTCCCGGCAGGACGAAGGCGAGGGCGACGGAGCGGGCGAGGAGCGAGGGAAGGCGGCTCATGGCAGGGCCTCCACGGCGAGGGCGGCGGCCTCGCGGCTGGTGAGCAACGAGGGCGCGGCGGCGTCGAAGAGGGTGGCGGAGAGGCCGGCGACCCGGTGGAAGGCGATGAGCGCCCGCCCGCCGCCGCGCCGGGAGACATCGGCGATGGCGGCGATGTTGTAGGGGAGCAGCAGGTTCTGGGGGTGAGCGCTGGCGAGGTCGATGGCGGCGAGGTCCTTGCGGCTCGGGTTGAAGGCCCAGGCGCGCTGGCCGTCGGGGGAAACCTCGACGAAGGCGTTGCTGGAGCTGAGCGGGGCGATGGACCGGGCGAGCAGGTCGAGGACGTAGAAGCTGCTGCGGCTGGTGGAGACGAGGATCTTCCGGTGGGAGAAGGGAGCCGGCACCGAGAGGACGGCGCCGATGGGCTCCTGGAGCGGGAGCTCCTCGACGCTCTTGTACGGCTTGCCGGAGGTCTTCTCCAGGCTCAGCAGGCCGATGGCGGCCTGGTTGGTGGACCAGAGGAGCGCGGTCTCGTCGGTCACCTGGGCCTCGTCGGTGACCAGGGTGATCCGGTCGAAGGAGCTGGAGAGCGAGAGCGACGAGGTGGTGCCGGTGGTCGGCTCGATCAGGACCAGCGACCGGGTGGAAGGCACCAGGGCGGCGAGGCGAAGCCCCCCGTCGGTGCGGACGAAGGCGATGTCCGTGGCCACGCCGCCCACGCCGACGATGTTCGGGACCGGACGGAACGGGGCACCGCTGGCGGCGGCCTCGTCCGTCGGCGGAAGCAGGTCGACGAGCACCACGTCCGGATCGCGGGCCAGGCGGATCGCCAGCCGCGCGTCGTCGTTTTTCCCTGGCTCGCCGTCGCTCACCGCGAGGCCGGCCGGTTCGAGGCGGGTGGTGCCGCTGGTGAGGCGCACGGTGATCTCGAAGCGCGTCGGGTCCGCCAGGTCCAGGATGGCCACGTCCCGGTCGGTCTGCGCCACCAGCAGCCGCTGGGTGCCGGAGGGCAGCTCGAGCGGCGCGGTGAAGTCGAGGCGCTGGGGCCGTCCGCCGAAGCTGCGGAGGGTGAGCGCCACCGGGTTGTCCGCGGCGGGAGCCCGGGTCAGGTCGGTGATGATCAGCTCGTTGGGGTTCGAGACGAAGGAGGTATCACCGCCGGAGGCGGAGACGACGGCGTAGCGGTTGAGGGGGTCCAGGGTCAGCGAGGAGAGCGGGTCGCTCAGCGCGTAGCGCTGCTGCAAGGCCGGCGGGTCCCCCCCGAGGACGTGGAGGGCAGGCCCCTGGTCCTTGGCGGTGCGCCGGGGAACGTCCCCCCGGGAGAGCACCACGAGGCGATCCTGGTCCGGGGTGACGACGGCGCCGCCGGTGGGGATGTTCCTCCCGAGGGGCACCGAGCTGGCGGAGAGCGAGAGGTCCGCCTCCGCCTGGAGCACCAGGGCGCGCTCCGCGGAGTCGTCCACCACCACCGCCGCGCTGCGGAGCGCCAGGATCGGGGCGTTGCCGAGGCTCGTGTCCCAGACCGCCTCGCGCTCGCCGCAGCCCGCGGCGAGCCCGCCCAGCAGCGCCACGCAGGCGCCGCGCCTCCACCACCTTGACGGGCTCATTTCTTTCCTCCGTAGACGACCTGGGCCGCCAGCTCAAAGCCGGTCAACGTCCTCGCCTCGCCGGTCTCCAGGTCGACGAAGGTGAGGCGGCCTTCCGGGTGTTTTTGCGCCACGTAGCCGCGCCCGACCTCCGGGATGATCCCGGCGGCGATGGGGGGGCTCGGCAGCGCGATCTCCTTGACCTGCTGGGTCGTGAGCCGGACGAGCTCCACGCGCCAGGGGCCCACCTTCTCGTCGCCGACGGCCACCAGCGCATGCGCCCCGGAGGGGCTCACCGACACCGCCGACACCGGAGCTTCGAGGCCGACGATCTTCGGCGGCAGCTCGTCCGCGACCTTCACCACGCTCAGCGCCGCCTTGTAGCTGGTCGACGAGCCTTCCGGCCCCTTGGTGTGCACCACCACGGCTCCGGCCGCGTCCGCCGTGGGGAACACCGCCCCGACCGGCGCCCGCAGCAGCACCGAGCGGGGCTCCGGCGCCGCCGCGCTCACGTCCACGGTGGTCAGCAGCGGGTTCGACGCCGCGTTCGAGTAGAGGAACGCGACGGGGCTCTGCGCCGCGAGCGCCGCCGACCCCACCACGTTCTCGCCGCTCCCCACCGTCAGCTCCGTCTTGGCCTCCGGATCGTCGGCCACCTCCGGCAGCCGGAGCAGCGCCACCTTGCCCAGCTCGCGCACCACCGCCACCGCCACGTCCCCGCTGGAGGCCAGGTCAAGGTCCGTGACGACCCCGCCCAGCTCGATCTCGCTCCGGGCGCCGGAGTCCAGCTTGATCGCGGTGATCGCCGAGGCGCCCTCCAGCCTGACCAGCGCCAGCGCTCCGTCCGGCGTGACCACCACGTCCCGGGTGGTGGCCCCCTGCGGGTTGTCCGTCAGCGGGAAGTTCTTCTGCACCGTCGGGGCGTCCCCCAGCCCGATGGCCGCGATCCCGTCCTGGGTCACCACGAAGGCCCGGCTGCTGTCCTGGGCGAAGGCCACCGCCACGGGGCGGTAGCCCACCGAAAGCGCCGTGGAGGTGTCCTTCTCCAGGTCGAGCACCGTCAGATCCTGGAAGCCATCGAGCGGGTCTGCGCCCTTGATCTTTGACGCATCGGTCCACGCCACCGCGTAGCGCCCCGACGGATCGATCGCCCAGCCGTTCCCCCCGGACGGAACCCCCAGCGTCCTGGTCGTCAGCACCCCGTCCTTCGCCGACAGCACCGTGGCGTCCAGCGAGAGCACGTTGAGCACCAGCGTGCGATCGGCGCCGTCCTTCGGGGGCAGCGGGGCCAGGTGCGTCGGGCCGTTCCCCGCCTCGACGAGCTGCACCGACAGCGACGCCGCGTCCAGGAACGCCACGCGCCCGCTCGACGGGTTCGCCACCCAGACGAACCTCCCCGTCGCCACCGGCGACAGGAAGTTGGACTCCAGCTCCTCCTCCGCCGGGAGCCCGCCTCCCGAGCCGCCGCTCCCCCCGCCGTTGCTGTCGCCCTGGTTCGGCGTCTGACCCGAGCCGCTCGGTGCGCCAGCATCCTCCGCCGACCCCGCCCCGCAGCCCCACAGCGCCGCCATCACCAGGAGCCCCGCAGCTCCTCGTCGTCTCGAGAACGTTCGCATGACGCCTCCTTACTTCACCGAATGTGCCAGCCCGTACTCCGAGGAGTTTTCCAGAAAACCCCGGGAAGCACGCGACAATTGCCCCGGAGAGTGTGCCAGGTTGTGCCAGCCCCTCAGGTCTCGACCACCCGGCTCCTCAGCCCGACCCAGCGCCCCTGCTCGTCCTGCCCCAGCACCCACACCTCGATCTCGGTCTGCCCCACGCGGAACACCTTGCCCTCCCGGAGCCGCTCGCGGAAGAACGCGTGGAGCGCCTGGAAGCGCCGTGCCTCCGCCTGCTCGCGCTCGTCCTGGGAGGGGCGCTCCCGCTCCAGGTCGACGAAGAGGGCCTCCAGCGAGCCCTCTTCCACGGGGGCGTCCTCCGGGGCGCCGCTGGCCGACCGGAGCGCCTCGGGGCTGGGCGCCTGCGCCAGCCGCGTTGGCGCCAGGGGGGCGTCGCTCTCGCTGGGGAGCAGGAGCCCGTCGGTGAGCCGGGCGAGGTCGTCGAGGAGCGGGTCGGCAGCGGGAGGAGGCGAAGAGGTCACGGCGTCGGTTGTACCCCAGGGGCCCGCCAGGAAGGAAGCGAGGGACGGGTCCGGGTGCCCGAGGCCGTCGCGCTCGAACCACGGAGGTTCGACGAGGAGCGCCCCCGCCAGGGAGCGGACCAGCCCCACCAGCGCCACGCGCGCAGGGGCCGCGGGGTGCGGGTGAACGAAGCGCAGGCGCTGCGGCCAGAGGAGGCGACGAGCGGCGCCGGCGAGGAGCGACGGGAGAGCCTGGCAAGGGTACACCAGCAGCGCCTCGCCCTCCGGCGCCAGCAGCCGGGCGACGGCGTCCAGGAAGGGATCGAGGGCGCCGCGGCGGGCGTCGGCGCGGCGTCGCTCGGGGCAAGGTCGCCCTTCGTCCGGCGGGGTGTACGGGGGGTTGGAGAGGATCCGGTCGAAGAGGGCGAGGGGAGGGAGCGCCTCGACCGGGGCGGCTAGCACGGCGACCCCCGAGAAGCGAGCGGCGTTGCGGGCCGCCAGGGAGGCGACCCAGGGATCGCGCTCCACGAGGGTCAGCGCGCGGCAGCCCCCGAGGAGCAGGAGCGCGAGCCCGGCGACCCCGCACCCGGCGCCCAGATCTGCGGCGCGCCCGGCGGGTCCGATCTCCAGCGCCTCCCGGGCCAGCAGCAGGGCGTCGACGTTGAACCGGTAGCCGTGCCCCCGGGCAGGCTGACGGAGCGGCAGCGCTCCGGAAAAGACGGCGTCGAGGGTGGTTACGTCGAGCATCGGGACTAAGCTCCGGGGGCCATGAACGACCTGGCCTCCCTGCGCCGTGACTATACCCTGGCCTCCCTCGACGAGAGCGAGGTCCACCCCGATCCTTTCCAGCAGTTCGCCCGCTGGTTCGACGAGGCGCGCCGCGCCGAGGTGGACGAGCCCAACGCCATGACCCTCGCCACCGCCGACCCCCACGGGTACCCCTCCGCGCGCGTGGTGCTGCTGAAGAGCTTCGACGATCAGGGGTTTGTCTTCTTCACCAACTACGGCAGCCGCAAGGGCGCCGAGCTGACCGCCCGCCCCCACGCCGCGCTGGTCTTCTTCTGGGCGCCGATCGAGCGCCAGGTCACCGTCCAGGGTGGCGTCACCTTGGTAGCCCGCGAGGAGAGCGAGGACTACTTCCGCCAGCGCCCTCGCCCCAGCCAGATCGGCGCGTGGGCCTCCACGCAGAGCGAGGTCGTCGCCTCCCGCGCGGTGCTCGACGCGCGCTTCGCCGAGGCGGAGGCTCGCTTCGAGGGACGCGACGTCCCCTGCCCTCCCCGCTGGGGCGGCTTCCGCCTCTCCCCCGCCAGCATCGAGTTCTGGCAGGGGCGCCGCAGCCGCCTCCACGACCGCATCCGGTACACGCGCGCCGACGGGGGCTGGCGCATCGAGCGCCTCTGCCCGTTACGGAGGGCTTCCCTCGCCGACCCCCGCGAAGAGCTCGCCCAGCCAGGGCGCCGTGGCGCGGCCCTCCCACAGCACCTCCAGCCCGAGCGCCCGCGCGACGCGGCTGGCCTCGCTCAGGTAAGGGGCCAGCATCGCCGCCGAGGGACGAAGCGAGGGCACCAGCGGCGCCCCTCCGGGGATCTCCCGGGCAGCGGCGAGGTGGAGCGCCTGGGCGCCTCGTGCTGCGGCGATCCTCGCGAGCTCCGGGGCGTGGCGGAAGTTGCTCCGGGTGAGCACGCAGGTCACCCCCACCCGCAACCCGGCCGCCCTCGCGACGCCGATCCCGGTGAGCGCCTGGGCGAAGCTCCCCTCGGTTTTTGTATGGAACTCGTGGATGAGCGCCGTGGGGCCGTGGAGCGAGACATCCACGGCGGTCACGCCGGACGCGGCGAGCCCCCGGGTGTAGGGGGCGTAGGCCAGGCGTCGCCCGTTGGTCTGCGCCACGAGGGCGGAGGCGCCGGCCTCGCGGGCCCGGGTGGCGAAGGCGAAGAGCCCGGGGTGGAGGGTGGGCTCCCCCCCCACGAAGGCAAGGACCGGGTCGAGGCGAGCGGCCTCGGAGATCCGCGAAAGGATGGCCTGGTCCTCGAAGAACGCTCCTTGCCAGGAGGCGCGAGCCTCCCGCTGAGGGCAAAAGGAGCAGGCGTTGTTGCAGCGGATCGTGAGCCAGACCGCCCGCACGCCGTCTCAGGGGGTCGAGTAGAGGTGCGCCTTGTAGCGTTCCTGGCGCTCGCGGAGCGGGAGCAACCGCCCCACCGGGACCGCGTGTTCGTGGTGTTGCAGTTCGCGCGCGAGGGCCATCACCGCGAGGCCTCGCCCCTCGTGAGTGCGCTCGTTGCCGTGGCCCTCGTTCTTGACGAAGAGTTCGAGGTGAGCCGTGCGAGCCGGGCCGCGCTGGGCACCGGTCTGCTCGTCGAGGGCGCACACCTCGACGGAGAAGGTATCGCCCTGGGGGTGGGTGAGCTGCAGCGAGAACGCCCCCCGGTGGATCTCGCTGGCCTGGGTGACCCGGTAAGCCCCCGCCGCCAACCCGACAAGCGCGGAAGGCGCAGGAGCCTGGAAAGCATCCCCCTGGGGGGCAGGCTTCTCCGGGGTTGCGGGAATCACCGGGATTGAGTGGGAAGACGCCGCCGCGCCACGCGCGACCAGCAGCCCGGGCACCACCAGCCCAAGGACCCCAAGCACATCTCGACGGGGAAGAGGATTGAAGTTCATGAAGCCTCCGCGCAGAACCTCATGGTGCAAGCCCCCTTCTCCCGGGTCAACACCTCATCACGCCCCCTCGCAGGATTCTTCTGCCGACCGTTCGCGTCAAAACCGCCGCTGCACCTGGAGCAGGTACTGGGTCACCCCCAGCGGCTGGCCGTACTCGTGGAGGCGGACCCCCCCCCCTACCGACCAGCGCTCCGCGGCCTGGTACTCGACCCCCAGCGCGACCACCAAACCCAGGCGAATTTCGCGGGCTTTTTCCCCACGTAGTGCCCCCAACGTCCCCTCCCCTGCCCCCAGCCGTGAGGCCCCCAGCAGCAACCCCCCGTAGGGCGCCACCCGCGTCACATCCAGCGCGTACACCGCCCCCACCGCCCCCGTCAGCCCGTGGACAGGGTAGGGAAAGGTGACCTCCTCGCAAGGAGCGGGAGGCTCCGGACAGGGATCGGGCGGCGGACGCCGGAGGGCGTGGGACGCCGAGGAGAGCTCCGCCAGCAACCAGAACTGGTCGTTGAGGATATAACGCAGCGTGGCATGGATCCCCGTGGAGCTGGCCTGGTAAGGAGGGCGCTCCAGCGCCGTCAGCCCGCCGCCTCCGCCGCCCCAGAGCGTGCGCTCCTGGGCGCTGGCTTGCGAGTTCACCAGGAGCAAGGCCACCCAACCGGGCCACCAGCAGGAACGCCGCACCGGGGCGTTTTCGCACGAAGCCCTCCCCGTGACCACGGCTTCCCGCTGGCCGTCGGCCCCCTCTTGTGGGCAGCATGGGGGTTGCCCCAGGTTCCCCGAGGTTTTCCATGCGCTGGAGGTTCCCCGACCCATCCGAAGAACAGGCTCGCCGCCGCGTCGTGGGCCGCATCGATGCCTTCTGGGCTTCCTTCCGGGAACGGGAGGAGGCCCTGCGGGGCGGCCTCGAAGGCGGGAGCGCCCTCGACGTTGCCTGGCTGGATGAGCACCTCCGGGACATCCACCCCTCGCTGACCTGGGAGATCACCTCGCCTGGCGGCGACACGTGGCGGCTCGCCCTCTCCGCGGAGCACAGACAGAACCCGCTGGTCGCGAAGATCCTGGAGCGTGCCCCGCGGGATCTCCCCTGGGAATTCCTGGGCACAAGGCCGCCGAAAGGGGAGCGGGAGGCCTCCTCGTTCGTGGAGCGAGCGACCGGGCACACGCTGGGCGGCTGGAGCTGCCGGGTCGACCACGGAGACCACCGGTTGATGACGCTTCAGTTCGGCGTCCCCGGCTGCAAGACGCCCGAGGACAAGCAGGCACGCCTCGCCGCCAGGATCACCGCCGCCGCGCTGCTCGGGGGCTACCTGTTCGAGCGCTGGGTGGGGGCCGTCCGGGTGCTACCGGCGGAGGATCTCCAGGGCGGCGAGCCGCTGTCGGCGCTGCTCCCCGCGGTGGAGCGCGGGCGAGAGGCCCTGCTGGCGGAGCTCCCGGCGCTCCCGGTGCAGGCGACCCTCGAGGAGGCCCCCTGGACCCTCTACAAGTACAACCCCCGCCGCCGCCCGGACTACCCCTTCCGCTTCGACCTCTTCGTCGGCAAGACCGTGAACCCAGCGCTCTGGGGCTGCGCGCATGCGCGCGTCCCGTTCTACTCCGAGCGCTTCTCCCGCGTGGGCGAGACCTTCGCGTACCTGAAATTCGATGGCGAAGAAGGCTTTGGGGACGGGGGCTTCGGCGACAAGAGCGAGGCGGAGGATGCCCTCGACGAGGCGCTTGGCGAGGCGCGTCTCGGCTGTGTCATCGGTGGCGGATCGGGCCTCCGCTACGGCTACATCGACCTCGCGCTCCTCGACGTGAAGGCCGCCGCCGACGTGATCGGCCGCGTGCTGCGCGACGGCAAGGCCCCCCGCCGCACCTGGCTCCTCTTCTTCGACGATGACCTCGCCGCCGAGTGGCTCTCTTTCCGCCCCAGAACGCCCCCTCCCCCTGGCGTCCTCTGACTCGGCGTTCGCCGTTTGGTGACTCGTGTTTCGCCATGTTGCGTGGGAGGGCTCCGGCTCCCGGCCTCCGGGCTCCGGCCCCCGGCCTCCGGGTTCCGTGAGCGGGTTCCGGAGGCCGGAGGCCGGAGCCCGGGAGCCGGGGGCCGGGAGCCGACCGGAGCCCTCCACAGCAAATGGCGAAAGGCGAGTCGGAGGCGACTCCGCTCGGCGTTCGAGCCTATCCTTTGCCCCGGCGGGCGTCGAGCTCAGCCCTGGGGGGAGGCCGGGCTTGTGGGGGCAGCGCGCCTCGACAGCAAGGGGGGAACGTGCCCCTCCGCCGCCCGGCGGCCCCACACCTCCACCGCCACCAGGTACGCGTCGTCGTAGCGCTTCTGCAGCAGGGTCCAGAGCTGATCCCTCACCCGCATCGCTGGCGAGAGATCCTCCTCCTCGGACCTCGGCGCGTTCTTGGGCCTCATCTGCGCCAGGAGCCACTCGCCGTCCTGGGCCAGCTCGTCGAGGAACGTCTGCGACAGCGGGTGCTTGTTGTAGACCGTCAGGTAATACTCCTGGAACAGCGCGCGGATGGCCACCGCGTCCTTCGCCGTGTCGACGGGCCCGGTCCCCTGCCGGATCCTCTGCACCTTCGCCGCAGGGATCAGCCCCACCTGCTCGTCGCTCAGGATCTCGAGCTGCCGCAGCGCCAGCGCCCTCCCTGGCCGCACCTTCCTCAGTCGCGCCAGGATCTCCCCCTTGCTCGCCTCCGGCGGGTTCGCCTGGAGGATGGCCAGCTCCAGCGCCTGCACCAGCGCCGGGAGATCCCTCAGCGCCGCCGGGTTCACCCTCGGCAGCGCCGCCGCCGCCGCGTCCAGGTGCGGCTCCAGCGCCGCCAGCGCCTCCGCGACGTTCGCCCGCACCGCGTCCAGGTCCACGTTGTTGCACGGCTCCGGCTCG
>CAZSDX010000190.1:0-11534 GCA_964605685.1 uncultured Polyangiaceae bacterium
GAGGCCAGCAGCGCCAGCACCTTGGGCAGAGGCCACGAGATGGCCCACGGACGCGCCATGAGCGCGGCGAGCCCGGGGGGAACGAGCGCGGCGGCGAGCCACAGCCGCCGCCGCCGCTCCAGCGCGAAGCGCGTCGGGGAGGGACGCTCCTGGGTCGCCTGGAGGACCCGCGCGCGCAGATCCGGGGGGGGTTGGTAAGACATCGTTGTCGGGCTCCCTTTCCGCAAGCACCGCGCGCAGCCGCTCGTAGGCGCGGTGGGCGCGCAGCTTGACCGTCGTGATGGTGGTCCCGAGGATCGTGGCGGCCTCCTGCATGCTGAGCCCCTCCGCCTTCACCAGCAGGAAGGCGGTGCGCTGGGTCTCCGGCATCGCCGCAAGCGCCTCCTCGACGAGCCGCTCTGCCTCCTGCCCTTGCTGGATGGCCTCTGGCGTCGCCTCTCCGGGGGTCGACAGCTCCCCCGCGTCCTCCAGGGAGAGCTGGCGGTTGCGTAGCCGTGCCCGGCGCTTGTTGGCGTCGAGGAAGAGGCGCCGGGCGATGGCATAAGCCCAGGGGGCCACCGCTGAGCCGGGTACAAATCGACCTCTTGCGTCGTGGATCTGCAAGAAGGTTTGCTGCAAGAGGTCCTCCGTCAGGTGGGGATCGCGGCAGAGGCGGTGGAGGTACCCCCCGAGGCGAGGGGCCAGTTCATCGTAGACGACGGCAAAGGCAGCCTCATCCCCCTCGGCGTACCGGGACATCGCCTCGTCCGCGCGCGAGGGGGGACGCTCGGCCACGGAAGGGGCTCCAACACGGGGGGGAAACCGGGGACCAGCCAAGAGCAGCGCGGCCTCTCGGGGCAAGCACAGGGGGGGGGCGGATCGAGCGGGCTGCTCCATCCTCGGTGGTTACGGGCGAGGACGGCGATGGTGTCACCGGGGGGCGAAGCGGGGGAGCAAAAAAATTTTGAGAGATCGATGAAACTCGCCGCGGTGAGGGCTGTACCTCCTGGACAGGAGGGCCCCGGAGGGCCCCGCAAGGAGAACACGAAGATGCGTCTTTCCAAGGGTGCTTTGCTCGCTTCGGCGGTGGCGGCGATGGTGGTGGCGGTGGGCTGCGGCGAGGAGGACGAGAACAAGTCGCCGGAGCCGAGCCAGCAGGCCACCCAGACCGTGAAGTGCTACGGGATCAACGAATGCAAGGGGAAGACCGAGTGCGCCGGGGTCGGCACCGACGGCAAGGAGCATGCCTGCCAGGGGCAGAACGCCTGCAAGGGGCAGGGCTGGATCAGCATCCCCTCGGAGAAGGAGTGCACCGACAAGGGCGGCTCGACCACCCCCCCCAAGGTCGCCCAGGGCGTCCCCTGCGAGGGGATCAACGAGTGCGCCGGCAAGGGAGAGTGCGCCGGCAAGAACGCCGACGGGACCGCCCACGACTGCGCCGGCAAGGGGAGCTGCAAGGGGCAGGGCTGGATCACCGTCCCCTCGGAGAAGGAGTGCACCGACAAGGGCGGCACCGTCAAGACCGGCTGATGTCCGAACTGCCCCGGGGGCTCCACGGCTTCGGCCTGCGGGCCACCCACTACGACGAGCTGCTCCGCTCCGAGCCGGACGCCACCTGCGCCGAGATCATCTCCGAGAACATCGTCGGGCGCGGGGGGCGTCCGCTCGCCGTGGTCGAGCACATCCGGGCCCGCATGCCCGTGTTCCTCCACGGGGTGTCGCTCTCCATCGGGGGGGTCGATCCGCTCCAGGTCGACGCCCTCCGGGCGCTGCGCCGCCTCGCGGACCAGATCGCGTGCCCCCTGGTCTCCGATCACCTCTGCTTCGGGACCCACGGGGGGCACCACGGCCACGATCTCTGGCCCCTCCCCTACACCGAGGAGGCCCTGGAGCACGTGGCCGCTCGGGTCCGTCAGGCACAGGATCTGCTGGGCCGGCGCCTGCTCCTGGAGAACGTCTCCTCGTACATCAGCTACCGGGCCAGCACGATGACCGAGTGGGAATTCCTGGCGGCGCTCTGCGAGCAGGCCGACTGCCTCTTGCTCCTCGACGTGAACAACATCGTCGTCAGCGCCTTCAACCACGGCTTCTCCGCGGCGGAGTACCTGGCCGGGATCCCTCCGCGCCGGGTGGCCCAGATCCACCTCGCCGGGCACTCGGATCTGGGGACGCACCTCTTCGACGATCACAGCTCCCCGGTCCCGGATCCGGTCTGGAGCCTCTACCGAGAGGCGGTCCGGCGCCTCGGGGATGTCCCCACCATCATCGAGTGGGACGGGAACCTCCCCTCCCTCGATCGGCTGATCGAGGAGAGCCGCCGCGCCCGGCGCGAGGAGGCCGAGGTCTTGGGGGGGTCCCCGTGAACCTCGCCGAGCTTCAGCTCCTCTTCTGGCGCGCGGTACGCCATGACCCGATGCCTCCCGAGATCGACCAGCACTTCCTCGACCAGGGGCCCCTGTCGGCCCGGGCCCGGATGAAGATCTACCAGGACGCCTACTGGTTCCGGCAGGTGGACGCCCTCTTCGAGTGTTTCCCCAAGCTGGCCGAGGCCCTCGGTCCGGAGGTCTTCACCCGCGCCGTTTGCCGCTACCTCACCGAGCACCCCTCGGATACGCCGGTCCTCGAGCTGCTCGGTCGGCGCCTTTCGGGCTGGCTCCGGCTCCAGGAGGAGCCCGCCCTCGCGGACCTCGCGGACCTCGCCGCCTTGGAGCATGCGCGCCTCCAGGTCCTCCTGGCTCCTCCGTTGAGGTCTATCGCGACCCCTTCCGACATCGACCCGGAAACCTTCGCGGCTTGCCGTATCGAACCCTCTCCTGCGCTGCTCCTGCTCACGCTCCGCCGGGACGCGCTGCTGCGCTGGGAGACACCGGCGGCCTCCGCCTCCGACCCTGCGGTTGTCCACGCCGTCACCTGGCGCAAGGGCTTCAGCGTGCTCCACCAGGCCCTCGACCCCGCGGAGGCGACGGCCCTCCGGCTCGCGCTCGGCGGGGCCTCCATGGCTGAGGTCTTCGACGCCTTCGCCGACCTCCCGGAGCCGGAAACACGCGCCTTCCAGGCCCTCTCTTCCTGGCTAACTCGCCACTGGATCTGCTCTTTCCACGCCCCACCTTCCCCATGAACCTCCGCATCGCTCCGCTCGCTCTCCTGGTGTCCGCATCGCTCCTTGCCGCCTGCGGCGGCGACGACGAGCCCTCGCCCGCCTCCGGGGGAACCTCCCAGTCCTTCGGCCCGCTGATGCGCCCGGGAGAGAACTGCCTGAGCTGCCACGCGGAGAACCCGGTGCGCTCGGACGCGGTCGGTCCTTCCGGGCGCAAGGCGACCCCCTGGACCGCCGCCGGGACCGTCTTCACCGGCCCCACGTCGAAGGAGGGGCTCGCGGGGGCGAAGCTCACCTTCACGCGCCCCGACGGCCAGGAATTCTCCGTGACCACCAACGCTGTCGGGAATTTCTACACCGACCTCCCCATCGACACGAAGGTAGGTCCGCGGATCGAGTTCCAGGGGAGGACGGCGAAGATGAACCAGGAGCTCCCCGCTATCGCCGCCTGCAACGGGTGCCACGACGACCCGCCGGTGGGAGGAGCGCCAGGTCGCATCTTCGTGCCGTGAGCCCGGGTCAGGGAGAACCCCCCGGAGAGGCCCGGGATCAGAGCTGGAACACGGTGGGGTTGACGCCCAGCTCGACGGCGCAGAGGGAGGCGAAATGGAAGAGCAGCTGGCGAGACCCCAGATCGAGCTGCTGGAGGAACTCGATGCGTCGTCGAGGGAAGGGGACGCTGGTGTTGCCGTAGCCGTCGAAGGCGCCCTGTCCCTCCGGTGAGAGGCCCTTGGCGAGGAGTTCTGCGCCGGTGAGGGAGACGGGATGCAGGTGCTCGCGGACGAAGCGCTCGTGGGCGGAAGAGAGGTTGCTCTCGCGGAGGTAGGAGTCCAGGTCGTTGCAGGGCATGCCCCGGGTGTCATGGTAGTCCCGGTTCATCTCCCGGAGGACGCGGGCAACGGCGCCGAGGGCCCCCTGCTCGTGGGCGGGGAACGTACGGATCAGCTCGGCAAAGGGTCGCTCGGTGCCGGTCGGGGGCATGGCGGGATGGGTAAGTCCTGCTCGACGATGTGGAACTCGACGCGGCGGTTCTTCTGGCGACCGGCCTCGGTCTTGTTGTCGTCGATGGGCTTGTCGGGGCCGAAGCCCTCGGATTCGAGGCGACCGGCGTCGATGCCGTGCTCGACGAGGTACTTGAGGCAGCTGGCGGCGCGGTCCTTGGAGAGCTTGACGTTCATGTCGTAGCCGCCGCGGCTGTCGGTGTGGCCCTCGATGCGGATCTTCTTGATGCCCGGGTTGGCCTTGAGCAGGCTGACCACCTCGTCGAGGATGGCAAAGCTGTTCTTCTTGATGGTGGCCTTGCCGGTATCAAACTCGATCTTCTTGAGGATCTGGATCTCGTTGGAGCCCTCGATCCTGCGGATGAACTGGGGGCACCCGTTCTGCTTGGGGTCGGGGGAGGGCTGACCCGGCTCGCGGGGGCAGGCGTCCTGGAGGTCGGGGATGCCGTCCTTGTCGTTGTCGGGCTCGGGGCAGCCGTCGTCGTCCTCGAAGCCGTCGCGATCCTCCGGGTCGTCGGGGCACTTGTCCACGTCGTCGGGGATGCCGTCCTTGTCCCGGTCCTTGGGGCCGGGGCAGCCGTCGTTGGGGTCCGGGGGCTGGCGGTCCTCGGGGACGTCGGGGCAGGCGTCGATGGCGTCGGGGATGCCGTCGCCGTCCCGGTCGGGGGCCTTGTCGGGGATGCGGTCCTCCGGCTTGATGCGCAGCTCGGGGGGCGGCGACTTCGGGTCCGTGTCCCGGAGCTCGAACCAGTAGCCGATCTGGGCGACCACGCGGAAGTCAGGGGCCGAATACCCCGGGACCACGAGGGAGCCGGCGCCGCCGTTGAACCAGAGCTGCCTGCGCTGGTCGAGGGCGACGCGCACCTGGCCGAGCCACTCGACCGGGGTGTACTTGCGCTGGAAGCGGGTCTGCGCCTTCTGGCTGGGGAGGTTGGTCTCCACCTCGCCGAGGCCGGTGGAGCCGAAGATCTCGGCGCCCACCCGGATCTTCTCGTCGCGGAGCGGGATGAAGGCGCCGGCGCCGAAGACCAGCTCGTTGGAGAAGTGGAGCCCACTCGCGCCAGGGTCGCCGATGTGGTTGAGGCTGCGGGAGTGGACGCCGAGGAACTGGGTCAGGATCAGCGAGCGCGTCGGGCGCTCCTCGAAGAGGAGCTGGAAGAGGCCGTGGCTGGCGCCGTCGCCGGCGAAGGCGATCTCGTTGCCGTTCCCGAGGAAGTAGGTGCCGGCGACGCCGAAGGTGAACTTCCGGCTGTCGGTGCGGGCGATCATGGCGCGACCGTCGAGGCGGAGGTCGCCGATGGCCGGGGTCTGGGGATCGATGCCGCCGGCGAGCTGGCCCCGGGCGTCGCCGGAGATCCCGGTGGTGTTGACGAAGGTGAGGGGCAGGGTCGCCGAGAACGAGAACCGCTGGAGGAACTCGAAGCCCACGGTGAAGTTGGCGTTCGCCTGGTTGCTGATGATCCCGCTGCTGAACTCCTCCTGGACGCGCGGATTGCTGATGGCGTTGGCGGTCTTGATGGGCCGCCGGATGTAGTCGAGGGTCAGGTTGCCGAAGATGCGGGTGCGCTCGTGGAGCGTGGGGCGCATCGACACGAAGCCGTCGTCCGGGTTCGGCGCCAGGATCATCCGGTCGGCGGTGAAGCCGTAGAGCTGGGCGCTCGCCTCCCGTGGGGCAAGGGTCAGGGCGAGGAGCGAGGCGGCCGAGAAGGCGAGGGCGAGGGGCTTGCGGGGCATGGCGATCCGGGGGCTGCGACCGTGCAGCGCGGCGCCACGATAGGGCAGGTGCCCTGCCCAGGTCCACCGACACCAGCGCCGGATCAGGACGACCAGGAGGGCGTGAACAGCGCTTGACGTGGGGAGCAGGGCATGCTTGAACGCCTGCCCTTCCCAGACGGACCCACGCCATGAAGCGCACGTACCAACCCCATAACCTGAGCCGCCTTCGTACCCACGGTTTCCGCGCCCGCATGGCCACCGCCGGGGGCCGCAAGGTGCTCGCCAACCGCCGCCGCAAGGGGCGTCATCGCCTCACCGTCGGTATCTACAAGAAGTGACCTTCGGGCTGCCTCGCAGCCAGCGCCTCACGCAGCGCCGTGATTTCCTCAGGATCCAGCAGGAGGGGCAGCGGGTCACCACGCCGCATTTCGTGTTGATCGTCGCCCCCAATCCCGATCCCCTCGCCTCGCCCCGGCTCGGGATCACCGCCTCCCGCCAGGTGGGCAACGCCGTGGTCCGTGCCCGCTGCAAGCGGCTGGTCCGCGAGGTGTTCCGGCGGGATCACGGGTGGCTTCCTCCAGGGGTTGACCTGGTGGTCATCGTCCGCTCGGGGGCCGAGGCCCTCGGCTACGCCGGGGCGCAGGCCGAGTGGGCCTCGATCCGTGGGCTGCTGGGGCGCCGGGCGTCGGCGTCTCTCCGGAAGCGCTGACCCCCCCCTTGGCGAAGCCCCTCGGAGGTAGCACACTGGGGTCCGCCGTTGGTCGCCCGCCTGCTCCTTGCCCTGATCCGCTTCTACCAGCGGTACCTCTCGCCATTCCTGGGCGGCCAGTGTCGTTTCTTCCCCTCGTGCTCGCGCTATGCTTTCGCGTGCATCGAGGGGCACGGCGCCCTGAGGGGCTCCTTGCTTTCGGTGAAGCGGCTGTGTAAGTGCCACCCGCTCCACCCTGGCGGACACGATCCGCCACCTCCCCCTCCGGGGGGGGGCCCGGCCCCCGAGGCCAGCAGCAACCAGGCCCGGGGCCTGTGACCCCTGGCGGACCAATCGAGGAAGCCTTCACGGATGGATCGTAGCTCGCTGTTGAAATTTCTGGGTCTGGGCCTGGGAGTGTTCCTGCTCCTGCAGTTCGTGGTGCCCAAGATCACCGGGGGAGACGGGCCGCGCACCCAGCCGCTGGGCAAGGAGGCGTTCCTGCTGGTCGACGCGCAGGGGAAGCCCAAGCCGCGAGCCCCCGGGGAGCGCTGCAAGCTGGAGGCGGACGGCATCAGGTGCTCCCCGGCCCAGGGAGAGCACCGGGAGGAGCTCTGCGCGCTGGAGGGCGAGCGGTTCCGGGCGGAGCTGACCACCCAGGGGGCCGGGATCCGGCGCCTGGAGCTGCTGGGGCCCAAGTACACCACCGACGGCAAGGCCAGCAGCCCGCCGATGAACCTGGTGACCACGCCGGATCACGAGGCACGACGGCCCCTGTTCGCCGCCCTGCGGCAGCCCGGGGCCGACAGCCAGATCGACCACGATCTCTTCGAGTGGACCCTGGCCTCCCGCGGCCCGAAGGAGTGCGTCTTCACCTACCAGGACGGCAAGGTCGAGCTGAAGAAGGTGGTGCGGGCGTCGAGCCGGCCCTTCGAGCTGGAGGTCGAGCTGACGGTGAAGAACGTGGGCCCCGAGCGGGCGGCGCACCGGGCCAGCATCGAGTCCTCGGCCTGGCGCTACGAGGCGGAGGTGGAGGGCGGGTTCGGCCGCCAGTCACCGTTCTTGACCCAGGTCGAGTGCCTCAACAACGGCAAGCTGGAGGAGGCGACCCCCGGCGATTTCGCCCCGAAGGATTTCTCCAAGCCCGAATTCAAGAACGGGTGGCGCGTCAGCACCGGCCACATCGACTTCGCCGCCACCAGCAACTTCTACTTCGCCCAGGCCCTCGTCCCCGTGGACGGCCCCTCGCCTCCTTCCTGCGAGCGGCTGATCGAGGAGCGATTCAACCACGCGGTCTACTCCTCGAAGAAGGACGACCGGGGGGCTGGCTCCTTCTACCGCTCCCGGCTCGCCTGGGAGAAGCGAGAGCTCGGGCCCGGCGAGGCGGTCACCTACAAGGTGATCCACTTCATGGGCCCCAAGGAGCGGGACGTGCTGGCCGGGGCCGCCGGGGGCAACCACCGGATGTCGGAGCTGATCCGGCTGGGTACCTTCGCACCCATTGCGAAGTGGCTGGTGTGGTTTTTGGTGAAGTGCCAGGGTCTGGTGGGGAGCTGGGGGGTGGCGATCATCCTGCTGACGCTGGCGGTGAGGACGGTGCTGTTCCCGCTTCAGTGGAAGGCCATCAAGAGCGGCGGCAAGATGCGGCTGCTGAAGCCGGAGCTGGACGAGCTGAACCAGAAGTACGCGGACGATCCGCAGCAGAAGCAGCTGGCGACGCTGGAGCTGTGGCGCAAGCACGACGTGAACCCGCTGGGGGGTTGCCTGCCGATGGTGGCGCAGATGCCGGTGTGGTTTGCGCTGTACACGGCGCTGCAGACGGCCGCAGAGCTGTACCACGCGCCGTTCCTGTGGATGAGGGATCTTTCGGCGCCGGATACCTGGTGGGTGGCGGGGCACGAGGTTCCGTTTGTGCTGCCGGTGCTGCTGGGGGCGACGACGTTCCTGCAGCAGAAGATCATGCCGACGAGCGGGATGGATCCGGCGCAGCAGAAGATGATGACCTACATGATGCCGGCGATCTTCACGGCGATGATGCTGTTCTTGCCGTCGGGGCTGGGGGTTTACATGCTGACCAACAGCCTGCTGGGGATCGTGCAGCAGCTTGCGTCGGAGCGGTACTACGCCTCGCTGACGCCGGCGGCGGTGGGGGTGATCGAGGTGCGGGAGAAGGCGGAGGGGGAGGGATCGAAGGCGAGTGACCCGAAGCGTACCGCGCTGGCGACGCTCGGAAAGGGAAATACACGTGTCTGAGCAGAGCAACGAGCAAGAGAAGGCGCCGTTCGTCGAGGATGGCCGGGCGGATCACGCGGCCGATTTCCTGAGGGACGTGCTGCACACGATGGGGATGCGGTGCCAGGTGCACATCGAGGAGCCCGGCGAGCACGACGACGCGAGCGACATCTGCCTCCAGATCGAGGGGCCGGACGCGGGGCGGGTGATCGGCAAGCGGGGGCAGACGCTCTCGGCGCTGCAGTACGTGGTCTACCGGTACGTCAACCGGGGGGGGCAGGCGAAGCGGCACGTGCTGGTGGACGCGGAGGGGTACACCGCCCGGCGGGAGGACAACCTGGCGGCGATGGCCCAGCGCCTGGGGCAGCAGGCGCTGGTGGACAACAAGATCATCACCTTCGAGCCGATGACCCCCCGGGACCGGCGGGTGGTGCACCTGGCCCTGGCCAAGTTTCCCGGGGTTGTGACCCAAAGCCAGGGGGAGGGGCCCGAGCGTCGCGTGCAAATCATCCCGGTACGGCGTTGACACTGGCTTGTCCTGGCCGGTAGCGTCGCCAGGAACCTCGATGCAACGACCACGCACCCCCCGGGCACCCTGGCGTAACGTCGCGGCAACCGCCGGCCTGACGGCGATTGCCGTCGGGTCCGTGTGGCCCTCGACCGCAGCGGCCCACGAGCCCAAGAAGGCCAACGAACCCCGGATCATGAGCGAACCCGGGGAAGTCACCAACGTTGTCGATGCCTTCGACGACGACAACAACAACACCTTCGACCTCCACCTGACCCTCGGGTTTCAGCGCTCGTGGATGGGGGCGAAGATTCTCCGGGAGACCTTCATCGGCGGCAACAACAACCCGGGGCTGACCACCGGGCGCTACACCTCGTCGCTGATGAACGTGGCCAACTACGCGGAGGTCACCTCGCGGCTGAACACCCGGGCCGACATCTCGCTCTACAAGGACATCGCCGTCTACCTCCGCATGCCCCTGATCCTGGCCAACGACCGGGAGCTCACCGGGCTCAACGGGAGCGAGCGGGCCCAGGGGGTGGTGCTCCAGGGGGCGCCGGTGGGGGGGCGCAACGGGGGGCCCGAGCAGCTCTTCTCGATCCCGTTCAAGTCGCCCACCCGCAGCGGTATCGAGTACCTGGCCGCCGGCTTCGACCTGGGCATCTTCAACCAGGCCCGCGACCCCTCCAAGCCCACCTGGATCTTTGGCTTCGAGGGGCGCTTCAACGTCAGCGAGCCGATGCATGCCTGCGGCACCACCTCGGGGCTCAACCAGGGAGGCCCCCAGGTCGAGTGCGCTGACCCGAGCGACATCAACCGCAACGGCCGGGGTGGCGAGACCGACGGGCTGCCGGTCAACGAGCTGACCGGGGCCACCCTCGAAGGCACCTTCAGCGGCAAGCGCCAGCCCGGCGTCTCCCGCGGGACGACCGCCATCGAGGTGCACTCGCTGATGTCCCGCCGGGTCAAGTACGTCGAGCCCTACGGCGGCTTCCGGGCGCTCTTCGAGTTCGCCAACCAGAACAGCGACTTCGGCCCCACCCGCAACCTCGACGCGGTGCTCACCGCCAGCCCGCCGCTCCAGGGCTGGATGATCGTCGGCATGCTCTTCATCCCCTACGAGAACCGGGAGCAGTTCCAGCGGCTCACCTTCGACCTCCGCTTCACCGGGACCTACCGCTCCCAGGGCCGCGACTACACCCCGCTCTTCGACGCCCTCGGCTCCTCCGACGCGCCCAGCGTCCGGCGCCCCAACTTCGCCGAGTACCAGGCGGGCAACACCCAGGTGCCCAACAACCTCAGCTCCGGCACCAACTCCGTCATCAAGCCGGGATCCTCCAAGATCTACGTCTCTGGCCTCACGGACACCGCCGCTCACGGCTCCTTCACCGTCTCCGGCAGCGCCCAGTTCCAGGCCGGCGAGTACGTCAAGTTCCAGCTCGGCGCTGGCTACACCTACATCCAGCCGCACCTCATCACCGGCGACCAGCCCTGCAACCCCAACTTCACCGATAACGTCAACAAGTCCGGCCCCTGCCAGTCCATCAGCTCCTCGGACACCGCCACCAACCGCAGGGCCACCGGCATCCCCAACCCCCTCTACCGCCCGGCGGTCGACATCGTGGGCCGTCGCTTCCTGATGTCCAACGCCAACCAGTGGGATCTGTGGGCCCAGGCCGTCGTCATGTTCTGACCCTCGCCCTCGCGGCCTGGCTCCTCTCCTCGGCGGCCGCGTTCGGCGCCCCGGACCCCCCTGGCGCCGTCTCCTCGGCTTCCCCCCCGGCCTCCGCTCCTCCCGCTCCCTCGGCCTCCGCTCCCTCCCCGGCCCCCGTCCCCTCCGCGGAGCCCACCGAGGACGAGCCCGCCGAGGGGACCGACGAGCTCCGCGGCGAGGCCGCCTTGCTCTGGCCCACCTTGACGCCCCTGGGCGACGGCGTCTCCCCGGGGCCTCTCCGCCTCCCGGGGGAGAAGGACGGCGTGCTGGCCGAGCGCGCCAGGCTCCTCGACCGGGTGCTCACCGAGGCCGCCCAGGACCTCGGGCTGCTCGTCGACGTGGGGGCCCAGAAGCCCGCGCTCCCCCGGGCCTTCCGCGACGGCGATCTGGTCGAGGAGGTCCACGAGCGCAACGTCTGGCTCCTCTCCCCCCGGATCGAGCGCGACGGGGGGGAGCTGCTGGTGCGCATCGTCGCGATCCCTCCGGGCTCCCGGGTGGTCCTGGTGCGCGAGGAGCGCATGAGCGCCGCACGCCTGCCGGTGCGGGCGGTGGTGATGCTCCGGGACCCGGTGCTCCAGCGCGCCTCCGCCGCGCGCCCC
>CAZSDX010000191.1:0-11521 GCA_964605685.1 uncultured Polyangiaceae bacterium
CCCCCGCGGCCTCTGCTGCCCAGGCGGCATCTGTCGTCTGCCCCCAGTGCGGCGCCTCCAATCCACCGTCCATGCGGTTCTGCATGAACTGCGGGTTCAACCTCGCCGCCGCTCCTCCCCCGGTCATCGCCGCAGCCACCCCCGCCTCGGTCCCCCCCCCGGCGATTTCTGCTCCCTCGGGGCCCCAGGTCGCCATCCTCACCGCGCTCCGTGCGGACAAGAGCGAGGTCGGTTCTTACCCCTTGCAGAACGGGACCACCGTGGGGCGCGACAACGGCGGGATCTTCGCCGGAGACAGCTACCTTTCCCCGCGCCACGCTACCTTCTACCAGCGCAACAACAAGCTCTACATCAAGGACGAGGGTAGCCTCAACGGCACCTTCATCAAGCTGGTGCCCGAGCAACCTGCGGAGCTGCTCCCCGGCGATGTATTCCGCATCGGCCAGGAGATCGTCCGCTTCGAGCCCTTGGTCCCCCAGCCGCCCTCGCCGGACGGGGTGGAGCGCCTCGGCAGCCCGTCCAAGGGCTACGTGGGCCGGCTGGCGCTCATCATCGGCCGCGACGTGACCGGCAACGCCTTCCCCATCCCGGAGACCGGGGTACACATCGGCCGCGAGCGGGGCGACATCCTCTTCCCCGAGGATGGCTATGTCTCCGGGCTCCACTGCCGGATCACCCGCGGAAACGACGGCAAGATCTACCTCACCGACCTGGGCAGCTCCAACGGCACCTTCGTCAGGATCAAGAGCGACCGTGACCTGCGCTCCCTCGACGAGATCCTGATGGGCCAGCAGCTCTTCCGGATCACCCTCGTCGCCTGAACCCCCCATGGAGGCTCCGGTCCCTACCACGGTCCGCGTCGTTGCTGCCGTCATCGAGCGCGACGGCTGCTACCTCATCACCCAGCGCCGCCCCACTGCGGTCCTTCCGCTCCTCTGGGAATTCCCCGGAGGCAAGGTCGAGGACGGCGAGACCGACGCCACCGCCCTCCGCCGGGAGGTCCAGCACCGCCTCGGCATCGACATCGACGTCGGCCAGCTCATCTCCTTCGTCAGCCACCCCTACGAGAAATACGTCGTCGACCTCTACCTCTACGAGTGTCGCCCCCTCGGAGCGGACCCCACCGCCCTCAACGTCCACGCCTTCCGCTGGGCCTCCAGCTCGGAATTCGACCAGCTCCCCTTCACGCCGGCGGACGAGGCCAGCATGAACAAGCTGCTCAACCTCGGCTGAACGGTGGAGCGACCCCTCCCCCTCTCCTCGCGGCTCTGGCTCGCCTTCGCCTGCTTCTTCCGGGTGCTCCTCGACGGGCACTTCGCGGGCCGCGTCCACCGGGTCCGCGACGCCCTGCCCGAGCCGCCTCCTGCGCCCCCCGCCCCCCCAACCCCGGTGGCCCCCGCCCCCCCGGCCCCGGCGGGCCCAGGCCCGGAGCAGGGCGCCCTCCAGGTCCTGGCGGCGCTTCAGCGGGAGGGGAGGCTCCTCGACTTCCTGGAAGAGAACACCGCCGGGGTGAGCGACGCGGAGCTGGGCGCGGCGGCGCGGCAGATCCACCAGGGGTGCCAGAGGGCGCTCCGCTCGCTGGTCCGGCTTGCCCCGGTCCGCGACGAGGAGGAAGGCCGCCCGATCCAGATCCCGGCGAACTACGACGCCGGGAAGATCAAGCTCACCGGGAACCTCCGGGGCGCCGGTCCCTACCAGGGAACGCTCGCCCACCGGGGCTGGGAGGCCCGGGAGGTCACCCTCCCCACGCTGCTCTCCGGGGCGGACCCGCGGGTGCTGGCCCCCGCGGAGGTCGAGCTCTTAGCCAGGCAGCTCCCCCAGGAAGGCCAGCAGTTCCCCAGCGAAGGCGCCCGGGTCTTCGAGCTGCGGGTAGTGCCCCAGCTCCCCCAGGATCCGCAGCCTCGCCCCCGGGATCAGCTTGCCCAGTTGCTCCCCGATGGCGAGCACCGCCACCGGATCCTTCGCGCCCCAGAGGACCAGCGTCGGCACGTTCTCGAGCCTCCGGAGCGCCCCGACCCAACGCTCCTCGAAGCGCCGCCGCTCGTCCAGGTACGACGAGATCTTCGGCAGCCTCGCCTTGCCGTCGGCGCGGATCATCAGCTCCCACATCTGGCGGAGCTCGGCGCCGTTGATCAGCTCCGGGGTGCCGAAGAGGGACCGCATGGTGTGCTGGAAGATCGCGTAGCTGGAGACCCGGGCGAAGAGATCGCCCAGCACCGGGCGCCGGAGGATCTTCTGCGCCGGGGTGAGGTGCGCCAGGTCAAGGAGCACGCTGCCGTTGGAGAGGGTGAGGCTCTTGAGGGTCAAGGGCAGCAGGCCACGCTCCCTGCGGGCGCACAGCTCGGTGGCCACGCTGGTGCCCATGTCGTGGGCGATCAAGTGAACCTCCCGCAGCCCCAACCGGGCGGCGATCTGGAGCACCACGTCCGCCTGCTCGAAGAGCGAGTAGCTGAAGGAGAGCGGCTTGTCGGAGGCGCCGAAGCCGAGGAAATCCAGGGTGACCACCGGGTGGTGGGCGGCGAGACGGCCCCAAACCCGGGCGTAGTCGTGGCACGAGGTCGGGAAGCCGTGGAGGAGGAGCAGCGGCGTGCCGGCGGAGAGATCGCCCTCGGTGCGGACGAAGACGGCACCGTCCTGGAGGTTGATCCGGGTCCCGACCCGGTGCCAGGCGGTGGGTAGCTCGTGAGAAGTGCGCTTGTTCATGTCGGCCCGGAGGCGGTGATTGACCTGGTGTTGGTTCCGATGGCACCCTGAAACTCGCCTGAAATTTGCATCCCGGCGCGGAAGCGAGGTTAACGACGACCATGGCTGAGGGACAACAACAGCGCTACCGGGTCATTGATCGACTGGCCGCCGGCGGCATGGCCGAGGTGTTCCGCGCGGAGAGCGCGGGGCTGGAAGGCTTCAAGAAGAAGGTGGCCATCAAGCGCGTCTTGCCCCACCTGTCGGAGAAGAAGCGGTTCATCAAGATGTTCCTGGACGAGGCGAGGCTGGGGGCGCACCTGTCCCACTCGAACTGCGTCCAGGTGTTCGACATCGGGGTGGGCGACAACACGTACTTCATCGTGATGGAGTACGTCGACGGAGCGGACCTGAAGGCGGTGATCGAGTGGGTCCGCAAGCAGGGGCGCTCGTTCCCGACGGCCTACGCGGTGTACATCACGATGAAGATCTGCGAGGGCCTGGCCTACGCCCATGACCTGGGGGACGAGAACGGCCGCCCGCTGGGGATCGTCCACCGGGATCTCTCGCCACCCAACGTGCTGATCACCAAGTTCGGCGAGATCAAGATCGTGGATTTCGGCCTCGCCAAGGCATCCACCCAGCTGGAGAAGAGCGAGCCCGGGATCATCAAGGGCAAGTTCTCGTACCTGTCCCCCGAGGCCGCCATGGGCAAGGACGTCGACCTGCGCACCGACGTCTTCGCCGCCGGGATCATCCTCTGGGAGATGCTCGCCGGGAAGAAGCTCTTCCAGGGAGAGAGCGACTTCGAGACGGTGAAGCAGGTCCAGCGGGCGGAGATCCCGCCGATCTCGCGGATCAACCCCACCGTCGACGCCTCCCTCGAGGCCATCATCAACCGCAGCCTCGCCCGCGACCTCAACGCCCGCTACGCCACGGCCCGCGACTTCTGCAAGGCGCTGACCGAGTGGCTGTTCGCCACCAACAACTCCGTCACCCCCTTCGAGATCGCGGAGCTGGTGCAGAGCGTCACCCGGGAGCGCCAGCGGGACATGGCCTCCAAGGCCGAGGCCATCGACATCGGCTCGCTGATCCAGCAAACCCTCTTCGAGTTCACCTCGGTCCAGCAGTCGGATCAGAGCTCTCCCGGCGCCACCAACAAACCCCTCAACGCCGGCAAGGGGGTCTCTGTCTCCACCACCGACTGGGGCGCCGAACTGGACTCGGACCTCGGGCTCCAGCTCCCCAAGCCTACCCCTTCCGCCGCCATCGACGGGGACGCCCTGGCCCGCCAGCTCGAAGGAGATCCGCCCCCGGTGGCCTCGCCTGCGGCCCCCCCCCCGCGCGCCGAGCAGCCATCGGCTCCCCACCCTCCCGCGCCCACCAAGGCCTCGGAGCCCGCCGCCGCGGTGGTGGTCGACAAGAAGGGCATGTCCCCCGGGCTCATCGGCGCGCTCGTCGCGGTGCTGGCGCTGCTGGGCGCCGCCGGAGCCTACGCCGCCGGGCTGCTCAAGTTACGGGGCCCAGGCACCACCCCAGGCGTCACCCGTCGTCCTCGTCGTCCTCGTCGTCCTCGTCGTCCTCGTCGAGGTCGTCGATCTCTGCGGACGGCTCGGGCTCGGGGGTGAGGCCCTGCTTGATGGCGGCCTGGCGATCGCGCTCGCGCTGGGCCTTCTGCTGGGCGACCTTCTGGAGGATCTGGGGCTTGGGGGCCACCAGCAGCGTCATGGTGCGGCCCTCCATCTGGGGGCGAACCTCGACGTTGGTGATGTCCTCGAGCTGGCTCATCAGCCAGTCGAGCTGCTGCTGGGCCATCTCCGGGTGGGTGATCTCGCGGCCACGGAAGCGAACCGTGAATTTCACCTTGTTCCCGGACTCGATGAAGCGCCGCGCGGCCTTGCTCTTGAAGTTGAGGTCGTGGTCGTCCGTCTTGGGCCGGAGCTTGACCTCTTTGATGTCGATGACCGTCTGCTTGCGCCGGGCCTCCCGGGCTTGCTTGGCGGTCTCGTACTTGAACTTGCCAAAATCGAGGATCTTGCACACCGGAGGCATCGCCTTCGGGTTCACCTCGACCAGATCGAGCCCTTGCTGCTGGGCCATCGAGAGCGCCTCGTGGGTGCTCATGATACCCAGCATCGCGCCGTCCGCCCCGACCACGCGCACCTCCGGCACGCGGATGCGCGCGTTGATGCGAATCTGAGGGCCTCGTTGGTTCTGTCGGTTATCGAATCGGGGGCGTCCCGTCGCCATCTTTGCTTTCCCCGGATAGGCCGGGCACCTTGAAAGGCCCTGCGGGCCTGCGCTCCTCGTTACTTCTGGCGGAGGGAGCTCACGGCTCCCCCCGCCGAACCCTCTCCTGCCGCCCTGGCTGACCTCCCCACCGCCGACGGCCTTGCCCCCACGCCCCTCCCTGGGGGGGTGCCGCAGACAAACAACAAAACCCCGCCGTGTGCTTCATCGGCAGGGTGGTTTGTATGCAGGGTGCATCCAACGTTGTAGGCGCGATTGGGATTGAACCAACGACCCCTACCGTGTCAAGGTAGTGCTCTACCACTGAGCTACGCGCCTGTTTGCTTTCGTTTTGCAGGGACGCCAAGGTAGACCTCAACCTGACCTCTGTCAACCTCATTTTTTTTCTACCCCCCATCTCCCCTCTCCCCTCCCCGGGTCTCCCTGGGACCACCCTGGGCGAAACCGGGTCAAAAAAATATCGATCTCGGTGAATTCATCAAGAAGATCAAGTAGTTAAAATGAGCATCGTAGGGGAAACCTCACCCCCCCGACCCCCTCCCCATCTCCCGTAGGGCGGGGGAGATCCCCAGCGGAGGCAACGGGGGCCTTGTTCAGATCCTCGTCCACGAAGCCCGTCCACGTGGACGGGAACCGTGGACGGGAACCGTGGCCGTGGCCGTGCTCGTCCCCGTCCCCATCCCCGTGCTCTGGGGGTGCCTCGGTCAGTCCTCGATGGCGTTCATCAAAATCTCGGCGATGGAGAGGTCTTCCATGTCGTCGAGGGTGATGGTGTCCACGATGTCGAACTTGGCGCCGGCGCGGGTCAGCTCGTCGTCGAGCGCCTTGAGGAAGCGGGTGGCCCCGGCGTCCTTTCCGATCTGGATGAAGGACACCGCCAGCTCCTCGTCGCGCTCCATCTTGCGTGACGCGTCGATGATGCACTTCATCACCGCCCGCTGATCGTCGGGCTCCCCGTCGGTCACCACCAGGATCATCTCGCCGTTGGCCTTGGTCTGCCCCGCAGCCTTCCGCTGGAAGTACGTGTCGAACGCATGCTGGAGCACCGCCGCCAGGTTCGTCCCGCCCATCGGGTCGTTCTCCTGGAAGATCTGCCGCACCTTCGACGAGGTCACCGAGTCGTAGCGCTTGAATTTTCCCGAGAACAGGTAGACCGTGATGCCATCCGGGTCGTACTGCTCGCACTTGCTGGCCAGGGCAAACGTGGACTCCTGGGCCGCGGCCCACCGGCTCTTCCCCCCGGGCATGTCGGGGGTGCTCATGCTGCCGCTGCGATCCAGGATCAGGGTGTAGTCACGATTTTCGAGCAAGGCATACCTGCTGGTCATAGGGGGAGACCCCTAAGAGTACCACACCCTCCTCCGGGAGGGTGATCTTTTGCAGGAACCGCAACGATTCCTCCTCCCTGGCGGGCCCCTCCTCCCCGTCGCGGATCGGAGGCGGCGAGCGCAAGGTGCAGATCTCGGACACGTTGGGCGCATCCTCCGGGGGGGGGATCGGAGTCCGCTCCGTCGGGGTTGACTCCAGGGCGGCGAGCAGTTCCGGATCCGTGATGGGTGGCAGGTCGTTCTGCGTATCGGGCTCTGGCTCCTCGAAATCAGGGGGAACCACGGTCGTGGCCGCCGGGCTCTGCCCGGAAGGCAGAGGCGGAGGGTTCATCGCGTTTCGGTGCTGCATCGTCCCTGTCCCTCGTGGAGCACCCCGCCATAGAAGAACCCACCCCCGCGCGCAACATGGTTAATGAAGTCTGTCCGCCTACAAAGATCACTTCCCCCGCGGAGGCCGCCACCAACCCCCCCGGAGTACGGAGCAACAGGCACCCCTCCTCGTCGATCCCGCAGGCGACGGCGGGCTGCTCTCGCCAGAGGACATGCCTCCCCGCGGTGCCGTCGGCGGCGCGGAGCGCCTCCAGCAACGGAGCGAGGCCGCCGCGGGTGTAAGCTTCTATCCTCCGCTGGAGCGCCGCCAGGATGCGACCCAGGGCCGCCGAGCGGTCGAGGGCCACCCCCGGTGCGGCGTGGCGCTGGAGCGAGGTCGCCCGGGCCGCGATCTCGGGGGGCAGCGGGGCGTCGAGCAGGTTGACCCCGAAGCCGACGACGACCGTCTCCGGGCAGGGACCGCGGAGGGTGGCCTCCACGAGGATCCCGGCGACCTTGCGATCCAGGAGGGTGAGGTCGTTCGGCCATTTGATCCGGAGGAGGTCACCGTCAACCCACGGCGCCAGGGCGTCGTGGAGCGCCAGGCCCGCGACCAGCGCGAGCGGGGGGAGCTGCGCCGCAGCGAGGGAAGGCCGGAGCAGGACCGAGGCCAGGAGCGCGGAGCCCGGCGGGGCCACCCAGGGGCGCCCCTGACGACCCCGTCCTCGGGTCTGTGCATCCGCGACGAAGGTGGTGCCCTCGGGGGCGCCGGCGGAAGCAGCCTGGCGAGCGAGGTCCTGGGTGGAGGGGGTGGACTCGACGTGGGAGATCGCGCCGGTCCAGGAGCACCCCGCGGAGCGGGCCAGGAGCGCGGCCCTGCGCGGATCGAAGCTCACCGGAGCAAGGCCAGGTCGAGGGCGATATCGGCGGCGGGGGCCGAGTGGGTGAGGGCGCCGACGCTGATGACGTCGACCCCGGCGGCAGCGTAGGCCGGGAGGGTGGCGAGGGTGATGCCGCCGGAGGCCTCCAGGATAGCCTTGCCGCGGGCACGGCGGACCGCCTCCGCGAGGGTCTCCGGGGAGAAGTTGTCGAGCATGATGATATCGGCGCCGGCGGCGAGGGCCTGCTCCAGCTCGTCGAGGCTGGCGACCTCGACCTCGATGCGGCTGGTGTGAGGGGAGCGCCTGCGGGCTCCCTCGACCGCAGGCGCGATGCCCCCGGCGGCGATGATGTGGTTGTCCTTGATCATGACGGCGGCGCCGAGGCTGTCCCGGTGGTTGAAGGCGCCACCGCAGCGGACCGCGTAGCGCTCGAGAGCGCGGAGGCCCGGGGTGGTCTTGCGGGTGTCGGTGACGCGGGTGGAGGAGCCCGGAGGGAGCGCCTCGACGTAGGCGCGCGCCAGGGTGGCGACACCACTCATCCGCTGGGTGAGGTTGAGGGCGCTGCGCTCTCCCATGAGGACAGCCCTGGCGGTGGCGGTGACGCGCCAGAGGGGCGCGCCGCGCTCGACCCTGGCACCGTCGTCGACGAGGCGCAGGAAGGAGGCGGTGGGGTCGAGGCGCTCGAAGACCCTGCGGAAGACGTCGCCGCCGCAGGCCACGAGGGGAGCGCGGGCGACGGCCGTGCCAGAGGCGAGGACGTGGGCAGGGACCGTGGCTTCGGCGGAGAGGTCGCCGGCATGCAGGTCCTCGCGCAGGGTCCGGTCGACGATCTCATCGAGCACCGGGGGGGCGATCCACATGGGGCGGAGCTTAGGCCGAAGGAGGGGTCCAGGGAAGGGCGGGCGATCAGAAGAAGTTGCCGATGGTGAACTCGAAGACGCTGGTCTCCTCGTAGGGGAGGGGCTTGAAGGGGAAGCCCCACTCGAAGCGGAGAGGCCCGAGGGGAGAGAACCAGCGGAGCCCGAGGCCCCAGGAGGTGCGGACGTTGGCCAGCGAGCTGGGGAAGGAGAAGCAGGGGGTGTTGACCGCGTAGAGCCCGCTGCCTCCGGCGCTGTTGCCGCCGCTGGCGGCGTCGCAGTAGAGGCGCTCGAGGTTCCAGGCGTTGCCGAGGTCGGTGAAGAGGACGCCGCGGACGCCCACCTGCTGGATGATGGGGAATTCCAGCTCCAGGTTCTGGTAGTACATCAGGTTGCCGCCGATGTTGGCTCCGTTGGTGATGGGGCGGCTGTTGGGGTCGAGGGCGGCGTTGAGGGGGAGGCGAGGACCAAGGGTCCGGAGCCGGTAGCCGCGGACGTCGAGGATGCCGCCGAGGAAGAAGCGGGCAAAGATGGGGACGCCGGAGGCGTTGGGGCTGGTGACGACGCCGCTCTCGGTGTTGAGCTTGAGGACGACGTTGCCGCCGACGGGGTAGTAGAAGCGGCCCGTGGTGCGGTAGCGGACGAATTCGTTCTGGCTGCCGAGGATGGAGTCGGCGAACTCGACGGAGCCGGAGAGGAAGACGCCGCTGGTGGGGAAGAGGCGGTTGTCGCGGGTGTCGTAGGTGAGGGTGGGGCGGACGCTGGAGGTGATGCCGTAGTTGAAGAGGTTGGCCAGGGGGAGCCGCTGGAACACGCTGACCGAGCTGGCGGTGCCGAGGAAGGTGCTGGTGGTCTCGGTGCTGACCTTGTCCTGCTGGAGGTTGTAGGACACGAAGGCGCGGAGCGTGGGGTCGACCAGCGGGTAGCCGAAGGTGAGGGAGCCGCCGGTGCTGGACTGGCTGAAATCGTTGAAGATCCGGAGCTGGTCGAAGAGGTCGACGGAGGCAGAGAAGTTGGTGTCGAGGAAGTAAGGCTCGAACCAGCGGATGTTGACGAGCTGCCGGAGCCCCGAGACCTGCCCCTGGATGGAGAGCGACTGACCGGTGCCGAAGAGGTTGGCCTGCTGGACCTGGGCGGTGGCGATGAAGCTCTCGATGGAGCTGAAGCCGGCGCCGATCTGGAAGGTGCCGGTGGGGCGCTCGCCCACCTCGAGGTTGACGTTGATGGTGTCCGGCTCGCCGCTGTTCTGCTCCGTGGAGATGTCGACCCGCTCGAAGTAGCCCAGGGACATGACCCGGCGGCGGGAGCGCTCCAGCTTGGTCTCGCTGAACAGCTCGCCCTCGGCGATCTCCAGCTCCCTCCGGATCACCTTGTCCCGGGTCTTGGAGTTCCCCCGGATCTCGATGCGGCCGAAATGCACCAGCGGCCCCCGCTGGATGGGCACGATGACGTCGACCTCGTTCCTGTCCTGGTCGATGTCGGTGGCGGGCTCGGCCTTGACGTTGGCGTAGCCCGCATCCCGGTAGAGGGTCTGGACGTCCTGGAGATCCTTGGCGAGCTCGGTGCGGTTGAAGACGTCGCCGGGGCGGGCCCGGACCATCTCGCGCAGGTGGCGGCGTCCCCCGATGGGCTCGACCTCCTTGCCCTCGGCGTCGCGCTCGAAGAGCCGGATGCTGCGGATGCGGTACTGGGGCCCCTCGTGGATGGTGATGGCCAGCTCGATGCCGCTCCGGTCGGGGGTGAGCATGACGCGGGGGGCGTTGATCTGCACCGAGAGGAAGCCCCGGTCGTAGTAGAGCGAGGAGAGGACGAAGACGTCCCGGTCGAAGGCGTCCTGGCGGAAGGGGCCGCCGCTGCCGAAGGAGAAGAAGCCGCCATTGCCGGTGATGAGTACCTCCCGGAGCTGCTCCTCGGGGATGCTGTGGTTCCCGATGAAGGTGACCCGGCGCACGCTCACCTGCTCGTGCTCCTTGATAGAGAAGCGGACGATGACCTCGCCGTCGCGCTGTGGGACGACCTCGAAGGTGGCCTCCGCGAGGAAGTAGCCCTTCTCGGCGTACATGTCGCGGATCTTCTGGGTGGCCTTGCGCAGCGCGGGGTAGCTGATGACGGCGCCGACCTTGAGGTCGATGGCCTCGGTGAGCTTGTCGTTCTCGATCTCGCTGTTGCCCTCGAAGTCGATGGACTTGATGCTGGGGCGCTCGCGGACCTGGAAGCGAAGAATGACGCCCTTGTCGGTGCGCTCGAGGTCGACCTCGATGTCGTCGAAGAAGCCGGTGTTCCACAGCTCGCGGACGTCGCGGGTCAGCGCTTCGGGGGAGAAGGGCTGGCCCGGGCGCTCCTGCATGCGGGCGAGCTGGTCGTCACGGACCATCCGCCGGAGCCCGAGGAACTGGATCGCCACGATGGTGAGGCCCCGGGCCTGCTCCGCCTCGGTGGCGGGAAGGGTGGGGGGCGCCGAGGGAGGAGCGTCCGGGGGAGGAGAGCTGGCGGAGCCGGGAGGGCCAGGGTCGCCCTGGGGAGCCGCCACCGCCGGCGAGGCGAGCCCCAGGGCCAGGATCACCGGGACGAGGCGCCCGACGGCAGAGCGGAGAGCTGGGGCGCGGAGCCGGGGGGGGGTCATCAACAGGAAGGCAGGGCGGAAGGACAGGAGAGGCGCTCGCTAGTAGCCCGCGCGGCGAGGGCCGACAAGAGGACTCGGCGGGTGGGTTGTCGGCGCCGCCCACCCCCGGTAAGGTGTTTCCAGAATGGCGCGTCTCATTCTGGCCACCGCCGAGGGGCAGCAGATCGTCGAGCTCAAGGCGCTCAATACGATCGGCCGCCACCCCAACAACTCGATCCAGCTCCTCGACAAGATCGTCTCCAAGGAGCATTGCACCATCGAATACCGAGGGGATCACTTCGTCCTGCGGGATCTGGGGAGCCTCAACGGGACCCTGGTGAACAACGAGCGGGTCAACGGAGAGATGCGCCTGAAGAACGGCGATGAGATAGCCATGGGGTCAACCCGGGCAAGGTTCGAGGAGAGCCCTCGCCTCGCCAGCGGCCCCCAGCCGGTGGCCCAGCCAGTGGCCCCTCCCCCGTCCGTGGCAGCCGGCTACCAGAGGGCCCAGCCGCCCCCCAGCATCCCGGCGCATTCGCCCCTGGCGCGCTCCTCCGCCGGAGAACCCACCCGCGCCCCCGGAGCGCCCCCGCCCGCCCCCGGCGCCACGCC
>CAZSDX010000192.1:0-11502 GCA_964605685.1 uncultured Polyangiaceae bacterium
GGAAGATCCCTACGAAAAGGGTACAAAAGAACCCGTCACCCGAAATCCACGCTGAGTTCCCCGACCAGCTGCAGCCCGGCCAGCTCCGCACGCTTCAGCGCCGCGTCGAACACTGGCGCGCCACCCATGAGGAAGGCGCCATGCTCGCCATGCTCGCCCAGCGCCATCGCCCTGGCGAGGCCGCTCAGACCGACTTCACCTCCACCAGCGAACTGGCCATCACCATCGCCGGTGTCCTCCACGTGCATCTGCTCGGGGTCTTCGTGCTCCCCTTCTCCAACTGGTGCTGGCTGACGGTCTGCCTCTCGGAGTCGATGCTGGCCATCCAGCGCACTGTCCAGCGGGCCCTCTTCCAGCTCGGTCGCGTGCCCCTGTTCCACCAAACCGACAACTCCACCGCCGCCACACACCGCATCGCCAAGGCCGACGAGGACACCTCGCGCCCGCGTCCGTTCAACGACGACTACCTCGCGCTCATGCGCCACTACGGCATGACCCCGCGCACGATCACCCGCGGGGAAAGCCACCAGAATGGCGACGTCGAGGCGGCCAACGGGGCGATCAAGCGCGCGCTCGAGCAGGCTCTGCTCAAGCGGGGCCACCGCGACTTCGACTCGACCGACCACTACCAGCGGTGGCTCGATGAGGTGAGCCGTGTGCGAAACCGGAGCCGTGGAACTCGCGTCGAGCAAGAGCTGGCAGCGATGCGCCCCCTGGCGGTCGAGCGCCTGGTGGAGTTCGTCGAGGAACGGGTCCGGGTGACGTGCTGGGGCACGATCTGCGTGCGCAAGAACATCTACTCGGTGCCGACCCGCCTGATCGGTCAGCAGCTACGCGTGCGGCTCTACGAGGACCGCCTGGAAGCATGGTTCGGCGAGCGGTGCGAGCTGCGCTGTGAGCGGCTGCGTGGCGAGAGCAAGAAGCGCATCGACTACCGGCATCTGGTCTGGTCACTGTTGCGCAAACCGGGGGCGTTCGAGCGCTATGTCTACCGTGCCGAGATGTTCCCGACGCGCCGGTTTCGCGAGGCGTTCGACGCGCTGAGCATGACAAAGCAGGGGACAGCTCGGGACGTGGAGTACCTGCGCATCCTGCACCTGGCTGCGAGCACGATGGAGAGCGAGGTGGAGGCAGCTCTAGAGCTTCTCCATACGCAGGGTGAGGAGTTGACGGCGGACAAGGTCAAGGCCTTGGTGGAGGCTCGACGTCCTGCGCCCGTGCCAGCCTTGCGGCCGATGACCCCCGACCTGCACGAGTACGATGCGCTGCTCGAGGCGGTGTCGTCGTGAGGGCCGAGTCGAGCGAGGCGACGGCCGGTGCCCTGGCAACGATGCTGCGCGGGCTGAAGCTGTCGACGATGCACGCACACGCCGAAGCCATCGCGGCCCAGGCGGTACGCGAGAGCTGGAGCTATGAACGGTACCTCCATACGCTGTGTGAACTGGAGCTGAGCGAGCGCGGTCATCGGCGGATCGAGCGCAACCTGCGCGCGTCCGGGCTGCCAGGCGAGAAGACGCTGGCGACCCTGGATCGAACGAAGTTGCCGGTGGCGGTGGCGCGGCAGCTGCCAGCGCTGAGCGAAGGGAGCTGGGTGAGCCGCGGCGAGAATTTGTTGATCTTCGGGCTGCCCGGTCGAGGCAAGACTCATGTGGTGTGTGCGCTCGGTCATGAGCTGGTGCAGCGAGGGCGACGGGTGCTGTTCACGCAGACATTCGCGCTGGTGCAGCGGCTACTGATCGCGAAGCGAGACTTGCGGCTGCAGAAGGAGCTGCGCGAACTCGACGGGTACGACGTCGTGATCCTCGACGACCTGGGCTACGTGCAGCAGAGCCGCGAAGAGATGGAGGTGCTGTTCACGTTCCTGGCCGAGCGTTACGAGCGCAAGAGCGTGGCGATCACGAGCAACCTGGTGTTCAGCGAGTGGGGGCGGATCTTCAAGGACGAGATGACGACGGCAGCGGCGATAGATCGAGTGGTGCACCACGCGACGATCGTGGAGATGACGAACAAGAGTGTACGTGCCGAGCAGGCGAGTGAGGCACTGCGGACGGTCTCGAAAACGGCGACAACTACCCCGACGACAACTACCCCGACGACAACTACCCCGACGACAACTACCCCGGAGAAAGAACGCCAGAATTCCTCCTCAACGACAGCGGCTCAGGATGGGGAAGTGTAGTTGTCGTTAAGGTGGTTTTGTAGTTGACGTTGAGCACTGGCTGCGCTGCCGCGACTGCGGGCGCATCCACCCGGAGGCGCTTGCAGACGCCTGTCCAGCCTGCCTGGGTGCAGTGATCGAAGCGGATGCCGATTATCTCGACGCACGCACTGGCTTCTACCGGCGGCAGGTGCTTCGGGCCTTTGACGAGCGCACGCTAGAACCGTTCGGCCTTTCGGCTGCCGAACACTCTGCGCAGCTCACGGGGCAGGCTGACGACAGCGCCTTCAACAAGGTCGAGGAGTACGAACTCCGTTTCCAGGACGTCGCCCTGGACAACATGCCACCCATCGACGTGCTGAGCTGCACCACAACGATGGAAGTCGGCATCGATATCGGTGCCCTCTCGGGCGTTGCGCTTCGAAACGTACCGCCCCACGTGGCGAACTACCAGCAGCGCGCCGGGCGCGCTGGTCGAAGGGGCCGCTCGATCGCCTCGGTGATCACCTACGCTCACGGCACCTCTCACGACGCCCACTTCTTCGATCATCCCGAGGACATCATCTCGGGGGAGGTGCGCCCACCGATCGTTTACGTGGAGAACCAGCAGGTGCTGGAGCGTCACATCCACGCCTACCTCGTCCAGCGATTTTTCCACGAACGTGTACCGCCGGACCCCAGAAGTTACGATCTCTTCGGGTCGCTCGGCACGGTGGAGCAGTTCCTGTCAGAAGCTCACCCGTGCTCGTTGCTCAAGCTCGAAGCCTGGCTGGACGAGAACGCCTCCAGGCTGCAGCAAGAGCTCTCCGACTGGGTGCCGAAGTACAGCTTTGGCCTGGACGAACCGATCGAGGAGGTCGAGACAACGATTGCCGGCGCGATCGAGCGAACCAAGGCTCGCATCCGGAAGGTGCTGCCTGTCGAGGAGTATGCCCGGCGCGAGGGGCTCGCGGACATCGAACTCGAGTCACTGACACGCCGCCTTGAAGAGCCTCTGCTGGAGACGCTGATCGGCCAGGCGGTTTTTCCTCGCTACGCCTTCCCCACGGACGTGGTGAGCTTCTGGGTTGCCAAGGCCAGACAACCGGGAGACCCGCCAGGAAAGCGCACGTTCGACTACGAGCCTCAGCGCGACTTGCAACTGGCCTTGACGGAATACGCCCCGGGTAGAAGCCTCACGATCGACAAGTGGCGGTTCGAGTCAGCGGCCCTCTACTCGCCCTTCGAGCCGACGCCTGAGCTCACGCTCAAGCGACGCCGACCATACACGTCCTGTGTGGATTGTTCATGGGCAACGATGAACGAGACGATGGTCCAGGCAACCCACTGCCCGGTCTGTGGTAGCGATCAGCTCGCGCGCATGGCCTTCGTCACGCCAGCCGGGTTTGCGCCGGATCTCAACGCAAAGCGAGAGGTGGACCGCGGTCAGGCCATCGTCTACGCCGGGATGACCGAGCGTGCACGGCTCGAACCCCAGGATCCACCGGACGAGTGGCTCGAGAGCTGCGAAGGCCGACTGCGGCGCTGGACGGGCCCGCGACGCCTTGTCGTGGTCAACAAGGGGGTCAACCAGCGTGGCTTCCGGATATGCCCGGACTGCGGGCGTGCTGAGCCCGAATACGGCCCAGGCTACACCGCAACGAAACTGACGAAGGCAGGCGCCCCAACGAACCACCAGCATCCGCTGGAGAAAGGCGCCGTCTGCGCGGGAGTCGCCGATGGCCCATTCTACCTCGGTCACGAGTTCCCGACAGACGCGCTCCTGCTGCGTTTGCGCGTGAGATCTCCAGTCCGGTTGGGTTCGAACGCGACAACCGGGCTGCTCACGCGCGCCGCGCGCATGGCCCTCACGTCGCTCGTCGAGGCGCTTGCGCTCGCCGCCTCGAGGGTGCTGCAGATCGACGAAGGGGAACTCTCGGGGTGGTGGAGCCCGGTACTGGGGGGAACCCCGGATGAAGCGCAGATCTACCTGTACGACCTCCTTCCAGGCGGCGCAGGCTACGCTCGGTCCGTGGGGGATTCTCTTGGCGAAGTGCTGGACGCCACCGAGGCGCTCCTCGCTGGTTGCGACTGTCCTTCATCCTGCTATCGATGCATTCGCCACTACGGGAACAACTGGATCCACACCTCCCTCGATCGCCACCTGGCGCTGGCGCTGCTCCGGCATGTGAGGACGGGAGCAGTTCCGGCCATCACGCTGGCAGAAAAGCGGCAGAACCTGGCCGGGTTGCGAGAGTACCTGGCGCTTCGTGGGATCTCGGTCGATGAAGCCAAGGAGGTGGGGGGGGGGATCGTGCCGATGCAGTTCACAACGGCAACGGGCCCTGTCTGGCTGGACGTACACCATCCGCTCGTCGACCCAGCGCTTCAGCCTTCCGACGTCACCGCCGCAGCACAGCTCGCGTTTCAGGAGGTCGTCGAGTTGGATGCCTTCTCTCTCTCTCACGACCTCCCCCAAGCAGTGCGGCAGCTTCAGCTGCCCAACGGAACTGGACCGTGACCAGCTTCTACGAACTGGAGGCGCCTACGGTTTGGGCTGATCCCCCCGAGCACTACAGCTTTTCAAGCCTGCAAGCCATCGATGCCTGCCCCAGAAGGTGGCAGCTTCTCCACTCCGAATGGGGTGAGCACGGTCGCTTCCCCCAGCGACAGCACCCGAAGGCGCTGGAGGGGACGATCGTCCACGAGGCCCTTAAACTTCTGATGCGAGAGCTGGCAAAGAGAGGATTGCCAAACGTTGGCTCAGCAAGTTTTCAGCAGGCTATTGCCGACATCGATTTCTGGGGTCACTTCACCCGAGAGATCGATCGGTGGAATGCGAAATTGGCTCGCCATCCAAGGTCGAGTGCGTCCTTTGTTCTGCGCATCTCGCCACGCGAACTTGCGAACCGCGCGATCAGGCTTTTCCGCGAACATTACAAGCCCGCAAAGATCGCTGTTCCACTCTTGCCGAGGTTTGACCGCCCCGAGGCCGACATGGTCGACCTGATGGCGTGGCTTCGGGGACGTGGCGCTGTAAGCGAAATCGACGTGAGCCACCCGGATCTCCCCTTTCATGGGGTCATCGACCTTGTCGAGATCCGACAAGGGGATGTCTTGATCACCGATTTCAAGACCGGCGTACCGAAGGAAGAACACGAACTGCAATTGCAGCTTTACGGCATCCTCTGGTGGCGAAAAAGCGGCACGCTACCGGCCCACCTCGCGGTTCAATACCTGAACGAGCGCAAAGAATTCCCGGCAGACAGAGCCAACCTGTTGGCTGCAGAGAAGCGCCTGCAGGAAAAAATTCGCGATGCACGCCGCCTGTTGACCGACAAGCCAGCCGAAGCCCGCCCGGGCAAGGACTGCGGCCACTGTCCGGCCCGTGCCCGCTGTGAAGATGGTTGGCGCGCCTACCAGGCAAGTCTCGACCGACCGCGCACCGGAACGACCGACGTCGAACTCTCTGTCGCAGCAGAACCGTCGTCGAACGGCTTTCTCGCCCAAACTGGCGGTCAAGAAATGGACGTCGTGTACGAAGCAACCGTCGGGCAGGAACTGCCTCGCATCGGTGCCGGGAACCGCCTTCGCCTGCTGGATGCAGTCGTACGCGACGAGGGCAAAACCGTCGAAATTCACCCGTGGACCGAGGTGTATATTTTCGCGACGACCAAGGATCGCCAACGTGAGGCAGGCGACAAGCAACCCCTGCTGTTACGGGGGCACCGCCTCGGTAACCCCACCGGGTGGCTTGCGCAGTGAGCCCTGGGGTTGTATCTTTTTTTCGGTAAAATAAAGACACCATGACCCCTTCTCCGCCTCTCGAACCAGGACGGGTCTACCGGACCCGAGACCTGGCCGCCTGGAGCACCAACGCTCCTCGCCTGGCCAGGCACTTGGTGGAGCAAGGCGCGCTGGTGCCCCTGGCTCACGGCCTCTTCGTCCACCCCAGGCGCGGACGCTTCGGGCAGGTGCCCCCGGCTGACGAAGAGGTCATGCGGGCCTTTCTCGGGGGGGCACCCTTCGTCTTCACGGGCCCCGAGCGCTGGAACGCGCTGGGGCTGGGGAGCACGGCTGTGTTCGCGATGCCGCTGGTCTACAACACCAAGCGCTCCGGACGGTTCGAGCTGGGGGGGCGCACCTTCTTGCTGCGGCGGGTGGCCTTCCCCACCAACCCACCGGCCGAGTGGTTTGTCGTCGACCTCTTCGAGCACGCCGAACAGGCCGGGACCTCACAGGCGGACCTGACGGTGGGGCTGCGGCGAGCCCTGGCCCGCGGAGCGTTCGACCCGGAGCGTCTGCGCGAGATGGCCAACACCTACGGCACCAAGGCCACCCGAAACGCCATCCACGGTGTTCTCGAAGCGGAGGCGGCGTGAGCTTCCTGCACGAAGACACGGAGTTCGGCGACCTGCTCCGGATCGTCGCCGCGGCCCGTCGCCTCGCCCCCGGTCTGGTCGAGAAGGACTACTGGGTCACCCACACGCTCTGGTCGCTGCAGCGGATGGGACTTGAGCTCTGGTTCAAGGGGGGTACCTCGCTGTCGAAGGGCTTCGGCCTCATCGAGCGCTTCTCCGAGGATCTCGACCTGAAGATCGAGCCTGGCTCGGTGTCGGCGCTGCCTGGGGTCTCGAACTGGAAGAGCGAGGGGGCCACCGCCACCAAGGAGCGCAGGGCCTACTTCGAGGCGTTCCCCGGACTCCTGGAGATCCCCGGCGCCCGGGTCGAGCTGGAGCCTGATTCGGCTGACAGGTCCTGGCGAGGGGCCAACCTGCGTGTGCTCTACCCCGGCCAGTTCATCGCCGATCTGGCCGGAATCATGAAGCCATTCGTGCTGCTGGAGGTGGGCAGTGCGCGCGTCACCCCGTTCGTCCCTCGGGACATGTCGTCGTTCGCCCACCAGCACCTCGAGTCTCTCGGCCAGCTGGCGACCTTCGACGACAACCAGCCCAGAGGCGTGCGGTGCGTGCATCCTTTGGTCACGGCGCTGGAGAAGCTGGACGCCCTGCAGCGACGCGTGCTGAACGACAAGGCGGAACCGGCCACGTTCGTGCGCCACTTCGAGGACACAGCGCGGATCCTGTCGAGGCCTGGGCTCCCCCCCTTGCAGGGCTACACCACGGTCGCGGAGCTGGCCGCCGAGATGCTCGCGCAGAAGCAGATCGCACGCATCCCGAACGCCTCCGACCTGGCCTTCCTTCCAGAGAGCACCCCACGGTGGGCGGCCATCCGCAGCGCACACCAGGCCATCGCACCGATGTTCTGGGGCCCGCGAATCGACCTGGAATCGTGTGGTACTGCGATCCGCGAGTGGCTGGCGCGAGAGCTCCCCTGACCACGGGATTCTGGAGCGCCGTGGGGGCTCATCGCGCTTGACTTTGTCGTCCTCGCAGTGTCGATCGCGCCGGTGTTCTCGCTCTTGCTCCGCGCGCTGGAGTTCTTCTTCTACCACCTGCTGCTGACGGCCGTGGACCGCGTCAGCCGCCTGCCCCGCGGCACCACCCTCCCCGAGGCCATGCGCCTCTACCGCGAGAACATCGCCCTCAAGGCCCAACTTGACGCCCTCGAAGCCCACCTCCGCCGCATCGAGGCTCCGCGCCGCGTCCCCCTCGCCGTCCGCGCCGCCCAGGTCTTCGCCCTCTTTCTCAACCGCGACAACGAGCCCTTCCTCCGCTACTTCCTCTCCGCTGCGCGCTCCACCATCGAGCGCTGGGCCTCGATCTTCCGCCACCGCGGCAAGCGCACCGGGGGTCGCGTCGGGCGCCCCCCGCTCGACGAGAAGGTCGTCGAGCTGATCCTGACGTTCAAGCGCGAGAACATGGCCTGGGGGCAGCGCCGCATCCGCGAGGAGCTGCGCCGCATGGGCATCGTCGCCAGCGAGCCCGCCATCCAGCGCGTGCTGCGCGAGAACGGCTTCTCGCCCCACCCTGGGCCCAAGCTCTCGTACGAGCGCTTCCGCTCGGGGGCCAAGGACGCGCTCTGGGCGATGGACTACTTCGCGGTGAGGACGGCCAAGGGGGCGTGGATGCAGGTGCTCCTGGTCATCGACCTCTACACGCGGGAACTGCTTGACTTGCGGGTCCACGACGGCTGGGATGTCGATAGCCGATGGACCACCATCGTGTTCCACGAACTGCTGCAAAAATCGGGCCGCAAACCCATCGCGCTGGTGCACGATCGAGGCTCACATTTCCAGGGTGTTTTTCAGCGAGCGCTGCGCGTGCTGGACATCGACGCGGAGATCACGGTCGCGCGATGCCCGACGCTGAACGCCTACGCCGAGAGGGCGATCGGATCGGTGCGTCGGGAACTGCTGCGGCACATCCGCGTCGCCGATGCGTTCGAGCTGCAGTTCTACCTCGACGAGTACCGCAACTACGCCAACGCCGAGCGGCCTCACCAGGGGATCGAGGGGCGTACGCCCCGGGAAGTCTCGACCTCGGAGCCCGAGGCCGAGGTGCTGGACCTGGCGGAGGCGCGACGCCGCAAGCTGGTGCGGCGGAACTACGCCAACGGCCTGCTGGTGGGCTACTCGCTGGAGCCGGAGCCGGGCGAGGCGCCGAGCGCCAAGCGCGCGGCCTGAAGCCCGGAAGGGCCACCCGCTCCCCCTCCCGTGCGCCGTCCCCGGCGCTTGCTCAACCCGGGCAAGCCGGAAGGAGACGTGCGCTCGCGGAGCGAGTCGCCTGCTCCCTCTCCCCGAGGTGCCTGCATGCGCCAGGGGGGCCAGGGTTTAATTACACCTACTTCGAAACAAAACCCACCCTCGGCCTGGGGTGGAAAACCGGGCCAAATTCGAATAATTTGGGATCACGTTCGAGGCTGGGCCGAAGCTGGCGGGGGGCGGGGATGGTCGAGGTAGACCCCCCCCATGTTCGCGGACGGTGGCGGTTGGAGATCGGTTGTGGGGTTCTCCATGGAGACCCCGAGATTCTCTGTCTCTCTGCGTGCTCGGAGGAGCCGAGAAGACGCCGTGATCGGCCCCTGGCGGGGAGCCACTTTAGACTCTCGTCGAAGAGTGTCTGTCCCTGGTTGACACTCGCGGCACACGCCCAAAAGGTCCGCTCCCCGCAGCACGCTCCGCGCCGCTGCCACCACGTCGCTCATCGCAAGGTTCTGCTTGCTCGGCCACCACGGACGCTGCGGCACCAGCGCCCACCGCACCCCCGACGGCAGCTCCGCGAACCACACTCCAGCGACAGGCGTAGCTGTGCAGCAACTCCTCCACCGCCAGGTCCGCGTCGGTGGAGAAGAAGACCCGCACGGGCATCTGCCCGCGCTCCGTCTTCACCACCACGATACGCAGTGGGCTCGGGCCGGCTCCGCCGTACCACTGTGCCACCACGCTCAGGTAGCGCACCACCGCCTGCTGGCCGTACATCTCCGCCACCGTGCGACTCCAGCGCTGGCGCTGCTGCGCCATCTCGCGCGGCTTGGGCAAGGGGGTGCCCTTCTTGCGAGGGCGGCCTCGCCCCGTCTTGACCGGCAGCGAGGTCAGCGCGGCATCGTCGCGCAAGGCACCGATCACGCTCACGCGCGCCGGCAGTCCCTTGAGCAGCACCTGGTTGCTGTAGCCCAGGTCCAGCAGCAGACGCACCTTGCCTTCGGGCAGCCACCGCAGCAGCAGGTCCAGCATCTGGCGCGCCAGTTGGTTCTTCGTCGCGTAGTCCTTCTCGGGACAGGTCTTCTTGCTGCGGTACAGCCGCAGCATCACGGGCAGCGCCCACGGCCGCGACGAGAACGGCAGCCGCACCACGACCGACAGCACGACCCACGCGTGGCCGAAGGCAAAGGCCTTGGTTTTGCGGGTCGAGCGCACCGCATCGAGGTGGCAGCCAAGGCCGAAGATCTCGGGCCCCTTCTTGGGGCAGAGCGAGTCGTCGATCACCAGCATCCACAAGCCATCCAACCAGCGCCAGGGCTCCAGACGCGGCAACAGCAGACGGCCGAGCCGATCAGGCGCCTACGTTCCGCGGGAGAAAAAGCGGTGGAAGGCTTCCCAGTGGCAGCGGTGGGCGACGTCGGCCGCGAGCAGGGCCTCGGTGACGCTGTGGGCCGGGCCCTGCACCAAAAGCCAGCCGCAGGTCAGGAGCAAGAAGCGGAAGAAGGAGGGTTGGGAGAAGGCGGAGCGGAAGGTTGCGAGGGAGGCGAGGAGCGTGGCAAGGTAAGAGCTGGGCATGGCTCTGGGTGGGGGTTGGAGTGTCGTAACCCGAACTCTACCCCGGAGCCGTGTCCGTTGCGTTGGGTCCTAAAACGGCGAAAGTCGAGTCAGAGTCACGAGCGGGCTCCCTTCTCCGGGTCGAGAACCACTTCTTCGTAGAGCTCGGTCACTTCGCGCCGCAGCTCCTTGAGCAGGCGCTTGCCGGTCGGCGTGATGCGGAACGTCTGCCGTGCGCGCGCGTGCGGTGCGGCGCCAGTGCGTCTCAGCCAGCCGTTGCGCTCCATGCGGGTGAGCGCCGGATAGAGCGTGCCCGGGCTCAGCGCGTGCCCATGCGCGGCCAGCTCCTCGAGCAGCCAGGTCCCCCAGACCTCACGGGCTTCGGCGTGATGGAGGATGTGGATCTTCCAGATGCCAAGTCGAATCTCGCGGTCGGCTGCGGTGAGCATTTACGACACGCGTATACGACAGTCGTAAACGCCTTGCAAGGCAGCGTACTCGCCGACGTCGCGACGACTCGGTCTGCATGACCCGCATCTCTCGCGCAGCTCGTGCGGAGCTGGCCATCGTCGGGCGCTGGCTTGTGGTGACCTGGCGAGGGCAACTGGTTGCGTACGCAACCAGTTGCGTGGTAGCTAACGCCGATGCCGGACGCAGTCGACGAGCTTCGCCGTGTCACCCAACGGTTCTTCCGCTGCTTCGGCGCGCTCGCGGCTGATATACCGCGCCAACCACACCGTTGAAGTTTTTCCGGAACGTCCGCGGGGGTAGGGGCGCAACTTGTTGCGCCCCTACGACGTCACCACGGGCCACCCTGGAGAACCTTCAACGGTACGGTGGGGACGGTATAGCACGCCGTGCGGCAAGCCACTCTCCGTGGCCCACGCCCATGCGCTCATGGTGCTGCTCGCGCAGGGCGAGCTCACCCAGCAGGCGCTCGGCGCTGAGCTCGGCATTGACAAGAGCAACGTCGCGCGCCTGTGCGCGAAGATGGTCCGCGCCAACCATGTGAAGCAGCGGCCGAGCGAACGCGACGGTCGCAGTCGGCTCGTATCGCTGACCTCTCGCGGCGCTCGCCTTGCGCAGGAGGTCGATGGCGCGAGCCGAGCCCGCTTCGGCGCGCTGCTCGGAGGGATCCCCGAACCGCGTCGCGCTGAGAGGGTTTCTAACTTGCAAAAGCGACCCTCTTCTGGAACAGCCTACGTAG
>CAZSDX010000193.1:0-11423 GCA_964605685.1 uncultured Polyangiaceae bacterium
GCCTGAGGTGACCAGCAGGTCCCCTTCCTGCACGTCGGCATTGTCGGGCAGGCAGGGGATGGCGGGGCGGCGGGGGCCGGAGGTTCCGGACAGGCGGGCGACGCGGGCTCCGGGCAGGCAGGCTCGCCCGGCGGGTGCTGCAAGGAGGACGCGGACTGCGCGGGGCCCGACCCGGTGGTGCTGGTGTGCGCGGGGGGTCAATGCAAGCTCCCGGCGGCCAAGGGAGAATGCTGGGAAGATAGCGACTGCGCGGCGGGGTCGACCTGCGAGGGGGAATTCATCTGCCCCTGCGGCGCGCTCTGCGGGCCGAAGGGAGACACGACAGGCAAGTGCGTCCCGCTGGGCTCCGGGTGCTGCAAGGCGGACGAGGAGTGCCAGAAGCAGGGGCTGGATCAGTGCGTGGAGGGGACGTGCCGGGAGAAGCTGGCGGCGGGTCAGTGCTGGGACGGGAGCGACTGCGGTGCAGGCCAGGTTTGCCAGAACGCAGCCCCCTGCCCCTGCGGTGCCGTCTGCGTCCAGGATAGCCCGGGCAAGTGCGTGGACGTAGTGAACAACTGCTGCAAGGAAGACAAGGACTGCGGCTCTGGCGGGGACTGCGTGGGGGATGTGTGCAAGAAGCCGCTGCCCGCGGGCCAGTGCTGGGAGGACGACGACTGCGCGGCGGGGTTGACCTGCGAGGGGGAGAACGTCTGCCCCTGCGGCAAGTTGTGTATCGTTCCGGATACCCCCGGCAAGTGCGTGAAGGGCGGTGGTGGGAGCGACCTCTGCTGCAAGAGCGACGACGACTGCAAGAAGCAAGGTCTGGATCAGTGCGCCGGGGACGTCTGCGTCAAGAAGGTGCCCGTGGCGGGCCAGTGCTGGGAAGACACGGACTGCAAGCCCGGGCAGACCTGCGAGGGGGAGCAGCTCTGCCCGTGCGGAGCAGCCTGCCTCCTGCCCAACGCCCCGGGCAAGTGCCAGGACGGCGGATCGACGCCCCCGGCCTGCTGCAAGGAGGACAAGGACTGCGGCAGCGGGAACCAGTGCGTGCTCCAGAGCAGCGGCGGCATCGGGAGCGGTAGCAGCGGAGTGTGCAAGCCGCTGCCGACGGACGGATCCTGCTGGGACAACGGCGACTGCAAGCAAGGGAAGACCTGCAAGGGGCAGCAGGTGTGCCCCTGCAACGTGGACTGCCTCCTGCCGGATTCGCCAGGGAAGTGCCAGTGAGCTTCTCTCTCCAGGTTGGCGATCACCTGGAGCCGCTGTTGCGGTTGACCCGACAGGCCAGGCGCAGCGAGGTCCCCCTGGAGCGCCACGCCGAGCTTCGCAGGGAAGAGGCACTATGGTAGTGGCCTGGTTGTGAGTTCCAAGAACAGACCCCCTCGGGGGAGCCGCGGTCCGATCGATTTGGTCGACAAGGCGCTGCTGACACAGATCAAGCAGGCCCCTGAGCGTGCGGCCAGCAAGCTTCTCACGCTCCTCAAGGGCCCCCCCGAGAAGATCGCTCCAGGGGTCTTGCAGACCACAGCAGTGCTTGCACGACGTCTCCGGGAGCTGGGCAAGCATGCGCAGGCACTGAAGGTGGCGCAGGCAGGACAGCGCCGCACCCGGGCGCTCCGCTGCGAGGAGGCCCTGGCCGCGCTGGGCACGGGGCATCACGAGCTTTTCTTCGAGCTAGCGGAGCAAGACCGCGTGCTGGCGGAAGCGCTGAGGCCGGTGCTTCAGGCGCTCCGTGGAGAGGCGATCACCCCCGGGGAGACGAGGCTCCCGCCGTGGTTGGTGGCCGCAGCCGAGGTGGCAAGCGCGGCCCAGCGAGGGGAACCGCTGGATCCGGCATTCTTCGACAAAGATTCCCGGATCGGGGATCGAGGGCTGCGTTGCGCCTTGATGGCGGCCTACGCCCTGGCTCGGGGAGAAGCGTCCCCGGAGACGTTGGCGCTGCTGGAAGCTCGCGGAGACAAGCGATTGACCCAGCTCGCGTACCAGGAAGCCTCCGAAACGGCGCCCTCGCTGCTGGATGAGGGGAGGCTTGCACAGCTCCGAGAGGCGCCGGAGGTAATCCGTCGGGCGTTGGCGAGAAGGATCCGCCAAAACCCGTCGGCGGCGGACCTCGCTCAGTACCTCGCCACTGTTGGGCATGCCCACCTTGATCCGCCCGCCCGCGGGCTCGGAGCTCTGCTGGAAGCGTTCGGGCTGCTCCAGAACCCCGGGCAGGCGCTCGCGGCTTTGCTGGTTGCGGAGAGGGCGGGGGTCGACCCTCTGGAGACCCTCCGATGCCGGTGGCTCCTGCACTCCCAGGAGCATCCACCGTGGGAGGAGGACGCGATGACGCTCCTGAGCCGACTGGGTTCCGAGGCGAAAAAACATCCGGATGGCGCTCCGCTGGCGGCGGAGATCCTGCTACGGCTCGTCACCTACCAGGCCATGCAAGGGAACGTGGAGCAGGTTACCCGGATGGCCAGGGAGGCGCGAACCCTCGCAACAAGCCTGGGGGAAGATCAGGATGCCTTCGAGGAAGAACTCTCGTTCCAGGAGCTCCTGGCCTGCAAGACCAAAGATCCCTCGCGATGCGTCACTGCGCTGATCGATTTCCTGAGACAACACCCCAAACACGTCGAGGGCTGGAAGCTCCGGCTGCACCTGGCTGAATCGCTCCCGAAGAAGGAGCAGGATCAGCTCTGGTTGCAGGCCGCCGAGGCAACCCAGCACGAGGAATTTCGAGAGAGAGCGCGGCTCGCCTCGCTGCGGCTCGGGAAGCGCACGCCCTTCGAAGGGCTCACCTCGGGAGCCTCCTTCGGGGATCTGATCCTGGAATTTCAGCACCTTATCGAGGTGGATACGAGCCTCGATCCATCGGATCTTGTTGAGGAAGTCCTCAGGATCGCGAACCTGCCGGTGGAAGCCAGACCACGGAGACGAATCCTGCTCCTGGCGCTGCTGGACGCGGCCAGCAAGGTGGACGCGTCCATGGACGGGCAACGGGTGATCCCCACGCTGGAAAGAACCCTGAAACTTGCGGCCCAGGACAAGGACGAAGAGCTCGCTGGCTACCTGATCCGTCATGCCCTGGATCTGGAGGAGGAAGAGACGCTCGAAGCGGTCCTGGTCCATCTGCAGCCGTTCCCGTTTTCTCCATCCTTCTTGTCGCATGTCATCACGGTGCTCCACGCCTGCGGTGCAACGGAAGAAGCAGAATCCATCTACCTCTCCCACGAGGCCATCCTATCCAATCAGGAACGGAAGCGCCTGGAGACCATGATGAATGCCAGACGTTCCCCCTCGCTGATGAGGCAGGTTCCTCCCTGCATGCTCGAATTTGCTGCCATGGAAATTCTTTGCCAGGAGTCCTTGTACCCTTATCGCCTCGCCCTCTACGAACAGGAGGACGAGGACGAGGACGAGGAGGGGGAAGGATACGATGGGGAGGGATCCCTTGATGGGATGTACCTTGATGGGATGCATCAAGATCCAAACGATTCCATGATGAAGACCTTGGAGGAGATAAGTGATCTCCTGAGATTTCTCCCGCATGAGCGGAAGAAAATCAAGAATTTTGTATCGAAATTGCCGTCGGAGAAACAAGCCATTCTGGCCTTGACATTCCTCGAGATCTTGAAGCTTGGACCTACCCAAGGCAAACCTCTGATGAAAAATTTGTTCAACTCACTTCTCCGGGGGGAGATGCCGTGAGCATCCTGGACGCCTTCCCCCGCGCCCGGGCGCTGCTGGGGCTCTCTCCCGAGGAGCGAGATCCCCGTCAGATCAAGAAGGCTTATCGGCGGAAAGTGGCAGAGTTTCCTCCCGATCAAGCGCCCGAGGAGTTCCGGTCGCTCCGTGCCGCTTACGAGCTGCTGGTGTCGCCGCACACCGCCATGCGCCAGGCCCTGGAGCAGCGGACCCCGGATCTCCCGCTCCCTCCTGCCCCTGAAGTTCCCCCGCTGCCTGTGGGGCTCACGACTCGCCACCTTCTGGCTTCCCTGACCGCCCAGATCGATCTCTCCCTGCCGGAAGATCCCCCCACGTCATGACGTCCCTTCCCCCCCCCGAGGGTCCGCCATCCGAGCCCTCCGATCTCGCCGCGTCCGAAGACCCGAACGAGCTTGCGGCCTTGCGCGAGGAGCTACTCCAGCGCTTCGATGACCTGAGCCGCGAGCTGCGCCGACAAGGACGCGCAACGCTCAACGCCCAGGCCGCTGCCGAAGCTTGCTTGAAGGTACTCCAGAGCCCGCCGCCAACCCCGCCCTCTCCCCCGCCGCTCGCGGTTCCCGCCGAGGGAGAGCGGTGGCTCCGGGCGCTGCTCCCGGTCCTGGATGCCCTGGAGCGCGTCACCTCCCAGGCCGCGCGGATCCCGCCCACCTTGCCGACGGCAGCTTCTCCTCGGACGCTGTTGCAGCGAATTTTTCCGGCCCCTGCTGCGCCCACCTTGCCTCCCGAATTCACCGCCGTACTCCGGGGGCTGGAGCTTCTGCCTCCCCTGATCGAGCAGAGCCTCTCGCTGCTGGGCGTCACCGTGGAGCGCCGCGTCGGGGTGCTCGTGGACGCGACCCGGCACCGGGTCGTCGAGACCCGCGGCGAGGAGGACCGTCCTCGAGTGTGCGAGGTGATCCGACCGGGCTACTGGATCGGGAACGTATGCGTGAGAGAAGCCGATGTCGTCGCGAGTAAACCACGGAAAAACAAGACATGAGCCAGCCAAACGAACGGTGTGTAGGGATCGACCTGGGGACCACGAACTCGCTGATCGGCGAGGTGGTCGAAGGCAAGGTCAAGCTGTACCCTGATCCATCCGGGAACGACCTCCTGCCCTCCGCGGTGGGGATGGATGAAACCGGAACCCTCCTGGTAGGGCGCGCCGCCAGGAACCGGCGTCTCATCGATCCGGACGGAACAAGCGTCTCGGTCAAGCGCAAGATGGGGACCGCGGAGATGGTCCGGGTCGGAGATCGAACGCTGACGCCTCCCCAGGTCTCGGCGCTGATCCTCGGGGCGCTGCTCGACCGTGTGGAGGCCGCCACAGGCCAACGTCCCGCTCGCGCGATCATCACGGTCCCGGCCTTCTTCTCCGACGCCCAGCGGCAAGCCACCAAAGACGCGGGACAGCTCGCCGGTCTCACCGTCGAGCGCCTGGTCAACGAGCCCACCGCCGCCGCCATGACGTACCAGAGCGGCGAGGAGCAGGTGGTCATGGTCTACGATCTGGGAGGCGGGACGTTCGACGTCTCCATCCTCGAACGAGACGAGGGTTTTTTGGAGGTCCGCGCCAGCCGAGGAGACACCCACCTCGGCGGGGATGACGTGGATGCAGGGTTGGTCCAGCTTGTTTTGGAGCGGCTCGGGGAGGCGAGAGCCCAGGTGACCGCCGACCCGCGGGCGATGACCAGGCTCCTGGAGGCCGTGGAGCGGGCCAAGATCGCCCTGTCCGAGCAGACCGAATACCGGCTCCTGGAGCCCTTCTTGACGGGAGAAGGTTCCCGCACGGTCCAGCTTGATCAGGTCCTGACCCGCGCCGACATCGATCAGGTCGCACGCCCGCTCATCGAGCGCACCCTGCGCTGCATCGACGAGGCCCTCGCGGACGCCAAGCTCTCCCCGCAGGCCCTGGATCGGGTGCTGCTCGTGGGCGGCGCCAGCCGGAGTCCCGTGGTGCGCGAGATGGTCGCCAACCACCTCCAGCGCCCTGTGCTCCAGGACCTGGATGCGGACCGTGCGGTAGCCCTGGGCGCCTCGCTGCTTGCAGGCCGTACAGCAGGCATCGAGGTGAAGGATGTGCTGGTGGACATCACCCCTCACACCCTCGCGGTCGGCGTGGAGGACGGCTTTTCTTTCAGCAGGCGCACCGAGGAACTCGCGGCCGCGCCGGTGATCCCGCGGAACACCGTCCTCCCGGTCGAGCGGACGCGCACCGTGTTCACGATCTTCGAAGACCAGCCCGGGGTGAAAATCCCCGTCGTCCAGGGGGAATCTCCCCGGGTCGGCGGGAACACGCAGCTTGGAGAGGTCCACGTTCAGGATCTCCCCCCAAGCCCCGCCAATTCCCCCGTCGAGGTGACCTTCCGCCTGGATCTCTCCGGTATCCTTCACGTCACCGCTCGCCACGTCCCCTCGGATCGTTCCGCACAGATCGTCATCGCCAACAGCCCTTATCAGCTCACCGCCCAGCGCCGCGACCTGGACCGCCTGGAGGTCGAGGCGCTCCGCCGACAGAGTGCGCTTGCTGCCCAGCAGCTCAGCGCCGAAGAGGCCGAACGGCTCGCTTCCCCGGAGGAGCCGGGCGACGAGGAAGACGACAACGAAGACGAGGGCGAGGAGCCCCTGGAGGTTCTGCAGGAGCGCGCCCGCTCCCTCCTCGCCAAGGCGACCGGCCTCCTGGCCATCCGTCAGGACGCGGATTCCCCCGAATTCCGGAACCTTCGCGCCGCGCACAACGCCCTCAAAGAGGCCCTGGAGAGCGGCTCTCCGGGCCTCCAGGACTCCATCGACGCCCTTGCCGATGCGCTCCTCGACCTCGAAGAATGATCAGCCGCGGTCGACCTGCTCGCGGGTGAGCACGAGGCGCTCCGGTAGCGGCAGGTCGCCCTGGAGCGCGTCGACGATGGCCGGGACGTCGTCGACGGTGACGCCGCCCAGGAACAGGTGATCCGGCTCCACCAGGATGGTGACCCCCCGGGAGCAGACGTCGAGGCAGCTCGCGGTGCAGGCGCGAGCTTCGTGGATCGCCATCCTCCGGGAGGCCAGGGCGCTCTTGAGGGCGGCATGCACCTGCTCGGAGCCTCGCGCCGCGCAGGAGCCCTTGGGGGCGTCGTCCGGGCGGCGGTTGTTGCAGACGAAGAGGTAGCGCTTTCGCTGGGGCATGGCGTGGTTCATGCGCGCGTGGCGGCCTGGCCGCAAGGAGCGCCTACGTCGGCGGGCTCACCATCGCGCTGCTGCACCCGCCAACGCAGGCGCTCCACGACCTCTTCGCCCGCTCCCGGGTCATCGACCACATGGAGCGCCCCAGGTGCCGCGTCCCGGTGCCGCTCACGAACCGATGAACCCGACTGGTGGCTTCATCCGGTCGTTCTTGCTGTTCACCTCCGCTTCCAGGGCGGCGATGAGCGCGTCCTCCGCCCCGAGCGTTCCCAGGATCTTGCCGCGCCTCACCACCGCCGCGAAGTCGCCCGGCGTCAGCGAAGAGAGCCTGTCCAGCGTGGACCGTACCCCGCTCGATGGCGGTAGGGGGGCCTGACCGGAGAGCTCCGCGAGCGCCCGGGTGAAGAGGATCACCCGCTGCTCCGGCTCCAGGAACAGGAAGCGCACCCGCAGGTCGAAGCGCCGGAGCGAGCTGGGGTCCAGGTGCTCGATCCGGTTGGTCGCACACAAAAAGACCCCGTCGAAGGTATCCATCTGGGTGAGCAGCTCGTTGACCTGGGTGACCTCCCACTGGCGATCCGCAGTCTCCCTCCGCTGGAGGAAGCTGTCCACCTCGTCCAGGAACAGCACCGCGCCGTCCTGGGTTGCCCGCTGGAACGCGCTCGCCAGGTTTGCCTCGGTCTGGCCCACGTAGGGCCCCAGGAGCTCCGAGGCCCTCCGCAGGAGCAGGGGCCGCTGGAGCCGCCGCGCCAGGTAGGCGGCGAAGGCGGTCTTCCCGGTGCCCGGCGGGCCGTAGAGGCATACGGTTGCCGACGGGCGCTGCTCGAGGGAGGCCACCAGCGGCGTCAGCGGGGGGTCCGTGCGCAGCAGGGCCAGGTCGTAGCTCAGCGGAGCCTGGCGGCGGGAGGGCGCCGGGGTCGTCCGGGTCACCGCCAGGCTGCTCCGGAGCACCCGGTCGAGGACGTGGGTGGCCTCCTCGGCCCCGGAGGGCTGGATCAACCTGGCCACCCGCACCGCCCGCTCCGCGTGGGCGGGCGTGAGCGACTCGTCGGTGGAGGTGCGCGATAGCCACTCGGGCAGCACCGGGAGCGAGCCCAGGTAGCGCTCAAGGATGGCGTGGCGTACCCGCTCCGGCGGCGTGGGCACCTCCAGGATGAAGTCGTAGCGGCGCAGGATGGCCGGGTCCATGGTGTCGATGCGGTTGCAGACCCAGAGCGTGGGCACCGGGTTCTCCTCCAGCAGCCGCGTCATGTACCCCTTGTCCTGCCCCGCCCCGGCCTGATCGTCGAACAGCTCGTGGACCGGCGTCCGGAAGACGTCCTCCACCTCGTCGAAGAGCACCAGCGCCGGCCGGCTGTGGGAGGCCATCCGCTGGCAGAGCTGGTACGCGGCCAGCCGCTCGTAGGCCCCGAGCACCTTCTGCTCGATCCCCTCCACCCGTACGTCGTGGAGCGCCGCCCCCACCTGCGCCGCCAGCACCCGCGCCAGCTCCGTCTTTCCGGTCCCTGACGGGCCGTGGAGCAGCACGTTCACCCCCGCCTCCTGGCGCTCGACCGCCGCCGTCAGCAGCCGCGTGAGCAGCCCGAGGTCGGTCTTCAGGTGCGGGTAGTCCTCCGGCGTGAGCTGCGCCGGTCGAGCCAGCCTCGCGAAGCCCGCCAGCAGCGAGTGGACGCTCTCGTGGGCCTCGAAGAGCTGCTCGTCCAGGTGCTCCAGCAGCATCAGCGGGCTCTCGTCCACGTAGGCGCTCCGGTCCAGCCGCAGCAGCCCCAGCCTCCGCAGCGGCGCCCCCGGCTCCAGCGCCCGGATCGTCTGCCCCTCCGGCGTGCCCAGCACCTTGCCCAGCAGCACCCCGAGGCCCCGCGGCGTCATCCGCTCCAGGCTCCGCATGCAGGCCCGCAGCGGGGAGCGGTGGAGCGTCATCGCGGCGAACTTCAGCACCCCCCGCGACGCCTCGTCCAGCCCCAGCAGGTCCCCCAGCATCCCCACGTTCCGCCCCAGCAGCTCCGCCTCGATCCCCTCCGGGGCCCGCGTCTTGCGCGCCAGCAGCCTCGCCACGTGCCTCGCCACCACCGCCGGATCGGGCTTCTCCCCCCGGTTCCGGTCCAGCCCCACCACCCCCAGCACCGTCGCCAGCTCGTCGCTGTAGGCCGCCAGCCGCGCGTACACGTTGCTGTGCGCGAGCAGCCGCAGCGTCCAGAGCTTGGTCGGTTCGTCCTCCCCCGGCACCGGGAGCTGTGGCGCCGCGGTCTTCTTCGTGATCTTGCGCTTCCGGGTTACCAAATACCCTCTCCTCAGAAAGACACCCGAACCAACCGCAGCAAGGCGCTGCTCCCTGCCCCCGACGCGGTGCCCACCAGGACCCCCCCCGGGGCAGGGATCACCCCCACCGGCGTCTGCCCCGGGGGGGCCTGCCACGATCCCTCGGCCTTGCCGGTGATCGCGTCCACCAGGGTGCCCCGCCCGCAGGTGCCGTCCAGCAGCATCAGCTTCCCCTGGCTCTCGCTCATCGCCGTCACCGTGCAGAGCCCGAGCCGCTCCGCCTCGAAGACCGGCGCGCCCTCGTCCAGCTCCCCCTGGGCCGTGTAGCGGTTCACCGCCGGGGCCGCCCCGCAGGTGCCGGGCTGGGTCAGCGCGAGCCACACCCCGTCGTCGCCGCTGGCGGCCCCCACCAGCGCCGCCCCCGGCAAGGACCAGGGCTCCCCCACCAAGCAGACGCCGTTGTTCACCTCCAGGCGGCGCAGGCCCCCGCCGGTCACCGCCCAGGCCCCCGCCCCGGAGGCCGCCAGCGACCGCACGCTTGCAAGCGCGCAGGAGGCCTCCTGCGCGTCCTCCTTCCAGACCTGCACGGCCTCGGCCTGGGCCAGCCACAGCCGGTCCGCGTGGGCCACCGCGCCCGTCAGTCCGCCCAGCGGAAGCACGGAGGTCGGCAGGGTCGATGGACACCCGGACGGATCCAGCGCCAGCGCCCGGAGCCCTCCGGTGTCCGCCAGGAGCAAGCCCCCGGGGGCCGGGGCCAGCCCCACCGGGAGCTCCCCGGGGAGCGGGTCGGCGCAAGGGACCGCGGTCAATGGCGCGAGGGCCGGTGGCTCGGGTTCGGCGCAGGGAGAGGTACCCGGCGGCGAGGGCGAAGGGGCCTGGAAGGAGGGGGCCTGGATGGGTCCGAGGAACACCTTGGTCTCCTCGGATGGACCGCAGGCCGCAAGCAAGAGCACCCCCAGGAAAGCGACAGGACGGACGAGCACGGAGGCCAGGATGTAGCGCAAGGCAGGGGTCGAGCACCAGCCTTCCCGCGAGGATTCGGTCGGGGAGTCGTTGACGGGGGGCGGCAGGTACGTAGAATGCGCGCCTCACCCAATGACCCACCCTCGGGGGGCACCGATCCTGGGAGATCGGCGGCTCCTGGGTGGGTGTCGAAGGAACCTCACCCGATGCTTCACGCCGAACAGACCGCCGCCATCGTCGACAAGTTCAAGCGCCACGAGGGCGACACGGGCTCCCCCGAGGTGCAGATCGCGCTGCTGACCGAGCGGATCGAGCACCTCAACAACAACCACGTCAAGACGCACCCCAAGGATCACGCCACCTACCGCGGCCTGCTGAAGCTGGTCGGCCAGCGGCGGCGGCTGCTGTCGTACCTCCGGCGCCTCGACGTCGAGCGCTACCGGACGCTGCTGGCGGCCCTCAACCTGCGCAAGTGATCCGCGGACGGGGGATACATGCCCCCGTCCTTGTTTTTCCTCCGTAGTCCCGGGCAAAGCGAGCGACGGTCGCTTCGTCTTCGCTGCGAGGGGACGATCCCCGGATCGGCCCCTCTCATCGGAGAAGAAGACCTCCTGGCGGCGCCCGCTTCGGGGCCGGCTGCCGGCCCCCAACCCCCAACCCGAGCGCCACCCCCGGGTGGCGTGCGCCACCCAGGAGGCGCTTCCATGTCATTTGTCCGAGAATCGATCACCATCGGCGGCAAGACCATCACCCTCGAGACGGGGCGTCTTGCCAAGCAAGCCCACGGTTCCATCCTGATCTCCCAGGGGGAGACGGTGGTGCTGGTCACCGCGGTCTGCACCGACGAGCGCCCCGGCCTCGATTTCTTCCCGCTGACCTGCGAGTACGTGGAGAAGACCTACGCCGCGGGCAAGATCCCCGGCGGGTTCTTCAAGCGCGAGGCGCGGCAGCGGGACGACGAGATCCTCACCTGCCGGATCATGGATCGCCCGCTGCGCCCCCTGTTCCCTGACGGGTTCAAGAAGGACACGCAGGTCATCGCCACGGTGATGAGCGCCGACAAGGTGAACCCCAGCGACGTGCTGGCGCTGACCGGGGCGTCCGCCGCGCTGCACATCAGCGATATCCCCTGGAACGGCCCCATCGCCGGGGTGCGCGTCTGCCGCGTCAAGGGCGAGCTGATCCTCTACCCGACCTTCGAGGAGCAGCAGGACGCAGACATCGATCTGGTGGTCGCGGTCTCACGGGACGCGCTGGTGATGGTGGAGGGCGGCGCCGCGGAGGCGACGGAGCACGAGATCATCGACGCGCTGATGTTCGCCCACCGGGAGGTGCAGCCGATGATCCAGCTCATCGAGCGGCTGCGGGCCGAG
>CAZSDX010000194.1:0-11404 GCA_964605685.1 uncultured Polyangiaceae bacterium
CCCCCCTCTGCCCTTGAGGGAGAGGGGGGCCGGGGGGGTGAGGTCCCCTCTGCCCGACAGGGAGAGGGAGGCCGGGGGGGTGAGGTCCCCTCTGCCCGACAGGGAGAGGAGGGCCAGGGGGGGTGAGCTCCCTCCGCCGCACCAGGTCCGCCGCCAGGAAGCTGGTCAGCGAGCTGTTGGGAGGCGGGCGAGAGGGCATGGGGGGATGGAAGGGAGGATGCCAGCGGAGCCCCGGGGTGCAACACTGGCCCGCCGGAGTCCCGTGGTTTTCCTTGTGTTCTCGCAGGCCAACAAAGAGCCGGCCCAGGAGGCGCTCCTGGTGCAAAAAGCGCGGATGTTCTTCCGGGCAGAGCTGGAATTCTTTCGGCGCCACCTGGGGAACGAGGGACGCGGAGAGTTCGGGGTGCGGCTGGCGCTGCCGGGGCGTCCCGCGGTGGAGCTGTCCCTGGCGCGGCGTCCAGCCTCCGAGGACGACTGGCGCGCCGCCGAGGAGGCGGAGCGGGCCGGGCAGGCCGCCGGGATGGCTTCCCTGGCGCGGCGCTGCCCGGTGGTCTGGGAGATCGGGGACGATCCGACGCACCCGGGGGAGGTCCTGACGCTCTGCGGTATCCTGGCGGCTGTCGACCTGGGGCCGGTGATGCCACCGGATCGCTCCACGCTCTACGGCGTCCGCGGGGCGCGGCTCCGGGCCGAGAGCTTCGCGCAAGGAAATCCATGACCCCCCTGATCCTCGCCTCGACCTCCCGCTACCGCCGCGTCCTCCTGGATCGTATGGGGATTCCCTACGAGGCGGTGGCGCCTGACTTCGAGGAGATCGAGCCGCCGGGGGTCGATCCGGCGGGGTGCGCCCGGGCGTTCGCGGAGGGGAAGGCGCGGGCGGTGGCGGCGAGCAGGCCGGAGGCGCTGGTGATCGGGGCAGATCAGGCGCTGGAGTTTGAGGGGAAGATGCTGAGGAAGCCCGGGACGCTGGAGGAGGCGGCGGAGCAGCTCCACGCGCTGGCGGGGCGGTGGCACCGGCTGCACTCGGCGGTCGCGCTGGTGGGCCCCGGGGGCGCGCTGCGGGAGGGCGTGGCGACGGTAGAGCTGAAGGTGCGCGCGCTCAGCGCGGAGGAGGCGAGGCGCTACGTGGAGCGGGACCAGCCCTACGGAAGCGTGGGGGGCTACGTGTACGAGCGGAGCGGATTTCTTTTGTTCGACGAGGTGCGAGGGTCGGACGACTCGGCCATCGTGGGGCTGCCGCTGTGGCTGCTGGGGAGGCTGCTGCGGGAGGCGGGCGCGGCGGGGTGAAGCGAGGGTTGGGGGAGCGGGGGCGGGGTGGTAGAAGGGCGCCATGACCGAGGTTCCCGTGGACGAGGGCAAGGTGGAGCGGTGCAGGGCGCTGGCAGCGGAGATCGCCAGCGAGGTGCAGGGCTTCATCGACCAGCATACGACCGTGGGGGTCGAGCGGACGACGGCGCGGGCCTACGGGGTCGAGGGCGCGGACGGGGAGGGGATCCCGCTGGTGAACACGCTGGTGGACCGCTACCACAAGGCGGGGCTCCTGGATCGAGGGATCGGGTATTTCCTGGGGGCGGCGCTGGTGAACGGGGCGCCAACGGTGCAGGAAGCGGCGGAGGCGCTGGCCTACGGGCACGAGCTGCTGGACCCGGCACACGGCCCCGGGGTGGAGCAGGCCCGGGCGGCGCTGGCGGAGGCGACCCGGGGGGCGCTGGCGCGGATCGACCAGGCCGCAGCGGAGCGGGATCGCCGCCGGGCGCAGGCCGCCCCGTCGCCGTCGCCGCTGAAGTACGTGATCGTGGCCACCGGGAACATCTACGACGACGCGATCCAGGCCAAGGCGGCGGCGCATGCGGGGGCGGACATCGTGGCGGTGATCCGGGCGACGGCCCAGTCGCTGCTGGACTACGTGCCGGAGGGGGCGACCACCGAGGGGTTCGGCGGAACCTTCGCCACCCAGGAGAACTTCCGGATCATCCGGCGGGCCACCGACGAGGCAAGCGAGCGTTACGGGCGGTACATCCAGCAGACGAACTACTCGTCGGGGCTTTGCATGAGCGAGATCGCCTGGATGGCCGCGGTGGAGCGGCTGGACATGCTGCTCAACGACGCGATGTACGGCATCCTCTTCCGGGACATCAACATGTGCCGCACCTTCGTTGATCAGTACGTGTCGCGGCGCATCGTGGCCCGCAGCGGCATCACCATCAACACCGGGGAGGACAACTACCTCACCACCGCCGACGCGGTCGAGAAGGCGTACACGGTGCTGGCCTCCCAGTTCATCAACGACGCCTTCGCCCGGCGCGCGGGGCTGCGCGACGAGCAGATCGGCCTGGGCCACGCCTACGAGATCGACCCCTGGCTGCCGGACAGCTTCCTCCTGGAGATCGCCCAGGCCCAGCTTGTCCGCCAGATCTTCCCCTGCCACCCCATCAAGTGGATGCCCCCCACCAAGCACAAGACCGGCGACATCTTCCAGAGCCACGTCCACGACGCGATGTTCAACCTGGTCGGCGTCGCTACCCACCAGAGCATCGCCCTGCTCGGCATGTTCTCCGAGGCGATCCACAACCCGATGCTCATGGACCGCTACCTCTCCCTCAAGAGCGCACGCTACATCTTCTCCGCCGCCCGCGGCCTGGGCGACGAGATCCAGTGGAAGCCCGGCGGGGTCGTCGAGCGCCGCGCGCGCCAGGTGCTCGACGAGGCCCTCTCTTGCCTGGAGTCCGTCCGGGAGAAGACCATCTGGGAAGCCATCGGCGAGGGCGTCTTCGGCGACATCCGCCGCGCCCGCGACGGAGGCAAGGGGTACCGGGGCGTCGTGCGCCGCCACCCGGCTTACCTCAATCCCTTCCTGTCCGCCCTCGAAAGCCCGACACCGACCTGAGGGGCGGCGTACAATCCCTCCCCATGGCTCCGCCCGCTGCCCGCTGGGGAACGCTCCTGGCTGCTGCTCTCGCCTCCTCTCTTCCTCCTGGTTGTGCCCAGCCGCCTCCGCCCGCGGTGGCGCCTCCCCTGGCGCCCCCGGCTCCTCCTCCCGAGCCACCCCCGCCCCCTCCGGCGCCTCCTCGTCTCTCGGACCTCTCCTTCTTCTTCGACAAGCCCGAGGAGGCTCCTCCCAGTCGGGACGGGCGTATCCATATTCAGAGCACGCGCTACGGGCGTGGCTCCCTGGCGCTCCGCACCATCCGTCGGTGGAAGGATTCACCGCCGTCCTGCCCGCTCCGGCTGGCGGGGCCTTGCCAGACCTTCTCCATCAGCAGCACCGGACGCTCCCCGGACGAGGCCGCCTGGCTCCGCGGCGAGGTGGTGGAGGAGGGCAAGGGCTCGGAGCAGGGGCCCTTCCCGGCTCCCCACGAGTGGATCGATTTTTCCGGGGGACGCGAGGCCATCTTCGCGCTCCGCAAGGACGGCCACGTCATCGACCGCATCGACGACCAGGGCAAGGTGACCGTCTTCGCCCAGGATCCGTCTCCCCAGGAGTGGCGCCAGATCCAGATCCACGAGATTGGATCCAGGGTCATCTTGCTCCGGCAGCGGAGCGCCAGCTTCGAGGATTCCTACTGGGAGATCGCCGAGCTACTTCCAGCGGAGGGCGACGCCCCTCGCAAGCCGGGGCCTGGCTCCAAGCTGCCGATGGCGCCGATCCACGAGGGGCGCCCCAGCGCCCAGGGCGCCCGCGCTGCCGTTCAGCTCAACGGGATGGCCATGTTCGGTTCTCCCTCCATCGTCCGCCTGGATGACCAGAAGGACTGGGCGATGGTCTGGATGGAGGTGGTCCCTCCGCCGTACCGCTGGCCCGCGGGCAAGCCCCAAGCGGCGCCCAAAGCTCCCGCAAAGAAGGGCGCCAAGAACGGGTGCGGCGGCCCCCCCAGCCGCGGCCTCGACGACCGGAGCGTCACCAAGCGAGCGCACGTGACGCGGTTCTCCGGGGCCTCGCTGGTCGAGGACACGGTGGCCTGGGCGACGAGCGACCTGGATGTCTACAGCCACGAGCTGAAATTCAAGGTGGCGGATGGGAAGGTCACCGTTGACCCCCCGCCCAAGGCGAGCAAGCCGATCCCTCCCTCCCGCGGGAGGGTGCGCCGGTTCTTTGGCGAATACGAGGATCTCGAGCTCTCCCCGGCGGAGACCATCTTCCACGCCGCCTTTGATCCGGAGGCGAACGAGGGGCTGGCGCTGGTGGGGGTCGGGGAGAAGCTCTACACCCGGGCCTTCGACGCGGACGGGAAGTGGCTCGGCGGCGCCGTGCTCTACAAGGATCCGGATCCGATCCCCTACCGCTTCCTCTCCCTGGCCAGGCTCGGCTCCCGGTGGTTTGCCCTCACCCGGGAGACGGATCACCCGATCCTCAACGTGACGGACTCCCTCAAGATCGAGAACCCTGTCCCGGGGGAGACGCCGCTCTTCCTCCACCAGCAGGGGGGGAAGCTGCGGCTGGTGACCGCGAAAGAGGACTCCCTCGTGGAGCATGCCCTCGACGAGCAGGGGAAGCCCGAGGGGGATCCGATCCAACTCGGCGCCATTCCCTCGGGGGTGTACCCGCACAACCTGCGCTTCCACCGGGCCGCCGGGGGGCCGCCGATGGTCGCCGGATTCCAGGAGGCAGGGATGAACAACATCCTGGTGAACTGGCGCCTCCTCAAGCCGGACGCCCCCTGGACCAAGGTGGACCCGTACCCGGACGGCAAGGGAGCTTTTTATGGCTTCGGGCTCCGCGCCGTGCACGGGGATCTGGTCGCCGTCTACCACGAGGCTCCCAGGGCCCATTTCACCTGGCTCAAGGCCGGCAAGACGGTGAGCATCGACCAGGACAAGGATTTCCCGGGGGGATCCCACGAGGAGATCGCCCAGGGGGCCATCCTGGTCCTGCCGCAGGGAGGTTCCGCCAGCGTGCTCCCCGAGGCGCCGGGCTCCCCGGTGGTCGAACCGGCGCTGGCTTCCATCGAGCGCGAGTGCAGCTTCACGCTCCCCACCCGCCCCGATACCCTGGTGCTGCTCTGCGCTCAGCCCGTGGACGACAAAAAACCCGGGTTCCGCGCCGGGCTCCGCGTCTACCGCCGTCCGGCCCCTTGAGCCTCTCCGGAGGCCGCCTGGCAGGTTTTGCCTCGCCGGCGCGTCGCTCTGCCCCCAGGAGCCAGGAACGCACCATGAACCCCGCCGAACGTGAAGATTTTTTCCTCGTGATCGACCTGGAGGCCACCTGCGACGAGGGCAAGCTGCTCCCCAGCAAGCAGATGGAGATCATCGAGGTCGGGGCGGTGCTGGTGGAGGGCGACACGCTGGCGCCGCTGGAGGAATTTCAGTCCTTCGTGCGCCCCGTGCGCCACCCGATCCTGCGCCCCTTCTGCACCCGGCTCACCTCCATCACCCAGGAGCAGGTCGACCAGGCGCCCACCTTCCCCGAGGTGATGGAGCAGCTCCGTCAGTTCCTCGACGGACGCCCTGTTCTGTTCTCCTCCTGGGGCGAATACGACCGCAGGCAGTTCGCCCAGGACGCCCGTTACCACCGGGTCTCTCTGCCCTTGGGCGAACGCCACCTGAACCTCAAGCAGGCCTTCGCCGATCAGCTCCGGGAGCCGCCCTGCGGGATGGCTGGGGCCCTGCGTCGGGTGGGCCTCCCGCTCCGGGGCACGCACCACCGCGGCATCGACGACGCTCGGAACATCGCCCGCCTGCTCCCCTGGGCCCTGGGCCGCGAGCCCGCACCGCCCCGCGCCGGGTAGGCCCCACCCAGTGGTGGGCGAAGGGGTTACAGGTTTCGAGCGCAGCGCAACCCTACTTGCGCGTTGCGATTCCCGGGGTTGAGGTTACGCCGGCTGGCAGCGCGCAGGAAGGTAGGATCATCGAAGTAGGAACCGCCACGACGGACACGGAGGATCGTGTTGGTCAGGTTTGCGCAATTGGTACACGATTTGGGCTCGCTGTAGGTGGTGTACCAGGTTCCATCGTACCAATCGAGGTTCCACTCCTCGACGCTCCCGGCGAGATCATGATGGCCGAACCTGCCCTGTCCGGCGGGGGTGCTCCCGACCGCCGGGAGATCGGCTGCGCTGCAAGGATCGTTGCCATCGAACAAGCAGGCATGCGCTGCGAGCGTGTTGTTGGGGCTCTGCGATCCCCAGGGAAACAAACGGTTTTCGAGTCCGCCTGCGGCAGCCAATTCCCACTCGGCCTCCGTGGGCAACCGACCTCCATCCCAGAGGCAAAACGCAAACGCTTCGTACCAGTTGAGGCAGTTGATCGGTCGATCTTCACCGCTCCCGACGTTGTCCGTCCAGGTATTGAAGTTTGGATCGCACTTCAGGTACAGCTTCAACGAGTCCGCCGAAGGAGGAAGCTCCTGCTTCCATGGAGCCTGCCACCCGCTCCCAGGGATCTTGGGATGAGCTCCCATCCCTGGCTCCAGCGTGTTCAGGAACGCATCGTAGGCTACCAGGAATTTCCGGAACCTGCCTACGGTCACCTCATACTTGTCCAACGCGAAGGAATCGACCACCACCTCGTGCTCGGGCTGTTCATGGGGGCTGACCCCGAAGACGTAGCTGTCCGAGCCGTCCGCAGCGCGACCCATCAGGAAGGAGCCACCAGGGACGATCTGGTTGGCACAGCAAGAATCTCCGTTCCCACACTCCAGGCCGCCGTCGGCGCAGGAAGGGCCTTCGGCCACGCCGCTGGAGCCTCCGCTTCCTCCGGTCCCTCCGCCCCCGGAACCTCCGGAGCCACCCGTTCCCGAGGCCCCCCCTGACCCGCTCGCACCGCTCGCACCGCCGGAGCCGCCTGCACCTCCCTCGTCGCAACGGATCCGGAACTTGAGGGGTCCCTCGAAAGGACCATTCCAGGCCCCATCCACGAAGCCCTTGTAGGTAACATTTTTCCCCTGGGGCTGGAAGGAACACTGAGCGTTGTTTTGGGGGTGCCAAACAATCCAGTATTTCTTGCCGGCCTGCAACAAGACGGGGAACTCGAAGTTCGCTCCCTGCCACTGGGCCGGAGCAGAGGGGAAGAAAGAGGCTCCCGGCCCCATCGCCTCCAGGGCAGGCTGGCCTCCCATGTCCTCATGGATCTGGATCAGGTTCTCCCCCCCGCCGACGCTGGTAAAGAATTCGACCCCCACTGCGTTCAAGTTGGCCTCGGGCTGGTAGAGAATCCCCATGGGGACATCGCCCATCGTGCAGTTAGAGAATTCGTTTCCGTCGTTGATCCCGACACAGAGCTCTCCCTGGAGCGAGCCACCGGCCCCCCCTGACCCTCCGGTGCCTGCTGCGCCACCAGCCCCGCCAGCGCCGCCTGCTTGCTCGGTCGTGAAGGTGACCAATCCGCTCGGGACATCCCCGGCAGCGTTGAACGTTGTCACCCGACAGGTATAGGTTGTCCCTGGCTCCAACAGACCGGGACGCAGGGGGAGTTCGGGGCGATAGGTATCTTCTGCGTAGAAGGGTTGATCAAAGGTGGCCCCGCGGGAAAGCTCCACACGCCACGCTTGCGGTGTCGTTGGCCATCCCGTAGGCTCCCAGTGGAGCGTCGCCGTCAAGGGAACCCCCGTGGCCCCATTCGGCGGATATCCGGGCCCTGCCGGCGCAGGGAGTTGCACTGGACCGGTTCCGTCGGTGGTGGACCCTCCCCCCTGGGTGAGTGTCCCCTGGTAGCTCGTCGGATCGCCCTGGAGCGTCGTGCAGGCGAACACAGGCCCTGGATCGTGCAGTTGAACCCCCCAAGCTCCGGGCCCCGTCTTGATCCCCAGCTCGTACATCGTGTGAGGTTCTTCGCTGTTGGGAGAGGGACCAAAGCCATAACCGCCCAGCACTTCGTCGCTGTTGAGGTCCAGCTTGGTGTTGTTTTTCCACACTTCGATGCGCTGATCTCCGTAGGAGCGGATATCCCACCGCTCGGCCCCTCCCGCGGTCCATACCTGAAACTGGTTGTAACAGTCCGGGTTGATGTTCTCTCCGTTGTAGAACCAGTCGTTGAGGATCCAAAGCCGCTGACCGTCGAAGTCTGCGTAGAGGTACGAATACATCCCGCGGGCCGCGGTGACATCGCTCCATTCGTACTGCCCCCCCGACTGCCCATTCCAGTCCGTGAAGCCGCCATCCGCCGTGTGAGGGTAGGAGCTTTTCGGGTTGTTCACCGGACCGGGTTCCCCCGAGGCCGTCGAGAAGGTCAGCCCTTCTCCGGAGGAGAGCGCGTTGCCGTTCGCGTCTTTCACCCCGTCCAACGTTACTTCGCAGGAAGCTCCCGCGGGAAGGGGGCCGGATGGACGGAAAATGAGGGAACGACGATCCAAACTGGCGGTCACCAACCCTTCCACGACGGTGCCGTTGCAGGTAACCTGGAGTGCGCTCTTGGTCGATGGATCGAGCGGTCTGCTCGCGGTAAGGGGGAGGCGCCCTGTGCGAGGGAAGGAAGTCCGCAAGGGTTCCGGGATCCGGGCGCTCACGAAGGGAGGGATCCCAAGCACGCGCACATCCTTGCCGCTCCCGTGAATCAGGTCGCCGTTGATGGCGACGAGCCACCCGGGAAGAAGCTCTTTGTTGGTCGTCACCACTCTGGGCTTGGAGAACCGGGACAGATCAAGGGAGGAGACGTACTGACGCTCCAGGGAGATCACCAGCATGCGACCGAACATGCGGACCGCCCTGGGATCAAAGAGTTCGTTGTCCTCGAAGGTCGTCAGGGGAGCCGAGGGATCGGAGAGATCCAGCACCCGGAGCCCCTTGCCCTTGAGCACCGTCAACACCCACCGTCCACGAGCGATCAGCCCCACCCCTTCGCCTCCGAGCTGGGTGGACCCGACAAGCTGCGCATTCGCTCCGCTGACGGACCAGGAAGACAGGGTTCCGTTGGCGAGCAGCACTCGGACGAAGCCTCCGCTGGCCGCGATGACCCGCGCGTCGTTGCCCACGGAGAAGGGAGTCTCCTCCACCAACCCTGCGGTCCCATCCTGGTTGCGCTCGACACGTACCGGGAACACCGCGTTGTCCGTGAGCACGTAAACCCGATCCCCAAGACGCGCCATTCCCTTGACCACCTCCCCCTGGGGCAAGGAAAAAGAGGCCAATTTCACCGGATTGTCCCGGTCCAGGAGGCGGAAGACCGTGAGGGTCCCGTTCTCCTCGACGAGGTAGGCCCAGCGGGAAGACTCCTCGTAATCTGCGGAAATGGGTTTGGATTCGAGCGGCAGCGTCGTTTTCTCCTCGGGTTTGGTCGGGTCCGAGAAGTCGACAAGGGAGACGCTTGCGGATCGGAATCCGAAGGCGAACGGCTGATCTCCCGCAGGCCAGAGGTCCGAAAAGTCCTCCGTACCGGTGAGCTGTCCGATTTCCTTGGCCGGAGGAGCCTCCTCCAGACCAATTCCGGTCGAGGAACCGCCCTGCCCCGCAGAACCTGCCGTTCCTGCCCCACCAGCGCTCCCTGCGGCACCTGCGCTTCCGCCCGTGGCAGCTCCGCCTTGCCCTGCGGCACCTGCGCTTCCGCCCATGGCAGCTCCGCCTTGCCCTCCGATGCCTCCGCTTGCGCCTGCGTTTCCTCCTGCTCCAGCCCCGCTGTTCCCTCCGACCCCTGCGGTCTGGCCTCCCCCTCCGGGATTGCCTGCAATCCCTGCACTCCCCCCAAGACCTACACCTCCCACCCCCTGCGGGTATCCTTCTTGGTCCTCACAGGCTGTCGCCCCTGCGAGGACCGCGAGGAACGGGAGCAAGCAGGAAACCTTACGTTTGGTGTGAATCTTACCCATTTCTCCTCCGTCACAAAAAAGTCCATCGAACAGTCTGCCAGAGGGTTTCTCCAGTGTCAAGTTTTCTCGCCAGTACAGTGGGGGAAGGGGGGTGGTAGCGTGTCCGAATAATTTGCACGCGAGGGTGTGCGAAGGAGCCAAGGCCCGACTAGAGTAGGGGCATGCGACTCTCTTGGATGTTCCTTGGGCTTTTGCTGGCAGGGTGTTCCGTGCGGCCTCCGGCGCGGTGGGCCGAGGGCGGAGCGCCGCTGACAATGACCCGCGCCACCTGGGAGCGCCCCCACGGTACCGCGGTCGATCTGCTCCCGGACGGGCGCGTTCTGGTGGACGGCGAGCACCTCTGGACCCTGGATCGGGCCGGCCGCGTCATCGACCGGGGGAACGATCCGGTGGCGTTGCTGGAGGAAAGCGGCGGTGTGTGGGGACCCGATCACCAGCGAATGGGGGGCGTCGGACCCACCAGCGCAGCCCCTCCGGACAGCGGGTACGCATGGCTGACGCTGGGGGCAGGCGGGGAGGTGACGCGCTACAGCGCGGATGGGGAGCCGATGGCGGCCGGAGTATGGCGAGGCTGCGAGGGACCAGCGCAGCAGACCTGCATGCTGGTGACGCACCTGATCACCCTCAAGGAAGGAGGGCCTCCGGGGGGCTCGGGGGTGTCGGTGGGCGTCGGGATCGGGGTAGGGGTCGGGGTGGGGATCGGCCTCCGGCGGTGAGGCGCCCATCTCCACCAAGGCTCGCCTGGGCATCTGTCGCCTCGGAGGGCCGCCACGGCGAGGGCTGACCCCTGGTCAGCGTTTCTGCTCGCGATCGCGGCGGCGCTCCTCGAGCAGGGCGGCCAGGGCAGCGGCGCGGTTGGGGTACACGTTGGCGGCGGCCCCGTAGAGCCTGGCGGTCTGGGAGATCGACGAGAGCGTGGGCAGGCTTCCGTTGTAGCGGAAGGAACGGATGGCAAACCGCATCAGGACCTGGGAGCGCTGCTCCCCGAAGAACTGGGAGGCCGCAGGGCGCACGATGAGGCCGTCGAGATCAATCAGGAGATCAACGCGGCGGCCGAAGGAGGAGAGGTGCTGCTCGACCTCGCGACGCCAGCGGAGCACATCCGCCGTGGTCTCCAGCACCACGTCGAAGAACTTCGCCTCGACGACGTCGTAAGCCCGGTCGTGGAGGAAACGGATCGTCCAGGCCATCAGGCCCGGGGAACTCCCGCGAAGAAGGCGCCCAGGATCGCCGCGACCTCCGCGGGGCGCTCGCACTGGGGGTAGTGCCCAGGCCCCGGGAGGTAGACCTGACGCGCGCCAGGGATGAGGCTGGTGATGGTGCTGCGAAGGAGATCCGGGGGCAGGAAGGGGTCATCCGTGGCCACCACGAGGAAGGGGGCCCGGATGGTCGGGATGCGCTCCGCGAAGCCCCCGCCGGTCCAGGCGTCGAAGGCCTGCTCGATGGAGGCTGCGGCGGTTGCCGCCCCCAAATCCAGGAGGCGCTCGCGCTCCACCGGGGAGAGCTGCTTGCAGGCGATATCGAGGATGGTCCCCTGGGCGCCGCGGTTCCCGGCACAGGTGCGGAAGAGGCCCGCGGCGTCCGCCGGCTGGTCAAAAGCAAGTCGATTCGCATGGGAGATGTGATTAGCCTTCAGGATATCTTTGTGTTCAAGCAAGAGGGTATGGA
>CAZSDX010000195.1:0-11359 GCA_964605685.1 uncultured Polyangiaceae bacterium
GCTGGAGGAAATCCAGGCGAAGGCGGAGGAAGAACGCCAGGCGAAGGAAGAAGCGCAAGCGAAGGCCGAGTGGGAGCGTCGCGCCAAGGAAGAGGCCGAGAAAGCTCACCAGGACGCGCAAGCGAAGGCGGAGCAGGAACGCCAGGCGAAGGAAGAAGCGCAAGCGAAGGCAGAGCAGGAGCGCCGCGCCAAGGAGGAGGCCGAGAAGGCCCAGAAAGCCGCCCGGCAGCAGGCCGAAGAAGCCCAACGCCAGGCGGAGCAGGAACGCCGCGCCAAGGAGGAGGCCGAGAAGGCGCGTCAAGCCGCCCAGGACAAGGCGGAGGAAGAACGCCTGGCCAAGGAAAAGGCGGAGAAAGCTCGTCAAGAGGCCGAGCAAGCGGCGGAGAAAGCTCGCCAGACTGCCGAGCAGGCGAAACGCGAGGCGGAGCAAGAAGTGCTGCGGGAGGCTCGCCTCGCGGTGATGGATCTCTGCGATTCCTTGAACCTGCCGTGGGACGAGGAGCGGCGTCGCCACGTCGATTCCCTCGACCTGCCCGCCCTGCGCCAGCTCCGTGCCGCCCTCAAGCTGCACAAACGCTGGCCCTCTTTAACCCTTCTCGCGAGGTACGAGCTTGCTCAGGCAAGCACCGGTAGCCCGCGCCGGGCGGGGGCGGTGGTGGAGGCGGGGCGGGCGGCGGCGCGGACGGCCTCGGGCAGCTCGCCTTGGAGCGAGTGCTTGTGGGCGGCGGTGATGGTGACCGGGACGATCTTCCCGAGGAGGTCCAGGCCCGCGGCGTTGGCCAGGTGGACGATCTCGTTGCGGCGGGTGCGCCCGGAGAGGAAGCCTTCGCCGCTCTTGCTGCGGCCCTCGACGAGCACCTCCTCGGTGCGTCCGACGAGCGTCGGCAGGTGCGCGGCCAGGAGCGCCTCGCTGGCCTCGAAGATCCGGGCGAGCCGCCGTCCTTTTTCTTCCTCGGGGATGTCGTCGCCCAGCTTGAGGGCGGGGGTGAAAGGGCGAGGGCTGTACTTGAAGCCGAAGACGCCGAGGAAGCCGACCTCGCGGATCAGGTCCACGGTGGCCTCGGCCTCCGCCTCGGTCTCGCCAGGGAAGCCGACGATCACGTCGGTGGACAGGGTGAGCCCGGGACGAGCCGCCTGGAGGGTGCCCACGCGGTCGACGTACTCGGCGCGGGTGTAGCGGCGGATCATCCGCCGGAGCACCCGGTCGCTCCCGGACTGCACCGGGAGGTGGACGTGCTCGGCCAGGACCGGCAGGTCGCGGTGGGCGGCGACGAGGGAGGGGGTCAGGTGGCGGGGGTGGGGGCTGGTGTAGCGGAGGCGACGCAGCCCGGGGACCTCCGCAGCGATGCGGCGGAGCAGCGCGGCGAACTCGCTCTCGTCCGGGTTCTCGGGGCTGGCCTCCGGGGCCCGGGGCAGCGACCGGGATGGGTCGTTGTAGCTGTTGACGGTCTGCCCCAGCAGGGTGACCTCCGCGGCGCCGGCGTCGACCAGGCGGCGGATCTCCTCGACGATCTCGCCGCTGGTCCGGTAGCGCTCGGGCCCCCGGGTGTAGGGGACGATGCAGAAGGAGCAGCGCTCGTCACAGCCCTTCATGATGGTCACGTAGGCGGAGGCGGGGGCGCCCCCGCGGCGAGCGGGCTCCGCCTGGAGGAACCGGGGCGCGTCCAGGTCGAAGACCGTGCGGACCACCGGCAGCCCCCCGGTGCTCACGTCCGCCAGCAGCGCCGGCAGCTCGGGGATGTTGTCCGGGCCCAGCACCACGTCGATGGTGTTCATCCGGCGGCGCAGGCGCTCGCCCTCCTGCTGGGCCATGCACCCGGCGACCACGAGCAGCGTCTCGGGGCGCAGGCGCTTGAGCCGCCCCAGCCGCCCCACCTCGCTCCGGAGCTTCTGCTCGGCTTTTTCCCGGACGCTGCAGGTGTTGAGGACGATCACGTCCGCCTCCTCGGGGGAGCCCGCCTCGGTGTACCCCGAGCCCCGCAGCACCTCGTGCATGCGCTCGGAGTCATGGACGTTCATCTGGCAGCCAAAGGTGTGGATCGCGTACGACGGCATCGGAGGCGAGGGCAGTAGTAGCGCGGAGAGCGGCGCCGTACTAGCCTCCAGGGCGTGTTCGGGATCTCCTTCGGCGAGGCGGTGCTTCTGGTCCTCATCGCGATCATCGTGGTGGGGCCCCGCGACCTGCCCGGCATGATGCGCTCGCTCGGGCGCAACATCAGCAAGCTCCGGCGCACCGCCACCGAGCTGCGCAGCCAGAGCGGCATCGACGAGATCCTCCAGAACGAGGGCATCCACCGGGAGGTCCAGGATCTCCAGAAACTCGCCACGGGCCGCATCCTGGAGCTGGGCCTCCACGAGCCGCTCCTCCCTCCCGATGGATTCCCGCGCCGACCGGAGCCCGAGGCGCCTGCCTCCGCCGACCCTTACCAGACCCGCCGCGCTCCTCCTCGCAACCGCGAGTACCCGGCGGGAGGCCCCGACGCCTACGACGCGCTCCCGGAGGACGCGGCTCCCTACGCCCCGTCCAGCTTGGCCCAGGCCGAGGTCGGCGAGCCGTCTGCGGTCGAGCTACCGGCGGCGTCGAAGGGGCGGGCGCCGGAGGGCGCGGTGGCCCGGGGGGAGCTGGCCGAGGACGAGAGCAGCGCGGCCTGAGGGATCCCCACGATGAGCGACGGGCAAGCGCCTCAGCAGCAGGAGCCGGAAGACGACAAGATGATGTCGCTGTGGGAGCACCTGGATGAGCTCCGGATGCGGCTCACGAGGGCGGCGCTGGCGTACCTGGGGGGGATGACCGCGGCGTGGGCAGTGAAGGATCCCATCCTGGCGTGGCTCTGGAGGCCCTTCGTCGAGTCCTGGAAGGCGGAGAAGCTGTCCGGAGAGCCGAAGCTGCACTTCGCGGCCCCGAGCGACGCCTTCATGGCGTACTTCAAGCTGTCGATGATCGCGGGGCTGGGGCTGGCGGCGCCGGTGATCTTCTACCAGCTCTGGGCGTTCATCGCGCCGGGGCTCTACCGCAAGGAGCGGCGCTACGCGGCGGGCTTTGTCTTCACCTCGACGTTCTTCTTCGTGGGGGGGGCGCTCTTCGGCTGGCGGATGGCCTTCCCCATCTCGTTCCAGTATTTCCTGGGGCTGACGGCGGACGCGAAGGGGGCCGGTATCACCCTGGAGCCTACGGTGATGGTGGGGGAGTACCTCGATTTCGTGGCGCAGATGCTCCTGGCCTTCGGGGTGATCTTCGAGCTGCCGCTGCTGCTGACGTTCCTGTCGATCATCGGGCTGGTGAACTACCTGCAGCTCTACCGCTTCGGACGCTGGTTCATCATGATCGCCGCGATCCTGGGGGCGGTGCTCTCGCCGCCGGACACCACCAGCATGATCGTGATGACGGTGCCCCTGGTCCTGCTCTACTTCGCCTCCATCGGGCTAGCCTACGTGTTCGGCCAGAAGCCCTCGGAGGGGGAGCTGGCCAGCTACCGGGAGGAACGGGAAAGCAAGCGGCGCGAGAAGCAGAGGATGCGCGAGCTGCGGCAGGAGCAGGCGCGGGCCGAGCGTGAGCTGGAAAAAGCCGAGCGGGCCCGGCAAAAGGAGTCTAAGAATAGGGGCCGATGAGCGGCGACCCTCCTGCCGGGCCAGGCGGCCTGAAATCGCAACCTTACCGGGAGATCACCCTGGCCAGCGTGGTGCTCGGCTCCATCGTGGGCGTGGCGCTGACGGTGAGCTTCACCTACGCGGGTCTGAAGCTGGGCTTCATCGTGCCGGCGAGCATGGTGGGGGCGATGCTGGGGCTCGGGGTGCTCCGGGTGGTGATGAAGAAGGGGAGCATCGTCGAGAACAACATCAACCAGACGGTGGCCGCCGCCATCAACGTCACCTCCGGCGGCATCATCTTCACCGTCCCGGTGCTCTACCTGATGCAGAGCGAGGCCGCGGCCAAGGCGCCCCAGATCGCCGCCCAGGCCGCCGCCGCGGGGCTCTCCGTCGACGAGTTCCTGCGGAAGAACCCGGGGCTGGTCCAGGCCATCGACGGGAAGATGCTCGCCGCCATCGCCGCCGCCGCCGTCGCCGGATCCTTCCTCGGCGTCCTGTTCATCATCCCGAGCCGCAAGCAGATGATCGAGTTCGAGCGGCTGACCTTCCCCAGCGGCGTGGCCACCGCCCAGATCCTCAAGGCGGTGGGCGCCGGTCCCACCCGCTTCCGCTGGCTGATGACCGGCATCACCATCGCCATCGTCTTCGCGCTCCTCACCAGCCTCACCACCCTCTTCCCCTCCTGGAAGGCCCCGGCCTGGTACCAGCACCACAGCGAGGAGTTCAACCTCGGCAAGATCCTCGGGCTGCCGGCCTCGATCGCGGTGGTGATCGCGGTGGCCGGCGGGCTCACCTCCCTCGGCGGCGGCTACATCACCGGGCGCGCCGGGCTGGTCATGATGGTGGGCGCCTCCATCGGCCACTGGATGGTGACGCCGCTGGTGGTGTCGAAGGGTTGGGCGCCGCCGGAGATCCTGGCGCAGCTCACCGCGGCGGCCTCCGCCAAGGTGGGCGCCTCCAGCGGCCCTGCCTTCGCCGAGCGCTACGAGACCCTGGTCGCCGGGTGGGCCTTCAAGCAGGTCACGCGCCCCCTGGGGGTCGGGATGCTCCTGGGGGGCTCCGTCGCCAGCGTGTTCCTCACGGCGCCGATGCTGATCAGCGCGATCCGCTCGATCCAGAAGCAGCGGCAGGCGGCCTCGGGGCCGGGAGCGCAGGGGGGCCGGGGCCCCCAGGAAATGAGCCCGTCGCTGCTCTGGGTGGGCATCGCCGTCAGCTTCGTGGTGCTGGTGATCGCCGGGTTCCTGGGCGGCAGCCAGGTGTCCGCGGCGCGTATCCTCCTGGCGGCGGTGGTCGCCACCGCCTGGATGTGGCTCGCCAACATCATCGTCAGCATCGCCACCGGCAAGACCGACAATTCCCCGCTCTCCGGCATGGCCCTCATCACCATCGTCCTGATCGTCTCCATCCTCGGCAAGGAGGGCGCCCTCGTCGCCCTGCTGATGGCGGTCAGCGTCTGCGTCGCCACCAGCCAGGGCTCCGACATGATGCAGGACCTCAAGACCGGGCACCTGGTCGGCGCCATCCCCTGGCGCCAGCAGCTCACCCAGATCGCCGTCGCCTGGGTCGGCCCCCTGGTGAGCCTGGTCACCCTCGTGCTGCTCTCCAAGAAATTCCTCTTCGGCAACGACCCCCTCACCGCGCCCCAGGGCCAGGCGATCAAGGCCGCCCTCGAGATCTTCGTCCCGCCCCCCGGCACCGACCCGGTCACCCAGCAGGTCGCGGAAGCCGTCCCCTGGCGTTACCTCGCCGGGGCCGTCGCGGGCCTTGCCCTCACCCTCGGCGCTGGCGGCGGCCTCGGCGTCGTCCTCGGCCTGTCGATGTACCTCCCGATGAGCGTCACCCTCACCTACTGCACCGGCTGCGCCGTCGCCTGGGCCTCGGAGAAGCTCAAGGGCCCCGCCTGGGTCGAGGACGTCGGCGTCCCCCTGGCCGCGGGCTTCCTGGTGGGCGAGGGGCTCGCCCAGGTGTGCGTGGTCTTCTTTGACCTTGCTCGCTCCGCGCTCTGAGGTTTTTCCGATGAAGGCTCTCCGATCCTCTTCGAGCTGGGTGATGTACCTCGGGATGGCCATCAGCATGTACGGCGGTGCCCAGTGGCCTCGCCCCGCCTGGCCCCTCGTCGCCGCGGGTCTCGTGGTCATCCTCGTCGGCATCGCCCTGCGTCGCTCCGCGGGCGCCCCCACCCTGGAGGTCGAGCAGATCCACGGCTCCGACCTCAAGCGCCCCCGGCGCACCGGAACCCTCGTCGAGGCCCTGGCCGCCCTGGTGCAAGGCATCGAAAGGCTCCACGGCGAGGGCGCCGACGCCGAGCTGGCCGCCATCAAGGACCGCATCGAGGAGCTGATCTGGCTGGGCCCCGAGCGGGTCGGCTCCTCCCAGGAGGCCATCGCCGCCAAGGTGGGGTTTGCTGCCTACGCCGAGGTGATGGCCCCGCTGGCCGCCTCCGAGCGATGGCTGAACCGGGCCTGGAGCGCAGCCGCCGACGGCCACCGCCCCGAGTGCCTGTCCTCCCTGGCGGAAGCTCTCTCCGCCGCCCGGGAAGCCGAGGCGCTGGGCCGCGAGCGCTTCCACACGCTGGGGTGATCGTCCGGGCGGGGAGCGTTCGAGAACCTCCCTGTTGGCTTGGCTGGCCGCGTTTGCATCGCCGTCCACAGAGCCCGTGCCCGTGGTCGGCCTTCTGAACAAGGCCCAAGGCCCACGGGTTGCTCGGCGGATGGACCGCTTGGGAGAAAGGGCCGGGGGGGCTTCGGCCTCCCACCTGGACCCTCGCGGTGGACGCCGGACCATGCTAGGGGCGGTCGCCATGACTCCGGCGCGGGACGTGATCGTGCTTCAGGGTGTGCGCGCCATCGACCCCTCCCGGGGGCTCGACGCGGACGCGGTAGACGCGGTGATCGAGGGGGGAATCCTGACCCGGCTGGGGGCGGGGGCCTCCGAGGGGTTCGCGGCGGGGGAGCGGGTGCGCGTGATCGACGGGCGAGGGTGCCTGCTGCTCCCGGGGCTGGTGGATATCCACGTCCACCTGCGGGAGCCCGGCTTCGAGGGCAAGGAAGACATCGCCTCCGGGCTGCGGGCCGCCGCCGCCGGCGGCTTCACCCGCGTCTGCCCCATGCCCAACACCAGGCCCACCAACGACAGCCGGTGGATCACCGAGCTGATGATCCGCAAGGCGCGGGATCAGGACTCGGTGGCGCTCCACCCCATCGCGGCCATCACCCTCGGCCTCCAGGGGAACGAGATCACCGAGATGTACGAGCTCAAGGACGCCGGAGCCGTGGGCGTGTCCGACGACGGGCGCTGCGTCACCTCCAGCGCGGTGATGCGGCGCGCCCTGGAGTACGCGGCCACCCACGACCTGGTGGTCATCCAGCACGCGGAAGATCACACCCTCACGGAAGGCGCCCAGATGCACGAGGGGGCCACGTCCGCCAGGCTCGGGCTGCGGGGGTGGCCCCGGGTCGCGGAGGACATCATCGTGGCCCGGGACCTGATCCTGGCGGAGTACGTGGGGGCCCGGTACCACGTGGCCCACGCCTCCACCCGGGGCACGGCGCGGCTTCTGCGGGAGGCGAAGTCCCGGGGCGTGCGCGCCACCGCCGAGGTGACGCCGCACCACCTGCTGCTGACGGACGCGGCGCTGCTGGGCTACGACACCGCCTGCAAGGTGAACCCGCCGCTGCGCGAGGAGGAAGACGTGGAGGCGCTCTGGGAGGCGCTCCGCGACGGGACGCTGGACGCGGTGGCCACGGACCACGCCCCCCACGCCCCGGCGGACAAGGACTGCGAGATCTCCGAGGCGGCGATGGGCATGATCGGCCTGGAGCTGTGCCTGCCGCTGCTGGTAGAGCAGTCCCGCAAGGGGAAGATCGGGCTGCTGCGGCTGATCGAGGCGATGACGGTGGGCCCCGCCCGGATCGTCGGGCTACCGGCACCCACGCTGCGCCCCGGAGAGCCCGCGGAGCTGGTGCTGTTCGACCCGCGGGTAAGCTGGACGGTGGGGCGAGAGACGCTGCGGTCCAAGAGCACAAACACGCCCTTCCTGGGGCGCGAGCTCCACGGCGCGGTGGCGCTCACGGTGGCGCGAGGTCGGGTGATCTTCGAGCGAGGACAGGCATGAGCGGTCGGGTTGCGTATCTGGTGCTGGCGGATGGTCTGGTGCTCCGGGGCGAGGCCCTGGGGGCGGAGGGCGTCGCCGTGGGCGAGGTGGTCTTCACCACCGGGATGACGGGCTACCAGGAGGTGCTGACGGATCCGTCGTACCACGGGCAGATCGTCACCATGACGGCGGCGCAGATCGGGAACACCGGGATCGTCCCCGAAGACGCGGAGAGCGTGGATGATCGTCCCCGGGTCGCCGGGTTCCTGGTCAACGACGCCAGCGACGAGCCCTCGAACTGGCGCGCCACCGAGTCGCTCCACGCCTACCTGGCCAGGCACGGCGTCGTGGGCCTCTCGGGGGTGGACACCCGGACGCTCACCCGCCACCTCCGGGACCACGGCGCCCAGAACGGCGCCATCGGTACCGGCGACCCGGAGAAACTGCTGGCGGCGGCCAGGGCGGCGCGCTCCATGGCCGGGCTGGACCTGGTGCGCGAGGTCACCCCCAGGGAGCCCTATTCCTTCTCCGAGGGGAGGGGGGTCTGGAGCGACCGCCCGAGGACAGAGCCCACCCGGCATGTGGTGGCCATCGACTGCGGGCTGAAGCGGAACATCCTCCGCTGCCTGGTGGACGCGGGCTGCCGGCTGACGGTGGTGCCGGCGACCACCAGCGCGGAGGCCATCCTGGCGCGGAAGCCGGACGGGGTGTTCCTGTCGAACGGCCCGGGAGATCCGGCGGCGGTGACCTACCTGATCGAGACGATCCGGGGGCTGCTGGGCAAGACGCCGCTCTTCGGGATCTGCCTGGGGCACCAGCTGCTGGCGCTGGCGCTGGGGGCGACGACGTACAAGCTGAAGTTTGGCCACCGCGGCTGCAACCAGCCGGTGATCGACCTGACCACCGGGCGCGTCGAGATCACCACGCAGAACCACGGCTTCGCGGTGGACCTCCACAGCCTCGCCGGCAAGGCGGAGACCACGCATCTGCACCTCAACGACCGGACCAGCGAGGGGCTGTCGGTGCCGTCGCTCCGGGCGTTCTCCGTGCAGTACCACCCGGAGGCCGCCGCCGGCCCCCACGACTCGATGTACCTCTTCGACCGCTTCGTCTCCCTGATGGCTCCGGCGTAACCCCTCGGCCTTCGACCGCAGCGTCAGCACCGGGCAAGGCGCGTGGCGCACGACCCGCTCCGCCACGCTGCCGATGAGCAGGTGCGCCAGGCCCGTGCGCCCGTGGGTCGCGACCACGATCAGATCGGCGCCCACCTGCCTGGCGCAGTCGCAGATGCCCTCCGCCGGGCTCGGGTGCTCGATCACCTGGATGTCCACCTGGGCCACGCCCTTGAGTCGCGCCTCCCGCAGCTCGTGCAGCCCCTTCTCGATCCGCTCCGCGAGCTCCCGGGCGTTGCCCACGATGTCCACCGGCTGCAGCGGCAGCGACGCCACCGCGAAGGGCGCCGGGTCGAAGACATGGACCAGCGTGACCTTGGCTCCCAGCGACTGGGCCAGCAGGGCGGCGGCGTCCAGGGCCAGCAGCGAGGCCTGGGAGAAGTCGGTCGTGACGAGGATGTGCTGGGCAAACGTGCTCATGGCGCGCAGCCTACTTGCAACCCCGGGGCCAGCGCGAGGCCCGCGGAACAGATCCGGGGGTCCGACGGTTGTCCAGGGCCCGCTTGCGAGGATGGCGTGGCGCGTCTAGAAGCCTCATCCCCATGGATGTCCGAGCCCTGAACGAGCTGGTGGCCCAGGAAAGTGCCTTCGTTGACCGCCTGACCAACGAGGTCGGCAAGGTCATCGTGGGCCAGACCTACATGATCGAGCGGATCCTCATCGGTCTGTTCACCGGAGGACACATCCTCTTGGAAGGCGTCCCCGGGCTCGCCAAGACCCTCACCGTGCGCTCCCTTTGCGACGCGGTGGATGCAAGGTTTGCGCGGGTCCAATTTACCCCGGACCTGCTGCCAGCGGACCTGATCGGCACGGTGATCTACAACCAGAAGACGGCAGAGTTCTCGTCGAAGCTCGGGCCGATCTTCGCCAACCTGGTGCTGGCGGACGAGATCAACCGGGCGCCGGCGAAGGTGCAGAGCGCGCTGCTCGAAGCCATGCAGGAGCGGCAGGTGACCATCGGGGACAAGAGCCACGAGCTGCCCAACCCGTTCCTGGTGATGGCGACGCAGAACCCCATCGAGCAGGAGGGGACGTACCCGCTGCCCGAGGCGCAGATGGATCGGTTCCTGATGCTGGTGAAGGTGGGGTACCCGTCGAGGAACGAGGAGCGGCAGATCGTGGACCGGGCGACGGCGCCGGTGCAGGCGAAGGTGGAGCGGGTGGCGAAGCTGGAGGAGATCTCCAGCGCCCGGAAGATCATCCGGGATGTCTACATGGACGACCGGGTGAAGGATTACATCGTCGACGTGGTGTTCGCCACGAGGGAGCCGGAGCAGCGCGGGCTCAAGGACCTGGCGCCGCTCATCGAGCACGGGGCGAGCCCGCGGGCGTCCATCGCGCTGGCGCTGGCGGCCCGGGCCCACGCGTTCCTGCGGCACCGGGGCTACGTCACGCCGGAGGACGTCAAGGCCATCGGGCCGGACGTGATGCGCCACCGGATGGTGCTGTCCTACGAGGCCGAGGCCGAGCAGGTGACCGCCGAGCAGATCGTGCGGCGCGTGTTCGAGGTGGTCGAGGTGCCGTGACCGTCGCCACCAAGGATCTGCTCAAGCAGCTCCGGCGCATCGAGATCACCACGCGCCGGCTGGCCAACGACCAGCTCACCGGCAACTACGCCTCCGTGGTCAAGGGCCAGGGGCTCGCCTTCCGCGAGGTGCGCCCTTACCAGCCCGGCGACGACGTGCGCGCCATCGACTGGAACGTGTCCGCACGCGCCGGCGAGGCCTTCATCAAGGTCTTCGTCGAGGAGCGCGAGATGACCGTGATGCTGGTGGTCGATCTGTCCGCCAGCCAGCGCTTCGGCACCCAGCGCAGCGCCGAGTCGGGCCTGGCCGCCTCCAAGGCCCAGGTCGCCGCCATGGTCGCCGGGGCCTGCGCCTTCAGCGCCATCCACAACAACGACCGGGTCGGGCTCATCGTCGCCACCGACCGCATCGAGAAGATCGTCCCCCCCAAGCGCGGCGACAAGCACGCCATGCGGGTGATCCGGGAGATCCTGGAGTTCCAGCCCCAGCACACCGGCACCGACCTGCGCGTCGCGCTGCAGGCGCTCATCCAGGTGGCCAAGCGCCGCGCCGTCTGCTTCGTCCTCAGCGACTTCATCGCCGGAGGCTTCGACCGCACCCTCGCCCTCGCCTCCGCCAAGCATGACATCATCCCGGTGATGCTCACCGACCGCCGCGACGATGACCTCCCCGACGTGGGCCTCGCCATGTTCGAGGACCTCGAATCCGGGGAGGAGGTCGTCGTCGACACCTCCGACCCCGCCGTGCGCGCCTGGTACGCCCATCAGGTCCGGACCCGCCGGGCCGCCAGCGAGCAGCTCTTCCGCAAGCTGGGCCTCGACCTGGTCAAGGTGGACACCGGCAAGAGCTTCATCGGCCCGCTGCGCGACCTCTTCGCCCGCCGCGCCCGGAGGGCCCGGTCGTGAGCAGGACGCCGCGGCACCGCGCCGGGGTGGCGGTGATCCTTGGCGCCGCGCTGGCGGTCCTCGTCGCCGGCGTCG
>CAZSDX010000196.1:0-11296 GCA_964605685.1 uncultured Polyangiaceae bacterium
GCAGGCGACAGCCCCTTAGGCGCCAGTGACATGGCCGGCAACGTGGCCGAGTGGGTCCGCCGGCCCGACGGAACGCACGGCCTCCGGGGGGGTTCGTACCGATCCGCGCTGGCCGCGCAGCTCCGGGGCTGGAGCAGCGGCGCCGCCTCCCCCCGCGCCGAAGGCGGCGCCCGCTGCGATCACGACCGGCCAGGGTGAGCTTCTTTGTGCTTCTACCGCGCCGCCTGACCGCGTTACGCTGGCTCGCCCATGGTCGCGGCAGCGGTCTTGTGCATCGGCACCGAACTCACTCGCGGCGAGATCGTCAACACCAACGGCCCCTGGCTGGCCGCCCGGTTGACCGATCTCGGCTTCCAGGTCCTCGCGGTCGACACCGTCGACGATCACCCGGACCGGATCCAGGCGGCCCTGCGCCGGCTGAGCGCCTCCCACGCGGTCCTTGTCTGCAGCGGCGGCCTCGGCCCCACCTCCGACGACCTCACCGCTTCGACCGTCGCCGCCACCCTCGGCGTCCCTCTCCTCCGCCACGAGCCCGCCTTCGAGGCCATGCGTCGCCGCTACGAGAAGGTCGGCCGCGAGATCTCTCCCAGCAGCGTTCGCCAGGTCGAGATCCCCCAGGGCGCCGAGGCCCTCCTCAACCCGGTCGGGATCGCCCCCGGGTTCATCGTGACCCTTGATGGCTGCCAGGCGGCCTTCTTGCCGGGCGTCCCCCGGGAGGTCGAGGGCCTCTGGAGCGAGCAGCTCGCCCCGCGCCTCCGGGAGAAGGTCATTCGCGACACCTTCCAGGTACGCCTGCGGACCTACGGGCTGCCGGAGTCGGTGGTGGGCGAGCGGCTGGAGGGGCTGGAGGCGGCGCACGAGGGGCTGACGCTGGGGTACCGGGCCTCGTCGCCGGAGGTGGAGGTCAAGGTGCTGGTGCGCGACCGGGATGAGCAGCGAGCCCGGGAGCGGGCGCTCCAGATCGCCGACGAGGTGAGGAGCCGGCTGGGGGAGGCGGTCTACGGCGAGGGAGACGACACGTTCCCGGAGGTGGTGGCGCGGGACATCCGGGGTCGAGGCTGGAGGCTGGCACTGGCGGAGTCCTGCACCGGGGGGTTGGTGGGGCACCTGCTCACCAGCGCTCCGGCCAGCGATTTCTTCATCGCGGACGCGGTGACCTACGCCAACAGCGCCAAGACCCGGCTGCTGGGGGTGAACGAGGAGGTGCTGCGGGGGCACGGAGCGGTGAGCCCGGAGGTGGCCGCCGCCATGGCCGAGGGGATCCGCCGGGCGTGCAACGTCGAGCTGGCGCTGGCCATCACCGGCATCGCGGGCCCCACCGGCGGCACCCCGGAGAAGCCGGTAGGTCTGGTCTACTGGGCCGCTGCCCACCCGGGAGGCACGACCGTGGAACACCGGATCTTCCCCGGGGATCGGCGCCAGATCCAGCGCCTGGCCGCCCACGCCAGCCTGGCCCTGCTCCGCCGCATCTGCCAGGAGGAGAGCCGCTACACTCCCGCCACCCCGCGGGTCTTCTGAAGCGCCGAGGCGAGGCCCCCGAGGCGCCATCCTCGTTTCAGCTCAGGGGGCATCTCGCACGCAACGAGCCAGGGCGGTTTCCAGGGAGATCACCCCCCGCACGTACCCCTTGTACGCCTCCATGGGGCGCTCGTACTTCGCGCTTATCCCGTCCACTGGACGTGCGTCCGTATACTGTTGCCGTCCTCCGCGAGAGCCAAATCGACGAATTTTGCACTGCTCCTTGCAGAACTCTTCTGTATAGCAGTAAGGGATGTAATCGCAGGTGTAGAGCGGACAGGTGGGGCATGGCTCGGGTTGAGGCATGTAGCCATTCTTCAAGGGCGCAATAAAGTCGTAAGGGATGGGGGTGTAGTCCTCATTGTAAATGTCGGGCCTTGGCAGGACCAGGTGGGGGGTGTAGTGAACCAGATCGTAGATACCTTCCGGAGAAGGAGGGTGAGCGAGGATTCGGAGATGGAGATACCACGTCAACGGTGATCCCTCCATGCTGAGGAGAGGTTCCGGTTGGGGACAACCAGCCTCATGGCCGATCCAGAGTTTGTCGCAGGAGGGAGGATCCTCTCCCCAGGGGTACGTCCTCGTTCCCCCCGCGGTGACGACGAACTCCCATTCATCTTCACGGATTATACGCTTTCCTCTCCTTTGACACGGATCTTCAAAATCTCCAGAATACACCTTGCTGTAATCTGCCACGACACCGAGCGGAAATCCCAGGCTAACAGGAATTTTGCAACCTTCTTTTGTACAGGGAAATCTCTCTATGTACGAAGGTGCAGCATCAATGTAGAAAGGAGAGACCGTCACCTGCTGAGGAAGATCCTTCAGCGGGCACTCTGTTCCCCAGTCTTTTTCCATCGACGTTGCCACGGGGCATCTCCCTCGCCCCATCGTGAACGTCCCTCCTGCGATGTAGATTTCACGCAACACGCACTCTCCTGCCTTCCATGCAAAAGCGGGCGGGCAAGGGACCGCATCCGGATCGGAAACCTCCAGCGACGAGGTCTCCGTGGAGGATGTGGTAGGAGAGCAGGCGGCCTGCGAGAGCACCAGCAAGAGAAGGAAAATGCACCGCATGGTTCACCCCTTGCGGCGACGCGCCACAACCAACCCAAGCAAGGCGAGGGAGACCAGGGCCTGCGGGAGCGATGTCCCCGAGGGGGTTCCCGGGAGCTGACAGGAGCACCCGCTGTCCCCAACCCCAGAGCCAAGCTGGAGGAAAGTCGCAAACGACGCTCCCCCCTGTACACTGTACCAGCATTTGCTACCGGCTGCGTTGCAGAGTCGCACCCGGTAATAGAGCCGATTCTCACTCGTGGACTGCGCTGCGTCGCGCAGTTGCGCCCAGGTTGCCCCCGGGAGCGTGTACCGGAAAGAACCGTTCGGGCTCTTGTTGCTCGGAGGGCTCACCGGAACATCCAGGACCACGGGAGAGGTATAAGCCGAAGAAGTGCTGAACTCAAGGTGGAGCAGGTTCGTGTTGCCCGTGAAGAGTTCGTAAGCCGTCCCGGTGGGGGTGAGGAGGTCAAAGGTCGGCGGGGTTGCTTCCTGGTTGCTCTCGATCCTGGCAGGCCCCACCATGGCGAGCATCTGGAGCGCGAGCGCCTCGGTCGCCTGAGCAGAGCAAGAGAGGTCGCAGACAAAGGAGCCTCCCTCGTTGAAGTTCATCTTCTTGGCGCCGAAAGATGTTCGAATGGCGTTCCTTCGCCCTGCGGGGGCCACGCCAGCCACTTCCCCTCCAGGAGCAGAGGGCCGAAAGGGAGAGAGGGGATCCTTGAATCGGAGACCGATGGCCATCCCCTCCATGACCCGACGCATGTCCCCGGGGGAGGTCACCACGTCGGGACTTGTCTTGCCCAAGGTGGCCCAGTAAACAAATTCTCCCTCATAAACATCCACCAGGGAGGCCGCCTCTCCCAGACCGGAAGCGATCAGGCGTTTCGTGTAAGCAAAGGTTGCCCCGGAGAGAGCCATCCCTCGGACATGCTGAACCTGGGAGACTCCCGCACCAGGTGCAAAGACAACATCATTGCAGAGAGGACGAACGAGGGGAGCACTCTGTACGTTGACGTTGACGGAAGGATAAGCATCCGGGTTCGCACAAGGGTCGGAGGTATCGGTAAGATTGGCCAGTTGACCCGTCTTCGCTCGGTTGACCGCGACGGCGCCGTAGAGATCGGCCATTCCCTCCGCCACGCCGGGCACATCCCCCAAGGTGCCGGGCCCCGCAAGTGCCTGTCCGTATTCCCACTCGATTTCTGCCTGAATGTGGTGGTGGTACTCGTGGGAGAGGATGGAACCGTCAGCAACAACCTCGTAAAGAAGGTCCGGAGAGGGAGGGATGATCTCTGCCTTCCCCGAAAGGCTCCCGACGTCCATGAAAGATAGACCTGCCGCGGTGTTGTCGATGCCGCCCTTGTGAACCCGAAGTTCGAAACGATACTTGGGACCAAAGGCCTGCTCTGCGATGAACTTGGGGTTGGTCTTCCCCTGGAGGGTAGCGAACCCGAGGTGGCCGAGGTTCTGGTAGAGGTTTTTGTGGCGTACTCCGATGGAGTGAAAGATCTGAAGATCTGCGTATCCTGCGGCTGCCACCTTGAACTTGGAGGGATCTCCAAGCCCTGTCCAGGAGTTGAAAAGAGGCCCGGAAAAGGTGCTGGGTCGAGCAGGGATCTGGAGACCTCCGAAGGAGATCGTCTCAAGGAGTTGAGGCCCCAACGAATCTGGCGAGAATCCCGTAGGAGGTGGGGCGTTGGGCGCGTTGGTAAAATCGTTGTCCGGACGGGGGCGAGTCCGCAAGTATTCAGATCCAGGGTATGAATCTGAAAGAACTTTGTTCTGACAAACGACGAAACCGCTCTTGTAGACTCCCGCGATAGGTCCGGTGTCTTCTGCCGGGTTTGTGCAGTTATCCCCATTCAACTTATCAGCAGAATCGAGGAACTCGGTTTGACCTGCGCCGATCTCGTACACGGTGTCCTGCACACGGAGACCCTGCTGGTAATCCAGCGGCAAGCCTCTCCAGGTGAACCCTCGCCCGGTCGGGAACACCTCCAGCACGCGCCCCTGCCCGTCCAGGGTCACCGCCATCTCCGTTTCCCCATCGAAGAGCACCACCTGCTCTCGCGCCAGGCCCCGCACTTGCTCCCCCCTCGGAACCTTCTCCAGCTCGTAGTGCCGCTTGGACAGCACCCGGGCTCCACGCATCCGGGCGGCTTGGAGCGCGATCTGGCGGGTGTCCCTTTCCGACACGATGAAGGGCTCATACGTTGTCGCTGGCCCTGTGGGGAGCCAGCACACCAGAGAACCAAAGGCTTCTTGCTCCCGAGCCGCGGAGAGGCGACACAGCGCCCCGCGGATCGGCACGCGGTCGTGGGAAAATCCCAGCACCCACTGGGTTTGCGAAACGGGGGCTCCCGCCCGGGGTGGGGTATCGTAGGCGTTGCGAAGGTCCAGCTCGCCTGGAGGCTCAAACCCCGCAACCTGAATGGCTCCTTCCACAAGTCGCTTGAGCTGGGCTTCCCCGAGGTTGGCGGAAGGGAGGGAGGTGTCTTCGTAGAGAAAGCCACGGCTCAACGGCAGCCACCGCAAGGAGGCTCGCCGCAAAAAGCGGGCCTGAGCAGCATCGATCCTCCCTCGGCGGTACCCGGGAGCCTCCAAGAACCCGTGGGCGATCACGGGCCCCAGCTCGTCCGCTGCCACAGCGCGATGCGTGGTTCGGCACTGAACCCAGGGCTCTTGTTCGTGGGAGCGCACCTCTTCGAGCGCCGCGAGGGGATCGGGCCTCGGGTTGGCGGGCGGCGGGGGTGGGCGCCAGGTGTCCGGGGTCGTCCCGAGGGCTTGCTGCGATTGCTCAACCGGCCCCCCCTCGTCGTCTGCGCTCGCACAGGCGACAAAGGCGAGGAGCGCTGAAAAAACATGGAAATTGCGGGAAATTGAGGTAGATTTCATCGTTTTTCTCCTTGTTCAAGCAGCGTATCCCCCGGTCAGAAAGCCTGTCAAGAGCCCCCACGCCGTCGTCTTTCGGCCGCGCTCATCCGGGTCGAACACGCCCCTCGTAGGCCACCAGCAGCCCGACCACGGGGCCACGGATCTGGATCGCCACCTCCACCTCGTCCCCGACCCCGGCGGCCCTGCCCTCCACCCTCGGCCACAGGAACCCGGGAAGCGGCACGCCCCACCCGCGCCCTCCGACCTTCGCCCCCACCTGCTCGAAATGGAGCGCGCCGCCCTCCCCCACCCGCAGCCGGAAGCAGCACTGCACCAGGTTCATCTCCTCGATCAGCAGGTCTCCCTCGCGCCACTGGATCGAGCGCAGCGGCCGCTCGCCGAAGCGACGGTTCCACCGCTCGTCGCGGGGGCCACGCTCCACGGACAGCTCGATGGGCGTCTGCTCCCGGGCCTCGGGGAGCCGCAGCACCCACCCGACCAGACGCGCCAGCAGCCCCTGCCCGCGCCGGACGCGAAAGATCCCCTCCGCCCGGGCGCTGACCAGATGGAGCTTCTCTACAGGCGGCGCCAGGGCGGCGGGTAGATCCGCGAGGAGAGGGGCGTAGACCTCCGAGGTCACGTCGGAGCCCCCGGAGACCCGCAGCCACAACCTCCGCCGCGGACCGGAGGCGGCGGGGGCGGCGGGAGCGGCGACAGGCAGATCGCGAAGGGCGGAGCGGGGCCGAGGCGACGGAGGAGGGTCTCCCCGGCGGAGATCTCGAACTCCTCCCGGCTCTCCCGCTCGTCCCCGGAGAACTGGTAGACGAGCCGGTGCTTCCCCGGGAGCACGAGGATCTCCCCGGCGGAGACGGGCTCGTCGTCGAGCAGCAGCCGATCCGGCGCGGAGGGCGCCTCGATCCGGAGGGCACCGAGCTTGCGGCGAGCCTTCTCCTGGAGCTGGAGCACCTCCTCGCGGATCGCCTCCGGGGTCTGATCGTCGTCGAGGATCCGCTGGTAGAGGGGGAGCGCGCGATCCGGGCGCCCGGCCTGCTCCCAGGAGGCGGCCAGGGCCGCGAGGATCTTGGGGTGCGGGTAGATGGACACCGCCTGGGTCAGCAGCTCGATGGCCCCCGCCGGCGAGCCGTGGACGCTCTCGTCCTGGGCGCGGCGGAAGAGATCCTGCGCGGCGAGGCGGATCTCCGGGGGAGCATCCCGCCAGGAGGACGAGGCGCTGGCGCCCGGAGGCGACTCCCCGGCGGGAGCAGCCTGCACCGGCGGAGGCGCGACCCCCTGGAGCGTGAGGCCCGCGCCCGCCAGCGACAGCGCCACCAGGCGAGCGCGCCGGGAAAGGATCGCGTTGCGGTCGGAGGTCCGGGTCACCGGATCATGCTAGAGGGTTTGCCCGGCGATGTCCTCGCTCCTCTCCTCCCTGCCCATCCCGCTGCCCTCGACCTCCTCGCTTCTTCTGCTGCTCGGCGGAGGGATGGCGCTCCAGACGGCCAACGTGCTGCGCCCGGTGCGGAGCCCCGGCGTCGTGTCGGCGGCGAGCTTCTTCGCCGGCTGGCTCACCGACGAGCTGGCGCTCCACCACCTGGGGTGGCAGGCGGCGGCGGTGGGGGCGCTGGTGGCCCTCGGAGGGCTCTCCCAGCCGGCGGGCTGGGCGGGGCTGGGGCTCGCGGCGGTGGGGTGGCTGGGCCTGGCCGCGACGCTGCGCCGGAGCAGGTGCACCGGGGCCGCCCTGGAAGGCGCGCTCCGGGAAGGGCTGGGGGCCTACCCGGGCGAGGCCGGAGGGCAGCAGGACGGGCGGTGGCGCATCGACTGGGGGCGCATCGCGTGGGTGATCCCCTTCCGGCGGCGCGACGTGGAGGTGAAGCGGGACATCCTCTTCGCCCGCCCGAACGGCAAGCCGCTGAAGCTGGACGTCTACCGGAAGAGGGGCGCATCGTGGCCCGCGCCGACGCTGCTCTTCGTCCACGGGGGAGGCTGGGTCGTGGGGAGCAAGAACGCCCAGGGGCTGATGACGATGAACCACATGGCCTCCCGCGGGTGGACCTGCGTCAACATCAGCTACCGGCTGAGCCCCCGGGCGACCTTCCCCGATCACCTGCTCGATGTGAAGGAGGCTATCCGCTGGGTGCGGGAGCACGGCAAGGATCACGGGTGCGACCCCGACTTCCTGGTGATCGCCGGGGGCTCGGCGGGGGCGCACCTGGCCTCGCTGGCGGCGCTCACGGCCAACCGCCCGGAGTACCAGCCAGGCTTCGAGCAGGTGGACACCTCGGTCCAGGGCTGCGTCGCCTACTACGGGGTCTACGACTTCACCGATCGCCACGGCCACTGGCCCCACCGCTCGTTCCGGCTGCTCCTCGAGTGGCTGGTGATGAAGAAGCGCCGGAGCGAGGCGCCGGAGGCCTACGAGGAGGCGTCTCCCATCGCCCAGGTCAGCGATCAGGCGCCGCCGTTCCTGCTGCTCCACGGGGACCACGACACCCTCGCCCCCGTCGAGGAAGGGCGCGCCTTCGCCCGGACGCTCCGCGCGTCGTCCCGCACCCCGGTGGTGTACGCCGAGCTCCCCGGTGCGCAGCATGCCTTCGAGATCTTCCCGTCGATCCGCTCCACGCTGGTGATGCAGGCGGTCGAGCGCTTCCTGGAGACGATCCACCGGCAGCGCGCCGACCTCCGGAAGCGCTGACCACCGAGCGCCGCCTGGTGGTACCCTCCGTCCTCATGGCACCGACCACTCCTCTCCGCCCCTGGCTCCTGGCCGCCGCGCTGGCCGCCTCGGGTCTCCTGCCGACCCTCCAGGGCTGCGCCGAGACGCCCAGGCCCGATCCTTCGTCCCCGAGCGGCTCCAGCTCCGCCGGAGCCAGGCCGGTGACCCCGCCCCCGACCCCGCCCCCGACCGATCCTCCGCCTCCGCCGCCCACCTGAGCCCCGGAAGCGGGAAGCTCAGATGTCTGCGAACAGGTCCTGCATGCGGGCGTCGAGGGCGCAGGCGATCTTGTAGAGGCTGGGGATCGACGCGGAGGACTCGGCCCGCTCGATCTGCGAGAGCAGCGACACCGACAGCCCCGTGCGCTTGCTCATCTGCTTGAGCGTGAGCTTCTGATCCTTCCGCATGTTGCGGATCCGATCCCCGATCAACCGGTGGAGCTGCTCCTCCGGCGTCCGGGCCAGGCCCTTCTTGATCATCACCCGCTCCACCACCGCCCGCAGCTCCTCCACCTGGAAGGGCTTGGTGATGTAGTCCACCGCGTCCAGCTTCATCGTGGCCACGGCGCTCTCCAGGTTCGGGAACCCGGTGAACATCACCACCGCCACGTCGCTGTCCAGCTTCCGGATCTGCCGCAGCACCTCGATGCCATCCATCTTTGGCATCATCAGATCCAGGATGATCATGTGGTAGCTGCCGTTCCTCACCTCCTCCTCCGCCTCCAGCGGGTTGGTGAGGCTCGTCACCGACATTCCATCCTTCTCCAGGATCGTCGTCACGTACTCGCAGATCGCCTTGTCGTCGTCGATCACCAGAATCCGGATCTGGGGCACCTGGATCGCCATCGTTCGCCTCCCAGCGGGGTCAGTTACAGCGACACTAAAACCGCCCCTTCCTCCCGGTCAACCCCCGAATCGCGCCCCCCTGCGAAGGAACTGCACGGGCTCACCCCCGCAGCCGGATCGCCTCCACCAGCAGCGTCCCGGCCAGGAAAAGCACCGCGATCAGCGCCAGCGCCCAATCCAGCCCTCGCTGCTCGTAGGGCCTCGCCGGGGGCGTTGGCAGCCGCTCCGGGCGCAACGCCTTCGCCGTCCACATCCGCCAGAACCCGTACCCCCGAGTTTGCAGAGCGCGTGTCATGGTCCCGGTTTTTAACCACCGTGACGCAACGCGCAATGCGAAGGATTTGACGCACCTGAAACGGCCCTTAAACGCCACCGATCGTCCCCCTCGGTGAGCCACGGGAAGAGCTCGGTGTAGCGCACCATGACGTCGCCCGCGTGGGTGTGGCCCTCGTTCTTGCCCTTGGCGCTCTCCACCTCCAGGCCAGCCTTCTTCAGGGTTCCGGAGGCGACCCGGGCGGACGCCAGGCAGCCGCTCTGGCTGCACAGGAGAAGCGGGACCGACCAGCGCGTGGGCGGTGTGGTAACGTGCCGGCAGCATGGACGAAGCCCTCCGACGACAGGTTTGCCGGCTCATCGCCGGTCTCGTGGTCTCCGACGACGATCTCGACGAGAAGGAAGACGCCTTCATCGAGCGGCTGCTGGCGCGCTTTGGCATCCCGTCGAGCGAGCGCGACTCGATCTTCCCCATTGTGGATCGGGCCGACGCGACCGAGGCGATGAAGGCGCTCCCGCCGGAGGCGCAGCAGGAGGCGATGACGCTGCTCGTCGAGGCCGCCGCCGCCGACGGGAAGATCGCCCCCGAGGAGCGCGCCTACCTCGCCACCGTGGCCGCCGTGGTGAACCTGGACGAGGCCACCCTGGAGGGGAAGATCCAGGCTGCGCTCGGCGCCTCCTCGGCGTTACCCTGGGGAGGCCATGCGCCTCTCCTCCCTGCCCTTCCTTGCCCTGCTGCTCGCGCCGGGCCTCGCCCACGCCGCCCCGGTCAACGTCGCCACCGCCGCCGAGCTCATCGCGGCGATCCAGAAGGCGAAGGCCGGCGACGAGATCCTGCTGGCGGACGGGACCTACGCGATCAACCAGAACCTCTCCTGCACCGCCGACGGCACCGAGGGGAGCCCCATCGTGGTCCGGGCGGTCAACCCGCTGGGCGCGACGGTCCTCTTCGACGCGGTGGAAGGGTTCAAGGTCTCCGGCAAGCGCTGGCGCTTCGAGGGGCTGCTGATCCGGGGGGTCTGCGCCAGCGACAGCACCTGCGAGCATGCCTTCCATGTGACCGGCGACGCGGACGATTTCGCCATGGTCGGCTGCACGGTGCGGGACTTCAACGCGCAGCTCAAGGTCAACGCCTCCAAGGGCTCCGACGGCGCCTGGTACACCCCGGACCGGGGGCTCATCGAGGGGTGCGACCTGGGGGACGACAAGCCGCGCCAGACCTCCAACCCGGTCACCAAGCTCAACATCGACACCGGCGACGACTGGGTCGTCCGCGGCAACTTCATCCATGATTTCCGCAAGGACGGCGGCAACGGCATCAGCTACGGCGCCTTCATGAAGAGCGGCGGCAAGCGCGGCCTCTTCGAGCGGAACCTCGTCGTCTGCAGCTACAACGACCAGAGCGGCGGCACCCGTATCGGCCTCTCCTTCGGCGGCGGCGGCACCGGGGCCCAGTTCTGCGCCCCTGCCTTCGACGCCGGCGTCCCGTGCAGCGTCGAGCACGAGGACGGCGTGCTGCGCAACAACATCATCGCGAGCTGCTCCGACGTCGGGATCTACCTCAACCGCGCCAAGAACACCCGGGTACTCCACAACACCCTGGTCGCCACCTCCGGCATCGACTTCCGCTTCGATACCACCAGCGGAGAGGCCGACGGGAACCTCCTCGCCGGGAAGATCCGCAACCGCGACGGCGCCACCCACCAGGCCAAGACCAACCTCACCGAGGTCCCCGCCGCCAGCTTCCTCGGTTGGTACGCCGACCCCACCGCCGGAAACCTCTCCCTCAAGGGTGACACTTCCTCCCTCGTCGCCAAGGTCGCCCCTCGCCCCGACGTCCTCGACGACTACTGCCTCCGCGACCGCCCCTCCGCCCCCACCACCCTCGGCGCCCTCGAGCACTCCCTCGGCGATTGCTCCACGTTCCCTCCCCCGAACGGCCCCGGCGGCGCGGGGGGCACTGGCGGCTCCGGCGGCTCCGGTGGAGCGGGGGGCCAGGCGGGCTCCGGCGGCGCGG
>CAZSDX010000197.1:0-11291 GCA_964605685.1 uncultured Polyangiaceae bacterium
CTGGACATCAAGCTGCATGGGCTGCTGCCCCTGACGGCGGCGGCCCTGGTGGTGGCTCGCCCCGGGGTCACCCCTCGATGAGCACGGCGAACAGCCCCAGGCCCCCGGCCCAGAAGATCAGGTCGAAGACGCCCATCAGCAGGAAATAATCCCCCAGCTCCGCCAGGCCGGCGCCCACCACCAGCTCGCGGGTGGCCGCCACCGCCGCCAGAAGCGTCGGCGAAAGCAGCGGAAACAGAACGCTGGCCAGCACCAGATCCCGCGCCCGGGTCCGCACCGTCATGGCGCCGAAGAGGGTGCCGCTGGCGGCGATCCCGGGGGTGGCTGCCAGGGCGATCCCCAGGAGACCGCCCCCGAGCTGCGCCGGCTCCAGGGCGAACAGCAGCGCCGCCGCCGGGATCACCATCGCCTCCACGGCGAACAGGAAGAGGGTCACCCCCAGGGCCTTCCCCGCGAAGATCGCACCCCGGGGCACCGGCGACACCAGGAGGCCCGTCAGGGCCCCTTCCTCCCGCTCCCGGTGCCAGCTGCGGCTGATGGCGAGGACCGAGGCGAAGGCCACGCTGACCCAGATCACCCCCGGAGCCACCGCCGCCCGGTTCTCCCCGGTGGAGAAGGCGACGGAGGCCATCACCGCCACCAGGACGGCGAAGAAGCCCGAGGTGGCCACGATCTCGCCGCTCTTCCGCTCGATGCGGAGATCCTTGAGCAGCACCAGCCAGGCGAACCCCAGCCAGCCGGGCGGACGCGTCGCCTTGGCCATCGGCGACCGGCTTAGCCGAGAACTTGGCCCCCGACCACCCCGCCGTCTACTCCCCGGTGGCCATGCGCCGATGGATAGGAATGGCCATCGCCGGGGGCATCCTGTGCCTGGCGCCGCTGCTGCTCAACCCCGACAGCGGAGCACGGGCCGACGCCGCCCCGGAGGAGCTGGCCAAGGTCAAGGCCGGCGGGTTCTCCCGCAAGGTGGACCCGCCGCCGCTGACCGGGGTCAACCTGGCGGCGCTCCGCGTCCAGGACGACGGCGCCGTGGCCCCCGCCCACAAGGACCGGGTGGCGCGGCTGACGGTGGACCCGGTCCTCCAGCGCCACGCGGAGAAGGCCCTGAGCAACGGGCAGATCCCGGAGGCCGCGGTGGTCGTGGTCGACGTCAAGACCGGGAGGATCCTGGCCTACGCCAACCACGTCGAGCGGGGGCCCCGCCGCGACGTGATCGTCGAGGCCAAGGCCCCCGCCGCCAGCGTCTTCAAGATCATCACCGGCACGGCCCTGGTCGACCACGCCCGGCTCACCCCGGAGACCAAGCAATGCTACTGGGGCGGCGAGCACAAGCTGGACGCGAGCAACCTGGTGGATAACCCGGAGAAAGACAAATGGTGCGCCACCATCTCGCAGGCCATGGGGCGCAGCCTCAACACGGTCTTCGCCCGGCTCGCCCTCAAGCACCTGGACCGGGACAAGCTGGGCCAGACCGCCCGGGCCTACGGCTTCAACCAGGCGCCGGTCTTCGACGTGCCAGTGGCCCCCCACACCCTGGAACTCCCCGAGGCCAACTTGGAGTTCGCCCGCACCGCCGCCGGCTTCTGGAACTCGACCCTCTCGCCGCTCGCCGCCGCCCAGCTCGCCCTCACCGTGGCCAACCGCGGCCTGGTGGTCAAGCCCTACGTGGTCGACTCGGTGACCGACCCCAAGGACGGGCTGCTCTACAAGGCCCCAGCACGCACCGTCCTGGGCCGCGCCATCCGCGCCGAGACCGCCGACGCGGTCACCGTCATGATGGAGTCCACCGTCAGCGACGGCACCGGCTTCAAGGCCTTCCACGACAACGCGGCGCGGCCTTACCTCCCCAACATCCCCGTCGCCAGCAAGACCGGCACCCTCATCAAGCAGTCCACGGACCAGTTCTACACCTGGTTCGTCGGCTTCGCCCCCTCCCGCAACCCCGAGATCGCCTTCGCCGTCCTCGCCATCAACAAGACCACCTGGCGCGTCAAGGCCAACACCGTCGCTCGCCAGGTGCTCCAGGCCTACTTCGCCGCCCGCGGCGCCCCCGGCGTCTCCACCCCGAAATACTTAGCCCCCCGCGAGGACTCCAGGGCCCCTGTGCTAGGGTCCGCACCGTGCAGGCTCGCTCCCAGCTCCACCGTCGCAGGGCACTCCTCGGGGCCCTGGTGCTCTCCCTCGGGGTCGGACCCGCGCTCTACTTCGTCTCCCGAGCAGGTAGCTTCCCGCCGGACACGACCCCCGAGGGGGCCTACCTGCGCATCGTGCTCGCGGTGCGCAAGGGGCGCCTGGAGGAGGCCTTCCCCTACCTGGAAACAGAGGCCCAGTGGGCCTGCTACACCGCCGTCGACTACCACCGCAAGATCGTCGAACTCGTGCGCAACTCGTACCCGGAGCCCGAGCGGAGCCGCCTCCTCGCCCGCTACCAGGCAACCGCAGCCGCAGGGGGCGAGCGCTACTTCGCCGGCGAGGCGGTCCGGCGCGGGTGGGAGCGCCGACTTCGCCAGGATCTCTCCGGGATCGCCTCGACGGAGATCGACGGCGAGCGCGCCACCGTGCAGACGGTCCAGGGGACACGCTACCCGTTCCGCCGCCGGGACAACGGGATCTGGGGGCTCACCCTCTTCACCGCCGAGCTCAAGGCGGAGGCCACGGCGGCGGCCCGCGATGTCCAGGTCATCGAGCGCTCCGCCCTGGACTACAAGGCGGCCCCGTGAGCGAAAGAACCCCCCGGATCGCGGTGGTGATCCCGGCCTACCGGGAAGCCGGACTCATCGGACGCACGGTGCGCAGCGTCCCGCCGTGGGTCCACGAGATCATCGTCGTGGACGACGGGAGCGACGACGGCACCGACCAGGCCGCCCTCGCCGTCGACGACCCGCGGTTGCGCCTGCTCCGCCTCCCGCGCAACCGGGGCGTCGGCGCCGCCATCGCCGCGGGCTACGCCCTCGCCCGCCGCCGGGGCGCCGACGTCATCGCCGTGATGGCCGGCGACGCCCAGATGGACCCCGCTGACCTGCCCTTTCTCCTGGCCCCCATCCTCGAAGGCAAGGCCGACTACGTGAAGGGCAACCGGCTGCTCCACCCTCGCGCCGACGACATGCCGCTGCTCAGGAGCCTGGGCACCCGGGTCCTGGGCCGCTGGACCGCCTGGGCCACCGGGCTCCCGCTCGGGGATAGCCAGTGCGGCTACACGGCCATCGCCGGGCCCCTGGTCGACCGGCTCCCCCTCGACCGGCTCTACCCCCGCTACGGCTACCCCAACGACCTGCTCTCCCGGATCGCCCTCGCCGGCGGGCGGGTCGTCGAGATCCCGGTCCGCCCCGTCTACGCCGGCGAGCGCTCTGGCCTCCGCCCCCGCCACCTGCTCGTCATCGGCGGCCTCCTCGCCCGGGCCGCAGCCCGGCGCATCCTCGGCGTCACGACGAGCTCCTCGCCGCCCCGGTGGTGAACGCCTGGGTGCGGCGCGTGGAGATCGCCAGACGCGCCAGCTCGTCCGCACGCTCGTTCAGCGGAACCCCCGCATGCCCCGGCACGTACACCAGCCTCACCCCGGGACGCGCCGCCAGCGCCGCGCGGATCGACCCCACCAGCTCCGTGTTCGCCTTCGCCTTCCACCCCTTGGTCAGCACCCCGATGGAGTACTGGCTGTCGGTGTGGATCACCAGCGGTGTCCCGGGTGACCCGGCCCGCTCCAGGGCCCGCAGCACCGCCGTCAGCTCGGCGATGTTGTTGGTCCCGATCCCCAGGTACTCGCTCAGCTCGACGCGCTGCTCCCCGGAGATCAGCACCACCCCCAGCCCCGCCGGCCCCGGGTTCCCCGAGCAGGCGCCGTCGGTGTAGGCCACGATGGAGCCCGCCGGGACCGGCGCCACCGGAGCGGCCTTCGCCTTGGCGGCCTTCGCCTTGCTGTCGCCCCGCTCCACGGCCTCCGCCTCGGCGCAGGTGTCATCCGGGAGCACCGTCGCGTCGGTGACCTTCAGGTTGGCGGCGCCCGCCTGGTATTTCCGCCCATCCCGCGGCTTGTAGCGCACCTCGACGGAGCCCTTCTCGACCCGCAGCGAGCCGTCCTCGTTGGCGCGGGCGTAGACGAGCTGATCGCGGAGCCTCGCTCGGATCCAGGGCATCGCCTCAGCCCACCTTCCGGCGCAGCTCGCCGTAGCTACGCCCTGCCTCCGGCTCATGGGTCACTGGGAACCCGGATGCCTTCCAGCCCTTCTCCACCACCGCCCCAAAGGGATCGCGCACCCCGTCGAAGCCGGTCCTGACCTCGACCAGCCCGGAGTAACCCGCGCCGACGAGGAGCTCCGCGGCCTTCATCGAGCGCTGCCCGGATCGGCACCCGAGGACGATCCTGCTGTCCTTCGGGAAGTTGGCCTCCATCACCGCCAGGAACTCCGGGTTGGGCGTCCTCGCCCCGGAGGCATCCGTGTGGAGCAAGGGCACGTTGTAGGCCCCCGCCGGGTGTCCTTCGAGAAACTCCCCCTCGCTGCGCACGTCGACGTAGACGTACCCCTGCGCCTGAAGGGCGTGGGCCTCCGCCGGCAGCACCCGCCTGATGTTTGTCGCCATGGCGCAGGGGCTAGCGTTGGCCGCCGCCGCTGGCAAGCCGGCCCCCTCCAGGAAAAAGGCAGCCGGTCGGAAAAAAAGGTTGCGAAGCCGGCGCGGTGGTGTAGAAGAGGGCTCCTCCGACGCGGGGCTGTAGCTCAGTTGGGAGAGCGCATGCATGGCATGCATGAGGTCACCGGTTCGATCCCGGTCAGCTCCACCGCGATTCCGATTCAGGAACCCTGCCCATAACCGGGCAGGGTTTTTTGGTTTTTTCTTTGCCTGCGTCCCGGTTCTGGGGAACCCCCTTGAACCATGAGGCTACCGGAACGACTCGCTGCGCTGGCGCGGTGGTTGGTGCTGGGAGCGCTGGTGGGGGTGCTGTGCGGGGCCAGCTCGGCGCTGTTTCTGTGGCTGCTCGACCGGGCGACGGGCTTCCGCCAGGGGCACGAGACGATGGTCTACGCGCTACCGCTGGCGGGGCTGCTGATCGGGTGGATCTACGAGAACCTGGGGAAATCGATCAAGGGAGGGAACAACCTGGTGATCGACACGCTCCACGACGGGGGGCCGGAGATCCCGGTGAGGATGGCGCCGCTGGTGCTGCTGGGGACAGTGGCGACGCACCTGTTCGGCGGGAGCGCCGGGCGGGAAGGGACCGCGGTGCAGATGGGGGCGAGCCTGGCGGACTGGTTCGCCCACCGGCTGAAGATCGAGGGCCGGACCCGCCACCAGATGCTGGCCGCCGGGGTGGCCGGCGGCTTCGGGGCGGTGTTCGGCACGCCCATCGCGGGCACGGTCTTCGCGCTGGAGGTGGTGGTCCTGGGGAGCGTCGAGTACGAGGCGCTGCTGCCCGCCCTGGTGGCGGCGCTGGTGGGGGACATGACCACCCAGGGGCTCGGCGTCGGGCACACGCATTACCCTTCTCCGCCGGTGGTGCACCTGACCCCGCTGCTCTGCGGCAAGTGGCTGCTGTTCGCCGCCGCCGTGGCCCTGGCCACCGCCGCCTTCATCGAGCTGACCCACGGGCTGAAGAAGCTGGGGGAGCGCCACATCCCTCGGCTTCCCCTGCGCATGTTCGTCGGCGGCGCGGTGGTGGTGGCGCTCTGGCGCCTGAGCGGGACCAGCGACTACCTGGGCCTGGGAGTCCCGATGATCGTCCGTGCCTTCGAGGATCCGGCCCTCCCCGCCTACGCCTTCGCCGCCAAGCTGCTGTTCACCGCGATCACCCTGGGGGCCGGCTTCCTCGGCGGCGAGGTCACGCCGCTGTTCTTCGTCGGGGCGGCCCTGGGCAGCGTGCTGGCCCGGTGGCTCGGCCTCCCCATCGCGCTGGGGGCCGGCGTCGGGCTCGCCGCGGTGTTCGCCGCCTCCTCCAACGCGCCGCTCGCCCTGTCCCTGATGGCCGTCGAGCTGCTGGGAGCGTCGCTCCTCCCTCACGTCGTCATCGTCTGCGCCGTGGCCTACCTGCTCTCCGGCCACCGCAGCATCTACGCCGCCCAGCGCCTCCACCGGGCCAAGCACGGCGAGCGCCTCCCCGCCCCCGTCCCCCTCCGCGACCTGCCCCCGCGCTCCGGGTAGGCGCCGGGAGCGACCCTTGCTAGCCTGTCAGGCAGGATGAGCGAGCGCCTGACGAGGGAGGAATTTGCGTTTCTCCAGAGTTTTTTCCGGGCGTTGACCCTCTCCCCGCTCGACCCGAGCGACCCTCGCTACGAGCCCCTCTACGAGCGGGAGGTGTTCCAGGATCAGGATCCTGTCGCCTTCCTCAAGCGCGGGATCTTGTTCGCCGAGGGACACCCGACGGTCCAGCTCTTCTCCGGTTACCGCGGCGCGGGCAAGAGCACCGAGCTGCGCAGGCTGCGGCGCGACCTGGAGGGGCTCGGCCAGGTGGTCTTGCTGGTCGACATCGAGGGGTACCTGGATAGCTCCAGCCCTGTCGAGATCTCCTCGTTCCTCGTCGCGCTCTGCGGTGCCTTCAGCGATGCCCTCAAGGAGCGCCTGGGTGAAGATGTTTCCAGGGAAACGTACTGGGAACGCTTCATCCATTTTCTCGGCAAGACGGAGGTACAGCTCGGGGAGCTCTCCGCGGGTCTCTCCGTCAACGCGGGCAACCCCGGGGTCGGCGGAGCCTCCCTGAGGCCACAGATCAAGGCCAGCCTCCGTACAGATCCAACCTTCCGGCAGCGCCTAGAGGTCGCCATGACCGGGCGCCTCAGCGCGCTCGTCGAGGATGCGCACGGATTCTTCCGCGATTGCGTCGGGCAGATCAGGAAACGCATCCAGCAGCAGACCATGGCGGAGCCGGAGGTGATCTTGCTGGTCGATTCCATCGAGCATTTCCGCGGGACAACCACCAACGACGCGGCCGTCCAGGAGTCTCTCGTGAGCCTGTTCTCGATCCACGCCAGCAAGCTCAGGCTCCCGGGGCTGCACGTCGTCTACACGGTGCCGCCTTACCTCAAGCTGCGCGTCCCGGGGGTCGAGGCCAGCTACGACCCTGGCGGGCTCTACGCGGTACACTCCCTGAAGATCTGCGACCGCGACCGGAAGCCAGAGCCGGCCAGCTACGAGGCGCTGGCGAACATCGTGGCAAGGCGAGGAGACTGGCAGCGGCTGCTGGGGCGGCGAGAGGTGCTCGACGAGCTGATCGAACTGTCCGGGGGGCACCTGCGGGATCTCTTCCGTCTCCTCCAGGAGATCCTCCGCCGCACCAGGGAGCTCCCCGCCCCGGAGCACACCGTGGAGGCCACCATCCGCCACGTGTGCTCGAACCTCCTCCCCATCGCGGACGAAGACGCCCTGGCCCTCGCCCAGATCGCCGAGACCCACCAGGCCAACATCAGCGCCCACACCCCGGCGGAGCTGGCTCGCTTCGCGCGCTACCTCGATACCCACCTGACGCTCTGCTACCTCAACGGAGAGGAGTGGTACGAGGTCCACCCGTTGATCCGCGAGCACGTCGTCAAGCAGGCCAGGGTTCTCCGAGCGTCCATGACCAGCAAGGAATGACCCCCTCCACGGACAGCCTCGACGACCAGTGGAGCTTCCTCCAGCGTCAGCTCGATTTCGCCTCGGAACCCTGGCTAGGGTTCTTGTTTGTACGCTCCTCCGCCGCCTTGCTCTGGCTCCGTCGTCAGGCTCTGGCACACCAGCAAGCGAAGGGGCGACCGGTCCACGTCGAGCACGCCGCCTCGCCCCCTGCGGTGCTCGGGCTGCTCGCAGGGATCCTGGATACCCCCCGGGAGCACCCGGTCTGGCTGGAGCTCTTGCGCCAGGATCTCCCGGTACCCAACGGCGCCTGGTCCACGGCGAGAGAGCAGCTCTTGCTGCGCGCCAACGAGCGCCGGGAGGCGCTGCTCCGCGCCGCACGCGGAGGTCTCCTGCTGGCGCTACCGTTCGCAGAGAAATCCAGGGTACGAGACGCCGCCCCGGATCTCTGGTCCATGCGCGCTCTGGTCCTCGACCTGGTGGACCGGGACGCCTGGCAGCGCCAGCCGGAGACCTTCCGGATGCCTTACCTGGCGCCACGCCTGCTCCCGTTGCAGCGCTCCTGGATGCTGCGGCGGTTGCATCGGATCGGCGTGCATGAGCTGGTGGAGGACGAGGTCCACGGTCCCTCCCGCCTCGACCGATCCGTGGCGGTGAGCTACCCCCTGGAGCACACCACGTCCCCGGACTTCACCCCCTCGGGGGAAGACACGGACGGTGCGGTGCTGGCAGAGCGAGGAGAGTACGAGCGGAGCTTCCAGGTGCTCCTTCACCGGGAGCGCAACGCAGCCGACCCGCTCGCCCACTGGATTGCCTGCGTGGAGCGCGCGACCCTGGAGGATGAGATCCACCCAGCCCCGGAGCCCCTCCGTGTTCCCTGGTCCCCGGGGGCGACGCTCCCCATCTTCGAGCGGAGGATGGCCATCGCCCGGAGGATCCTCGACGCCCAGAAGAACCTGCTGGACGGCGACCTCTTCAGCCACCTCGCCACCGCCTTCGAACTGGAGCCCGAGCTCACCTTCGAGCTTGCCCTGGAGTGTCTGATGCTGGCGGCGGCTCCCCTCGCTGGAAACGACCGGGGCGTCGTCGCTGCGCTCCGGCTCGGGTACGTGCTGAAGGTCCGTGGATTGAGCGATATCCCGGAGGATCTGGATCGCTGGCTCACCTGCCGCCTGCAGAGCCTGGAGCTGGCCCACTCTTGCCTGGGCCACCAGGAAGCTCCCCCCCTGGAGGCGCTTCGGACTCTCGTGGCGTCCACGCCTTCCTTGCCGCCTCACCGCCGTCGGGTTGTCGCGGAGTACACCAGCGCCCTGGAGGTCGCCCTCCAGGTCGCCGAGGCGAACCGCCTTGAGGACGCCGCGCGACGCATCCACGAAGGAATGACGGCGCTGGGAATCGGAGGCCGACCCGCCCCTACCTCGGATCACCTCGGAACCCCGAGGGAGACCTGATCAAACAGGGGACGATCCCCGCCGCGACGCACGGCGTCCATGGCCCGGATCAGCATGCCGTGAGGGATCCCCGGGTCAGCGAGGAGCGTGATGTCTCGCTCGTCTCGGTGCTCGGGGTTGGCCTCCTTGATCTTGATCGCACAGGCCCGCACCTCCTCCCAGGGGATGCTCCCGTCGCTCCGGGCAGCGACGGAGAAACCTTGCTGGTGAGCCTGGCACCCGGGCCCCACGTGGTAAGCGCTGGTCTTGAAGGAGACCCCCCCTGCGGTGAGCACCATCGAGAGGCCCAGCGTCCGGGGTTCATGGAGGGTACCAGGGCGAGGCACTCGAGCAGCAGTGACGTCGAGGGTGGAGGTGAAGATCGCGGGGATCGTCGCCAGGACGAACATCAACACGTTCATGATGATGTCGAGGAAGGGAACGATGTTCAGCTCGCCGCCGGTCTCCGAGGGATCATGCTCCTGGGGCCGGGAGAGGCGGCGGATTTTTGCCTGTTGCGAGGGCGAGAATGTGCCTTGGAGGAGTAGCATGGAGAACGTCCTGGTCCGGTGACCTTACCGGTGCACCGAAGGCCCCCGACGGAGCCGGACAAAACCAGAGAAGTCACTCAGCGGTAGCACCGGGCCTCGGGCTGTCGGCAGTCGACCCGCTGGATCAAGGCTCCCTCCGCGTCGAAGAAATGCCCGGCCAGCCGGCCATCCTTGCCGTAAAAAAACTTGGTCGCGTGAGGGTAGCCGCCGCCCTCCGGGGAGGGTTCCCCGCCGGGAGCAAAGTTCTGTTGAAGCTCCTCCCGCCCGTGTTCATCGAAGGTCCAGACCCGCAGGGCGCCCTTGTCGCCGCCGAAGCCGGCGCAGCTCACACCCCTGGTCGTCGATCACCACCGCGTTGGTAGGCGCGATGCACCAGCGCTCCACCGGATCTCTGGCGGCGTTGTAGGTGTAGCGCCGCCGGTAGCACCCGTCGATCTGCTCCACCTGCGAGCGGTGCCTGCGCCGGGCCACCCCGCCGGGCTCGTAGGTGGTCTTCGAAGACTGGACGCCGTGATCGTTGAACGCATGGACCACGAGGGCCCCTCCGCTCTGGTACTCGAAGCGCCTTGGACCCACGTTTCGGCGGTGCGCCAGAGCCAGCCCGTGGTGTCCCTAGCGGGTCGCGCTGGCACGGAGGTGGGCGCGGCCGGCCGAGCTGCGCAGCGTCGCTGCTGGCTGTTGATGGTCCAGTTCCTCCACCCCGTGCTACCTTGCACTTGCCATGGCCTTCGGCGATCTGAAGAACGATTACCTCTTTCACCACATCTTCGGCGAACACCCCCACCTCGCCGCCGCCTTGCTCAACGACCTCCTCGACCGCCAGGGCAACGACCGCATCGTCCACCTCGAGATCCTGCCTCCCGAGCAGCGCCCTCCGCTCGCCGGTGCCAAGCTGAGCATCCTCGACCTCAAGGCCCGCGATCAGGGAGGCCACACCTTTGTCATCGAGGTGCAGGTCTTGCCGATGAAGGGCTTCGTCAACCGCGTGGTCTTCAACGCTTGCCGCGCCTACGCAGGACAGCTCCAGGAAGGCCAGGGCTACGTCGAACTGGCCCCCGTGATCGCGGTGACGCTGTGCGACTTCGAGCTGTGGCCCGACGCGGAGCAAGACGCAGCCGGCCAGCCGCGGGTGCCGCTGGTGAGCAAGTGGCGGATGACGGAGCGTCTGGGAGCAAGCAACCGTCTGGAGCAGGTGCAATACGCGTTTGTGGAGTTGCCCAAGGTGCCGGAGGAAGGTCCGTTGAAGACGGAAGCGGAGCAGTGGGCGTGGCTGTTCCGGCAGGGGTCGAGGCTGCAGGAGCTGCCGAAGGAGCTGAGCCCAGCGCAGCGTGAAGCGATGGAACTGGCGGATCGAACGAGCTGGAGCGAAGGGGAGCAGGAGGCCTACCGGAAGGCGTCCGATGAGATCGAGCAGGCCCGTCAGCTCGCGCGGGAGGCGGAAGCGCGAGGGAAGGTGGAGGGCAAAGAGGAGGGACTGCGGGAGGGCAAGGCAGCCGGGTTGCGGGCAACGGTGGCGGACCTGTGCGAAGTGCTGGGCGTGGAGGTGAGCGAGGAGCGTCGGGCCCACCTCGCCGCCCTCGACCTCGCCGGTCTGGAAGCGCTGCGGGCCGAACTGAAGGCGAAGAAGGCCGTAACCGTTGCACGGAACCCACCTGTCGAGACCGTTCGCTTGGACTTACGCCCGCATCGGAATCGCTTCCTCCCTGCACGGTCACCGTTCACGTCCTCGGGCTCCTTGGACGCCCTCGGGTTCCCTACACCGGCTCTTTCAACG
>CAZSDX010000198.1:0-11285 GCA_964605685.1 uncultured Polyangiaceae bacterium
GGGCGGGAGAGCGAGCGGCCCGGGGCGAGGGCTGCGGCTGGGGCGCCGCGGCCTTGTGGCGCTGGCGCGGGGCCGGGCCGGGGTCTTCCCGGGGGATGAGGGGCCGGGCGTCGGCACGGGGATGGGGGGTCAGGTGCCCTGGGGCTGGCTTCAGCGGGTTCTGCTTGAGCGGGGTTGCCCGGGCCTTGCTCTGGGCGGCCTGGATGATGGCCTCCGCCTCGGCGATGTCGAGGGGCCTGGAGGGGGTAGTGAAGTCGGCCTCTCCCTCGGTGACTCGCCGGAGCAGGGCGGGGGCCGTCTCGATCTGCGTGGGCTCCGCGTCGAAGGACGGGGTCCCCTCGTCGACGTAGGTATCCGGGGCCAGGGCCGAGGGCGAGACGGAGACGAAGGGGACGCGCTCGTCCGTGTCGCTTTCGCGGTTGATCGCCGGGAGCGCCTGCTGAGGAGCCCGGGAAGCGGGTGGGGGGGGCGCCTGGGGCAGCTCGCCGCTCCCGGTGCTGGGGGAGAAATGCACCGGGATCTCGGCGCTGGGCGGCATGCTCTGGGGACGCGGGGGAGGCTGGCTGGCGACCAGCTTCCGGGCGGCTTCCATCTTGAGCGACTCCTGGTCAATTTCGACCCGGAGCCGCAGCAGCGCGTCGTGGAACTCGGCGGCGGTCTGGAAGCGCTGCTCCGGCTGCTTCTGCATGGCCTTGACGGCGACGGGCTCGAAGGCCTCCGACAGCGCGGGCCGGATGCTCCGGAGGGGCTTGGGCTTGCCGGAGAGGATCTGCACCAGCAGCGCGTTGTAGTTGGGGGCCACGAAGGGGCGGCGGCCGGTGAGGCACTCGTAGAAGATCACGCCGATGGCGTAGAGGTCGACGCGGTGGTCGATGCGGTCGCCGCGGGCCTGCTCCGGGGCCATGTAGTACGGCGTCCCCATGACCATCCCGGTGCGGGTGAGGTGCAGGTCCGCGTCCAGCGCGGACATCTTCGAGATCCCGAAGTCGAGGAGCTTGGCGATGGGCTCGGTGCTCCCCGGCGTCCGGGCGAGGAAGATGTTCTCGGGCTTGATGTCCCGGTGGATGATCCCCTTGCGGTGCGCCGCCGAGAGCCCGCTCAGGATCTGCAGGAGCGTGTCGAAGACGATGTCCGGCGGCAGCGCGCCTTCCTTGTTGATCCGGTCGGCCAGCGTGTCGCCGACCAGCCGCTCCATCACCAGGAACGGGGTGCCGTCCTCCAGCTTGCCCACGTCGTAGAGCTCGCAGATGTTCGGGTGCCCGATGGAGCTGACCACCCGCGCCTCGTGCTGGAACCGGCTCACCGCCTCCGGCTTGGCCGCGTTGGTCGGGTGCAGCACCTTGAGCGCCACCAGCCGCCCCAGCACCAGGTGCTCTGCCTCGTAGACGGCGCCCATCCCGCCCTCGCCGATGACCGAGCGGATCCCGTAGCGTCGGTCCACCACCTTGCCGACCAGCGCCATCACCCCGGGGGACACCTTGAGCGGCTTGAGCACCGGGGGCCCTGCGGGCAGCGGCGGGGGCTGGTTTTTCAAGGGAGGCGCCGCAGGGGCAGGGCGGCGTTTCGGGGCCGAGGCGGGCCTCACCGGGAGCCCCGTGATCGGACAGGTCTCCTCGGTTATGTTATGCGGGAACCCGCAGTGGGCACACCTGACAAATCGCTGGCTCACAACGGACCCTTTTCCCGACCTCCCAAGCTAGCGCACGGGACCCCCGCAAGGCAACCATGGCCACGCTCCACCGGCTCCGGACCGCCCTCGCGCTCCGCCTGAGGAGGCACCGGCGCCCGCTGGTGGCGGGGCTGGCTGCGGCGGCGCTGGGGGCCTGGCTCTGGTCCGGGCGGGCGCCGTACCTGCGGGTGGTGAACCCCCACGGGGAGCCGCTGCTCCTGGTCATCGACGGCAAGCTGCGGGCGGAGCTACCTCCGACCTCCACGGAGACCCCCGGCGCGGGCGTGGAGCTGCGCCTCTCCCCGGGGTCCCACCGGATCTCGATCCGGACCCGGGCCAACGTCCCCATCGACGAGCTGACCCCGGTGCTGTTCGCCAACGCCCGCTACCTGCTGGTCCCCGGGGAGAGCGACCAGTGCTTCTGGGTGGAGCACACCGCCTATGGTCAGGCGGCTCCTCAGGGGCCACCGCTCCGCCGCCTCCCTCCCGAGCAGCGCCTCTGGATCCTCCCGGACGAGATCGACGCCTGGTTCTTCCCCACGCCCCCTCCTTCCTCGGACCGCCGCTCCTCCGGGGGCACCCGCACCGCCGTCCGCCAGGCCCGCTGCGGCTTCGATCCCTGGCGCTGACGCCTTGCGCCGCCCCAAGGTTCGATATCATCCCCGGGATGACCCAGAACTCGCTGCCCTCGATGGCCCGCGCGGTGGCCATCCTCAACCTCGTCTTCGGCGCCTTTGGTCTCCTCGGGACCCCGTGCTTCGGACTGATGTTCCTCGATACATCCTCGACAAATCCTGCCGTTCAGGCCGTCCGATCCGATCCGTTCCTGTTCGCATGGACCCTCGGGAGTATCGCCTTCGGAGCGTTCCTCTCGTTGGTGCAAATCGTCGCCTCGGCGGCTCTCCTCAACTTGCAGGCGTGGAGCCGCTGGGCCCTCCTCGGAGAATCCTCGTGCCACATCCTTTCCACGCTGCTCGGGTTTCTGGTGGAGGGGCTGGTGATGGCGCCGCGAGTGCTCGAGATTACCAGGCGTATGGGGGATCCCGGCGAGAAATACGGAGCCCTCGGAGGTATGGTAGGAGGCGCGTTTGGCAGCCTTTTCGCTCTGGTTTTGCCGATCATCACCATCGTGGTCCTCTTGAAGCCGGAGACCGTCGCAGCGCTCCAGGTCAGGAAATACACCGCCCCGAATTACCCCCCAGCACCCCGCTGACGCAGGGGTGGACCGCTCCGCCGGAAGGGCCTAGGACGCCCCCCGTTCATGACCACCTCCGCTGCCCCCGAGGGGCGTTCCCTCCGCGATCTTCGCCTGGCGCTCCGGATCGCCTCCGAGGTCACCGAGCTGAACCTCGCCGGCAACGTCACCCGCAAGCGGCTGCGGGACCTGCCGCCCACCATCGCCTGCTTCTCCGAGCTGCGCACGCTGTCGCTCGCCGACAACGCCCTGGAGACCCTCCCGCCGCAGATCGGCTCGCTGCCCACGTTGCGGCTCCTCGACCTTTCCCGGAACCCGGAGCTGCGCTCCCTGCCTCCGGAGCTGGCGCGCCTCCCCCGGCTGGAGGAGCTCCGCCTGCTGGCCACGCCGAACCTGGAGCTGGCAGAAGCCCTGGCGACGCTGGGGGCGATGCCGGGCCTGCGGACGCTGTCGCTGGGGGACAGCGCCGTCGAGGCGATCCCGGCGGGGCTGGCGGCCCTGTCGGGGGTCGAGCGGCTGACGCTGGTGGTGGGGCAGCGGCTGGCGTTCGGGGAGGTGCTGCGGCAGGTGGCGGCGATGCCGGCGCTCCGGGCGCTGGAGCTCCGGATGGATTTCCGGGAGGATCTCCCGGAAGAGATCGGGCTCCTGCGCGGGCTGGCGGAGCTGACCATCCGGGGCAAGCTGTACGCGCTCCACGACGCGCTGGGGGAGCTGTCCTCGCTGCGGCGCCTCGACATCTGCAAGGTGGGGCTGCGGGCGCTGCCGCGGACCACCGGGGGGCTGGCGGCGCTGGAGGAGCTGGTGCTGGAGGGCAACGTGCTGGGAGAGCTGCCGGAGGGGGTCTTCGCGCTCTCCCGGCTCCGGGTGCTGGACCTCAGGCAAAACCGGCTCCGCGAGCTGTCGCCCCGGGTGGCCCAGCTCGCGGCGCTGGAGGAGCTGGACCTGCGCGGCAACCGGCTCGCGCGGCTCCCGGCGGCCCTGGGCAAGCTGTCGAGGCTGCGGCGGCTGGACGCGGGGTTCAATCGGCTCAAGGGGCTCCCTCCGGAGCTGTCGCAGCTCACCGCGCTGGAGAAGGTCGACCTCGCCCACAACCTCGACCCCGAGGCCGCCGCCGACCTCGCCCTCGACGGGATGGCTTCCCTCACCGAGCTGGAGATCAGCGACGCGCAGCGGGGGCAGCTCCCGGACGACCTGCGGGCGCTGGCCCGGCTCCGGGTGCTGCGGCTCTCCCTCAAGGAGCTGCGGGCGCTGCCCGCGTCGATCCGCCACCTCGCCCGGCTGGAGGAGCTTTACCTGCGCACCCCCGCCCTGGACCTGGACGACGCCTTCCCCAAGCTGGGGGCGCTCCCGTCGCTGCGCCTCGTGGACCTGAGCGAGCTGGCGCTGGGGAGGCTCCCCGAGGCGGTGGGGGCGCTCACGCAGGTCGAGCGGCTGCTGCTGGGCGGCAACCGGCTGCTGGCGCTCCCTCCGGAGCTGGGCCGCTGCTCCTCGCTGCGCACGCTCTCGCTGGAGAGCAACTGGCTGGAGCGCCTCCCGCCGGCGCTGGGGAACCTGGGCGAGCTGCGCTCCCTGAACCTGAGCTTCAACCACCTGAGCGCGCTCCCTCCGGAGCTGGGCGAGCTACGCTCCCTGGAGGATCTGGAGCTATGGAAAAACCCGCTGACCGCGCTGCCGCCGGAGTTCGCCCAGCTCACGTCCCTCCGCCGGCTGTCGCTGGGGTTCACCCGCTTCGAGGAGCCCCCCGAGGCGCTGGCGGGGCTCACCTCCCTGGAGGACCTGGCGCTGCGGAACAACCAGCCGGCCATCGATCTGGGCCAGCTCTTCGCGGTGATCTCCTGCCTTCCGTCGCTGCGGCGCCTGGACCTGCGCACCAGCGAGCTGACCAGCCTGCCCCGGCAGATCGCCCTGCTCTCCCGGCTGGAGGAGCTGGACCTGACCGGGAACCGCATCGGCTCGCTTCCGGACGAGCTCTCCGCGCTTGTTCACCTCAAGGCCCTCGACCTCGACTGGGATCGCCTGGACAAGGAACAGCGCGCCCTCACCCGCCGCTCCCTCCCGGGCAAGGGATGGCAAGGCACCCGCTTCGGCCCCATCATGCGCTTCCGTCGCCTTTGACTCGACGTGCGCCATTTTGTGAGGGAGGCATGCTGCAAAAACCTCGAACCAACGGGGGAGACCGCGGCACCCCGGGGCCACCCTGCGGCCTCGCCGTCCCACGGCCGCCTTGCCGCCCCACGGTCGCCTTGCGCTGTGCTGGACGCCTCCACCCGCGCCGCGACGGCCAGCCCCCTCGGGCCGTGACCTCGCCCTGTTGTCTCTCCAACCTCCGTGGTAGCTTTGGCCATGCCCTCGGTCGCCCCACGCCCCGCTCCCCGCGCTCCTCTGCCGGCGGTCGACGAACTCCTGGTGGCGCCGGAGTCCGGCTACGAAATCCTCCACGGAAAGGTCTTCGAGGTGCCTCCCGCACAAGAACCTCACGCCGAGCGCAACAGCAAGCTCGCCGCGCTCCTTGAAGCCCACATCACCGCCGACTTCAACGCCGCCGTCGACCTGCTCACCCGCACCGACGAACTCTCCAACTTCGCCCCCGATGCCAGCGTCTACCCCGCCGCTCGCAACCCGCAGACCGGCGGGCGTCAGCTCGAACACCTCGCCTTCGAGATCGTCAGCACCGAGACGCTGGGCCACGCGGCCACCAAGGCGGCGCTGCTGGTCGAACGAGGGGTGCGGCGGGTGTTTGCGCTGGATGTGGAGGGGCAGCGTGTCCTGGAGTGGTCGAGCAAGAAGGGAGCGTGGCGGAACCTCAAGGCCGGCAGCGTCCTCGCGGATCCTTGCTTTGCGGTGCCGCTGCCGGTGGATGCGCTGTGCGTGGCGGCGAAGGCGGACGACGCGGTGGCCGCCGCGTTGCTGGCGAAGAAGAACCCGGTGCTGGAGGCGGCGTTGCAGCAGGCCCAAATTCGCGGAGAAGCTCGTGGAGAAGCCCGCGGCAAGGCGGAGGGATTGAGGCAGGCGGTGGAGGCGGTGTGTGAGGTGCTGGGGCTCCCGCTGGACAAGGCCAGGCGCCAGCACCTCGACGCCCTCGATGCCAAGGGCTTGGAGAAGCTCCTCGCTACCCTCAAGCGCAAGCGCTCCTGGCCTGCCTGACCGACAAGACGCCGCAGGGGCGAGCATGGGCACGACAAACGCGCGGGGGGAGTCAGAGCCGGCGGCTTCCACCCCGGGCCGTCGGCCTCCGCGGGGATGGCCTGCCGGATGGTGTCTTCTTCGACACCGCGGGAATCGACGGGTCGAGAGGCCGGTTTGGGGGGGCGGTACTTGCCGGGAAGGGAGGGGGCGTTTACCCTGGCAGGACGTCCATGCGTGCGAGTGTGACCCCTCTCCTGACGGCTTCCGCGGTTTTGCTCGCGCTCCTTTCGGGGTGCGCGACCCCTGTGGAGGCGGGCACGACCGGGGGCGAGGAGACTGGGAGCGTCCACGGGTACCTGTCGGTGGAGCGAACGTCGCCCTGGGTGGAGCAGCAGGGGACGAGGGAGGTGGCGTCGGCGACCTTCCTGCGGGTGCAGGAGGGGACGGATCCCGGGGTGGTGGCGAGGCTGGTGGGGGCGATCCCGGAGCTACCGCCGGAGGGGACGTGCCGCGCGCTGGACGCGGTGGAGCCGACGACGGTGCCGCTGAGGACGCTGAGCCCGGTGGAACTGCTGCGCGTGGGGGAGGTGGTGGTCCGTTCGGAGACGACGTCGACGCGGCTGGTGACGCGGGCGTACCCGGACGTGGCGCACCTGCTGTCGGGGGTGGTGTACACCTCGTCCGGGCGGGAGCTTCCGGGGGCGAGCGGAGCCGTCTCCTTCGAGATCGGAGGTGCCGAGGGCGTCCCCGGGTTCACCGTGGAGGTACCGATGCCGCCGGTGATCGGGTCCCTCACCATCGACGGGGTGGAGGTGAACAACGAGCGGGACTGGCTCTCGCTGGGCGACGCGGTGGAGCTCCGCTGGAGCGCTGCGGAAGAAGATGTGTCGTTGCCGTCGTCGGTGGGGGCGGTGGTGGGCCCCGATCGCTTCTTCGTGGATCTGAGCGTCCTCGACGGGAAGAAGACCCCGAGGACGTTGCGCTGCAGCGGCGGCGCCGAGGCAAGGTTGCTCGTGCCGCTCCAGGTCAGCGAGCAGACCCAGGCGGTCACGGTGACGGCGCACCACCTCCGCACCGTGCGCCTCTCGTCCTCGACGCTCGCGGGCGGCGAGGTGCGGCTCGACGCGGCGCGCTCCGCCACGGTGCGCCTCGGCGAGGGGGATGGGGCGCGGTAGCCTCCCGGTCGCCTCGCTCCTGATCGCCTTCGCGCTGCTGTGGGCCGCGGCGCCGGCGTCCGGGGCTCCGAACTGGCGGGCCTACCGGGACGCGGTGGCGCGGTGGCACAAGCCCACGCCAGGGCGCCAGGCCCCGGTGGATGAGGCGGGGCGCCCCAAGCTGGTGCTGGTAAGCCTCAACTCGGGGGAATCGGTGGAGCTGCCGGCGCTGGGGGACGAAGGGGGGTTCCGGGTGCAGGACCTAGAGCGAGCCACGTGGCTGCTGAGGGATCTGCGCGCCGGGCTGACGCACCCGGTGGAGCCCGCGCTGCTGGACCGGGTCTACCAGGCCCAGCGGCACTTCAAAGCCCAGGAGGTGCGGGTGGTGTCCGGGTACCGGGCACCCGGGGCGCGAGGGTCGGGGAACCACGGGCGCGGCAGAGCGATGGATCTGGTGCTGCCCGGGGTGAGCGACCGGGATCTGGCCGCGTGGGCGAAGCAGCAGGGGTTTGCAGGGGTAGGATTCTACCCTGTCGGGGGATACTGCCACCTGGATGTGCGGGAGCGAAGCCACTTCTGGGTGGACAGGAGCGGGCCCGGGCAGCGAGGGAGGGAGATCCCGGTGGACAGGAGGCAGGCGCAGCAGGCGGACGAGGAGGCCAGGAAGAAGGGGAAGCGACCGGTGCCCCCCTACGTGCTCCCCTCGTCGAAGGGAGATGCAGGGGAGGGGGGCGAGGAGCATGAGTGAAGGGCTGGAGGGGGTGGTGGAGGAGCTGATCCGGGAGGAGCGGCTGAGGGAGGCGGCGGCGCTGTGCCACGCGCAGGGGGACGTGGCCCGGGCCGTCGACCTGCTGGAGCGAGCGGCGGCCTTCGAGGAGGCGGCGAGGCTGGCGGTGGAGCACGGGATGGGGGCGAAGGCGCTGCGGCTGGTGGCGGCCTTTGGTCCCGATGATCTGCTGGCGCAGGCGTCGCGTCGCATGGAGGAGCCGGAGGCGAAGGCGCTGGGGTACGAGCTGCTGGCGAGGGGGTTCGGGCGGGGGGCGGCCTATGCATTCCGCGCGGCGGGGCTCGGGGTGGAGGAGGGGGAGGCATGGGAGCGGGCCGGAGAGCTGCTGGAGGCGGCGCTGGCGTACCGGCGAGGAGGAGAGGAGCTGCGGGCGGCGAGGGCGCTGGGGGCGAGGCTCCAGCAGAAGCCGGAGGACGCCCGGGCGTCGCTGGAGCTGGGGCGCCTGCTGGTGGCCAACGGCAAGCTGGAGAAGGCCGCGAAGGCGCTCCAGGCGGTGCCGGAGGACGCGCCGGAGAGCGGTGCGGCGAGGGCGCTGCTGGCACGGGTGTTCGAGCGGCTCGGGCTCCAGGAGGCGAGGGCGAGCCTCGGGGCCGTCGAGGAGGTACCGGACGAGGCGCCACGGGAGGCGCCCGGGGGGCTGCTCTACGGTCGCTACCGGGTGGGGCAACAGGTGGCGACGACACCGGCGGCCCGGGTGTTCCGGTGCGAGGATCGGCTGACAGGACAGCAGGTGGCGGTGAAGGTCCTGCGGGCCGGGGCCGGGGGGCTGGAGGGCCGGGACGCCGTGGCTCGCTTCGGGCGGGAGGCGCAGGCCCTGGGCTTGCTGCGGCACCCGAAGATCCTGCCCTTGCTCGGGTTCTTCCCGGAGGGGCCGGCGGTGGTCACGCCCTGGATGGAGGGCGGTTCCCTGGCGGACGTGCTCGCCTCGACGGCGCTGTCGCCGGAGCGGGCAGTGGAGATCGGGCTGGCGGTGCTGGACGCGCTCGCGGATGCCCACCGGATCGGGATCCTGCACCGGGACCTCAAGCCCTCGAACGTGCTCCTGGACGGGGCCGGGGCGGCGTACCTCGCGGATTTCGGCGCGGCGCACGTGGGGGACTCGGCGGCGACGGTGACCGCGGGGCTCATCGGCTCGCTGGCCTACATGGCGCCGGAGCTGTGGGCCGGAGGGAAAGCCACCGTCGCCAGCGACCTCTACGGGGCCGGCGCCATCCTCTACGAGGCGCTCACCGGGGAGCGACCGGCCCCTGCTGACGACCTGGCGGTGTGGCCCAGCTCCCTCTACGACGAGCTGGGCCCCGGCCACGACGAGGTACTGCGGCGGTTGCTGGCCCGCTCCCCTCAGGATCGTCCGGCGACCGCCCAGGAGGCAAGCGCGGCGCTCCGTGGGCGCTCCTTCCGGGTGACGGCGCCCGCGAGAAAGGTGACGAGGAGCGGGGGCGCAGGAGCCGAGGTTGGCCGGCGCCTGGTGCCGCTGGGAGGAGGTGTTGTTTTTGACACCATCCTGAAGCGGAGGGTGAGGCTTGTTCCGGCGGAGGGGGCAGCGCTGGCGCTGGGGCGAGCCATCGCGCAGGCGGGACGAGAGGAGCTGGCGACGGTGTTCCGGCTGGACAGTAGGGAGGGGGTGCTGTGGGTGGAGGAGCTGGTGGGGGTGCCGCTGGCGATGGCGCTGAAACCTCTGGAGGAGGAGGCTGCGGCGAGGGTGGAGGCCGCGCTGAGGGAGCTGCATCTGCGGGGCGGGGCCCACGGGAGCGTGGATGGCGAACACCTGAGGCTGGACGAGGAGCGAGGCGTGGCGCTGTCGTTCCCGCTGGCGGTGGTGGAGGGAGCGACGGCGGAGGGGGATCTGGCGGCGCTGGCGGCGCTTCGCGGCGGGGGCGAGCGAAGGGATGCTTGACGCACCTGCGGGGGGAAAGCACACAGCGAGGTCATGGCGAAAGATCGTGAGCACCTGGTCCGTGATTTCCGGCGAGCCCCCGAGGTCCGGCCCCGGGGGATCACGGGCCGAGAGCGCCCCTCGGAGCTGCTGGCCGCCGCGTTTCCGGCCTACGTGGGCCGCCAGGAGCGAACCGCCTTCCAGCTGATGAAGCGCAGCATCGAGGAGGGGGCGGCGGTGTTCCTGACGCTGAGCGGGGCGATGACCCCGGCGGGGCTCCATCAGTCCTGCTTGATCCCGCTGATCCAGGGGGGCTTCATCGACTGCATCACCACCACCGGGGCGAACCTCTACCACGACGCTCACCGGGTGATCGGCCACCGGATCCGGGAGATCGATCCGAACGCGGGGGACGTGGCGCTGCGCCTGGCGAGGATCATCCGGATCTACGACCTCGGCATGGACGAGGACGTGCTGTTGCAGACGGACAAGCTCTTCAGCTGGCTGCTCCAGAAGCCCGCGTTCCAGCGGCGGATGACCACGCCCGAGCTGCACTACCTCCTGGGGAAGGAGATCCACCAGATCGAGAAGGCGCTCGGCGTCGATCAACCCTCGCTCCTGGCCACGGCGTACAAGCACAAGGTACCGATCTTCGTGGGCGCGGTGCAGGATGGCTCGATCTTCCTCAACATCGTCAAGCTCAAGCGGCTCCTGGGCGACACCTTCAAGCTCGAGATCGACGTGGCGGAGGACGTCTTTGCCATGGGGGCGATCCAGTTCCACTGCTTCAGCACCCTGAAGAAGAAGATGGCCATCTGGATCCTCGGCGGCGGCGTGCCCAAGAACTACACGCTCCAGGGGGAGCCGCTCCTCGACCAGATCCTCAACGTTCGCACCGATGGCTTCGACATCGACGTGCAATTCTGCGTCGATCCGGTGGACAACGGCGCCCTGTCGAGCTGCCCGGCGGGGGAGGGGCACACCTGGGGCAAGGTCTCCCAGGAGAGCGTGCAGCAGGGCAGCGTCTACTGCCACTGCGACGTCACCGCGGTCTTCCCCTGGCTCACCTACGCGCTGCTCTCCGAGCCGCAGATCCGCAAGGAACCCCTCGCCCTCTACGAGCAGCTCCTCCCGGCCATCAACGAGCTGCAGCGGCAGGTCGACCGGCAGCGCTCCGAGCTGGCCAAGACCCTCACCTACCACGTCCCCCGGGGCGAGGCCGGCGCCAAGAAGCCCTCCCCGGCGACGAAGGCAGCCCCCCCCAGGACAACCCCCGCGAGGTCCGGCGCGGCGGGGGGCAAAACGAGCAAGGCCAGCAAGAAGCCCAGGTCCTCCGGTACCCCCCTGCGCAAGCGTTGAGGGAGGCCATGGCCAAGAAGACCGCTCTCAGCCAGCTCGCCTCGCTGCGCGCCGAGCGCGCCGAGGCTGCCTCCGGGCGGGTGGCCCGGGCCCAGCAGGCCGCCGAGGAGGCCGCCGCC